>CAZDWO010000024.1:0-44968 GCA_964509175.1 uncultured Saprospiraceae bacterium
TAGTTCGACATTATTATTACTGCCGTCCGCATTTCGTGTTTCAAATAAATAGGAATGCTTATCAAGATTAGCCGTTCCATTTCCTCTAATCTCTATGCCTATCTGGCCATCATATCCATTGAAGTCATCATTCAGACTATTTCTTACTCCAGCTCCATTATCTACTATTCCCAGATGTGCAGTAACCTTAGGTTCATTAGGAATGGTCGCTCCGTCAGTATTTATAATAAATATGGGAAGATTAGAATCCGTAAGTAGGTCGTTTTGGCTATGAGCCAAAGAAAAACCAAGTAATAAAATGTATGTGAAAAGCTGTCTAATCATGCAGTATAAAAATACGACAAGCCATGCAGAACTACTAATGGAATGATTATTCTACACGACTTAATCGTATTAAAATAAAAGTATCTTTGCGGCTTCAAAATTTAGTGATTTATGGCTTTAAAATGTGGAATTGTAGGTTTGCCCAATGTAGGAAAATCAACACTGTTTAATGCACTGACCTCAGCAAAGGCTCTTGCAGCCAATTATCCATTTGCAACTAAGGATCCTAACCTAGGGGTTATAACAGTTCCTGACCCTCGATTAGACAAGTTAGCAGAGTTTGTAAATCCACAAAAGATACTCCCTACAACAGTAGAGATTCTAGACATTGCAGGCCTTATAAAAGGTGCTAGTCAAGGAGAAGGTTTAGGAAATCAATTCTTATCCAACATACGAGAGGTAGATGCCATAGTACATGTGGTTAGATGTTTTGAAGATGATAATGTAGTGCATGTAGATGGTAATGTAGATCCTGTAAGAGATAAAGAAATCATAGATACTGAGCTGATTCTTAAGGACATGGAAATCGTTGAAAAACGATTAGAAAAACAGAAAAAAGCTGCTAAAGGTGGAGATAAGGCCGAAACAAAAAAAGCAGAGTTTGTACAAAGAGTCCTGAGTCATCTCGAAGAAGAAAAACCTGCTCGTTCTTTTAAACTAGAAGATGATGAAATAGCACTCTTCAATGAGATGTATTTGCTCACTGCTAAGCCAATAATCTATGTATGTAACGTAGACGAGGTAAGTGTTATCGATGGAAACGAACATACCACTAAGTTTAAAGAACTGGTAAAAGACGAAAATGCAGAAGTCATTCTAATCTCTGCAGGTATAGAAGCGGATATCGCTGAACTAGAAACGCTAGAGGAACGTATGGAGTTTGTAGAAGAGATGGGTCTAAAAGAAGCTGGAGTAAATCGAGTAATCAGAGCCTGCTACTCTATCTTGAATCTAATCACTTACTTTACTGCTGGAGAAAAAGAAGTACGAGCATGGACTGTTCTAAATGGCTCTAAAGCTCCGCAAGCTGCTGGAGTTATCCATACTGATTTTGAAAAAGGGTTTATCCGAGCAGAGGTCATCCACTACGATGACTATGTCGAGCATGGTGGAGAAAGCGGATGTAAAGATGCTGGAAAGCTAAATATCGAAGGGAAAGAGTATGTGGTGCTAGATGGTGATGTGATGCACTTTAGGTTTAATGTGTAGCAAGGTCTCTTTAATCCGATTTTAATTGTTTGCTATAACGAACGTTATTCACATCCACCCTGCAAATATCATCCAAAAGGGTGATATCTTAAATAATTACCCATTCTAACTTTATGATCAAACTATCAATGATCATGAAGAAACTAACTTACATTTCATTTCTATTAGTTCTATTTAACATACAACTAAACGCTCAAGATTTACAATCTGACTCAATTGCCCTTATGGCCATTTACAATGCATGTGGAGGGTCTGAATGGGATGATGTCAATTGGATTACTTTTACAGATCTTTCAGAATGGACAGGAGTGGAAGTATCAGATGGAAGAGTGACTGATCTGAATCTAGATAGACGAGGCTTAATCAATGAAATGCCCGATGATATATATGATCTCACCTCACTTCAAAATTTATCCATTCGAGAGAATGTAGCTTTTGACATCACCGATGAAATTTCTATTTGATTGAATTGGAAAGTATTAATTTGTTTATGAACAATGCTGAAGTAGAAAATTTAGAAATATTTTGTGCTCTTTCCAATCTAGATAGAATAACTCTAAACAGTGTAAACGGACCCAGCGAGTTTCCAGATTGTTTGTTTGACAAAGCATTCGAACGTTTTCATTTTCTGAATATGGATTTTGAGGGTCAAGCCATCCCAGACCAATTAGGTAATATCCCTTCTCTTAATTCGATAAATCTTACCGATAGTAATTTTGGAGGTGAAATACCTGAGAGTCTTTGCAACCAATTTGATAATTTTCAATTTTTTGTAGCGAGTGAAAATCAACTTTCAGGGAACTTACCCTCTTGCTTTCCATGTCCGAATTTTGTTCAATTGATCATCAGTGATTGTGGATTAGAAGGTGAATTTAATCTTGATAATATCACTGATGAAATGTCAATTTTACGTTGTAGCGGAAATACTTTTACGGGTAATTTAGAGTCACTGAAGCCAGTACCTAGATTAGGTTCATTTGAGTTTGGAGATTCCAAATTGACAGGTACACTTGATGGTGATAAGTTTGGCGAACTGTTTATAATACGGATCATTCTTTCGTGATAATAACATCACTGATTTGATAAACTGGAAGGGAGATTTTTCAAGACTTAATCTTTTTGATGTCAGAGGTAATAGATTAAATTTCTCTGACCTTGAAGAAGTAGATTTAGAAATTGATATTGATTATGCACCTCAGCAAAATTTAAGTTCGGACACAATTATCAAACTGTCTGTTTCAGAGTCTTTGGCGTTAGAATGTGATGCTGGTGGTACGAATACAACTTATCAATGGTTTAAGAATAATGAAATTATACTTGACGCAAATAGTCCAACGCTTGAATTTACTTCATTAATCATGGACGATCAAGGTGATTATTTTTGTGAGGCAAATAATATAGATTATCCGGAATTAACACTTTCTACAGGTGTGTCTACTATTGATTTTTCATCTTCAACTTTAGAAGCGAGATTATCTGAAATCCATTTATATCCTAACCCTACTTCTGAATTTCTCTATGTAGATCTACGAAGTGATAGTGATGTTGAAAGTGTTTCCATTATAAATCTAGAAGGCAAGCAAATGGAGGTGACTTCAGAACTAATAGGCAATCAGTTAAGAATTGATATTAGGGATTTTAATACAGGTCTCTATTTTTTAAACATGGAGTTGAAACAAGAGAAGCAAATTCAGAAATTTCAAATCATCAAATAAATAGTTTTTACAAATCATATATATATTCCAATTATGAAATATTTTTTCTACTTAATTATTATGTCTTGTGTTATAATCTCTTGTGGTGATGACAACTCTCAGGACCCGACTACAGATTCAAGATTCTCTTATGAATTCAATGGCGATGAAATTATGGCCGATGGTATTAATGCATATGCTCTTAAAGATTTTGACGAAATAGGGTCAACCAATGTTTATGGAATCTCTGGCGTTGGTTCAGATAGAACCGTACTTATCAGAGTAGATGATACGGCTGAGATAAATCAGGCTTTTAGTTTTGATTCCGAACTTTACTGGGCAGCTGTCAATGATGGTGCTAATAGTTATTCTTCATTACCTGTGGTAAACGGTTCAGGGACCGTAACTATTACCAAAAGAAACGCTACAGAAATTGCAGGGACATTTAGCTTTACAGCTTTTAACACAGATGGTACAGGAGAGATGTTTGAAGTAAGTAATGGTTCTTTTAATGTAAACTACCGAGAATAAATTCACTTAGTTCAAGAATTTCACATGCTTTAAGGTGAAGGGAAAAAGAAAAAAATTGTTCTTTGACCTAGAATTCCCTAAGCCTTCATATACATAACCTCCTTAACGGCTCTGATAATCTTTGTAGGATTAGGAAGATACTCTTCTACAAAGGTCGGAGCATAACCTAGACTTACGTCTGCACTGTTTACTCTTATAACTGGAGCATCTAGATAATCGAAGGCAAACTTCTGAACGTTATAAGTTACCTCTGAGGATACCCCTGCAAATGGCCATGCTTCATCGACTACAACACATCTGTTAGTCTTTTTTACAGAAGCGATGATGGTGTCATGATCCATCGGTCTTACTGTTCTGAGGTCGATTACCTCAGCTGAGATTCCTTCTTTGGCCAGTTCGTCAGCGGCTTTATCGCATTCTAGAACCATTTTATTATATGAGATAAGTGTGATGTCCGTACCTTCTCTTCTGATTCTTGCCTTCCCTATCGGTGTTAGGTATTCTTCTTCTGGAACATCTCCTTTGAGTCCGTACATAATCTCAGACTCCATTACACATACTGGATCCTCGTCTCTGATTGCAGATTTTAATAAACCTTTGGCATCAGCCGGATCGATACATGAGATTACTTTAAGACCAGGACAGTTTGCCATCCAACTTTCAAAGGTCTGAGAGTGTTGCTGTGCTAGCTGACCTGCTGCTCCTGATGGTCCCCTAAAAACAATCGGACATCCAAACTCACCACCCGATTGTGACAAGGTCTTAGCCGCATTATTTACGATTTGGTCGAAAGCCAAAACCGCAAAGTTCCAAGTCATGAATTCTACTATCGGTCTAAGTCCATTCATCGCCGCTCCTACTCCGATACCAGCAAAACCCAGCTCCGTAATAGGTGTATCTATAACTCTCTCTGGTCCGAATTTATCCAAAAGTCCTTTGGTTACCTTATAGGCACCATTATATTCTGCTACCTCTTCCCCCATTATAAAGACGTCTTTGTCTCTATCCATTTCCTCACTTATTGCCTCTCTTAAAGCATCTCTTAGGGTAATAATACGTGGCATATCTTCTTTATTTAAGTCGCAAAAATACACTTTACCGACTAAATTTTCGAGTGATAATATCAATCTCTTCTCGAATATCTAACTTTCCAAAAGTACCAGAGGACATCATAAGAAGAGCGGTATTTCCAAGAGGTACTTTTGCCAATTCAGTTTTCACCTCTTCACGACTAGTGATCACTTTAAGGTTTGGATGATGGAAGCATTTATGGACGTATTCCTTCTCTAGCTCTGGCATTCCTTTCATCTTAAGTGTATGAGGATCATAGAATACATAGGCTGTATCGGCTGAGGCCAAAGTGTGCTCATACTGAGGTATAAATTCCTTATTTAAACTAGAAAAGGTATGTAGTTCAAAAAATGCAACTACGGCTCTATCTGAATATCGCTGACGAACTGCATCCGTCGTCGCTTTTACCTTAGAAGGTGCATGGGCAAAATCTAAATAGGCATCAAAACCATCTGAGCTATTTAGCTTTTCTAATCGTTTGCCAGCTCCTGTAAAATCAGCTATGTTCTTTACAAAGTTTTCTTTATCTATTCCTAACTGCTCACAGACCAGTCTAGCAGCCTCCATGTTTTGATAATTGTGATTGCCAAAAACACTCAACTTAGAATAATCCGTATCTATCTGATCATAGGCTTTTAAATGATTGTCGCCAGAATAGTTCCTAGATATCTTTTGCAGATGTTTATCATGAGTAAAGAAGAAAAGATGACCACCGTCATTCATAGAATCTACAAATAGGCTGAACTGATTTACATAATCATTAAAATCGGGAAATACATTTATATGATCCCAAGCAACTCCAGTTATAACTGCCACATCAGGTTTATAATGCAGCATCTTAGGCCTTCTGTCTAGACAAGAGCTTAGATATTCATCTCCCTCCAGAATTATAATCGGAGCATCTGATAGCTGCACCATTCTTTCAAAACCAGCAATCTGAGCACCTACTAAATAATCAAAGTCTATCTGATTCTTTTGTAGAACATGTAGAATCATGGATGTGGTACTTGTCTTTCCATGACTTCCTGCTATTACCACTCTGGTTTTCTCCTTGCTCTGATGGTAGATAAATTCAGGATAGGACATTACTTCTACCCCGAGTTCTTTGGCTCTAGCCAATTCTGGATTATCTGCTTTTGCATGCATGCCGAGAATAACTAAATCTAGGTCTGGAGTAATGCGATCAGGGAACCAGCCCATTTCTTCAGGCAATAAACCAGCCTTCTCTAGTCTACTTCTAGAAGGATCATAAATCTCATCATCTGAGCCTGTTACTTGATGAGAAATTGTCAGGTCCATTGCAATGTTGTGCATTGCTGCTCCTCCGATGGCAATTAAATGAACTTTCATAGGCTTTATTGGTTGACTTTCTAGCATAAACATCGTCATAACTGTACAAATGTGATAATAGTGTAATACTTTTGTGCTTTTTTACGTTCCGTTTATTATTAAATAATTTGAAAAATAATCCTATGAGTTCTAGAACAAGCAAAACAGCAGCAAGAATCTTTGCTTTTTTATTATTGGTTACTGTGATCAGTTCATGTAACAGAGGAGTCGGATGTCCTAACAATGACTTCAGCATCACTCCTACTTTTATACTGCCTTTTAACAAGTAATAATGAGCTGGAATACTCTCGAAGAAATAGATCAGTTATCTGATATAATCAAGGAGTCATACGAGACTCCTTGTGTTATTTTAAAGCATAGTACGACTTGTCCTATAAGTTATGCTGCCAAGATGAGGATAGAAGGAGACCTTAAGAAGCTCTCTGAAAAAGCCAAGGTCTTTTACCTTGATTTACTCAGCTATAGATCTGTATCTAATGCAATCGCAGAACAGCTAAAAGTGCATCATGAGTCTCCCCAAGTCATTCTTATTAAAAATGGTGAAGTAACCTATGATGAATCTCATCTAGATATTACTTCTTCAGAATTAATGGAGCAGATAACTGCCTAACAATAACTCCCCAACTTTATGACCAATGAGTTATTTCTAACTCAAGACGGTTCTCATTCTTTACTCTCTTCAGAATTTGGCGTAAGCTATCACTCTAAGTATGGTGCCATCGGTGAGTCTCAGCATATTTTTATTGATGCGGGACTAGATTTCTATTTAAATCAGCATGATATGAAGCCAGTAAGAATCTTTGAAATGGGATTCGGTACAGGATTGAATGCTCTTATGACTTATAAGGAGAGCCTGCAGAAAGAAATAGAGAAAGAAATAAAGATAGATTACCATACCATAGAAAAGCAGCCAATATCAAGTGATACTTTAAGTAAGCTCAATTATCTGTCTGCTCTAGAGATAAATGAGCACAGTTCTGCTTTCGAGCAAATGCATAAGAGTCCTAGTAGAGAGGAAGTAAAACTTTCTGAACACTTTAGGTTTACGAAAATCATAGGCAATCTTAAGGAGGAGAAACTGCCTCAAAAAGTAGATGTAATCTATTTTGATGCCTTTGCACCTAACTCACAACCGGAGCTATGGGATGATACCATAATGCATAAGCTCTACTCTATCTTAAATGACAATGGCATCCTAGTTACCTACTGTGCCAAGGGATCGTTTAAAAGAACACTCAAAGCCGTAGGTTTTAAACTAGACTCTATTCCTGGTCCTCATGGAAAAAGAGAAATGACGAGAGCCATCAAAATTCTATAGTGCCTTTATTAAGTTAACAGTATAGAAGAATATTCCTATTTTGGGAGGCAAATGCAATGATATGAGCAAGATGGCCTTACACTGGAAAATTCTAATCGGAATGGTACTAGGAGTTCTTTTTGGACTACTGATGTCGAACGTCAGTTGGGGTTCGGATTTTGTAAAAGATTGGATAAAGCCCATAGGAACCATCTTTATAAAGTTACTTAAGCTTATTGCTATACCACTTATCATTGTATCGCTTGTAAAAGGAATTAGTGATTTAAAAGATATTTCTAAGTTTTCAAAAATTGGACTGAGGACTATCGCCATTTATATACTAACTACAGTAGTAGCGATTAGTATCGGACTTCTTCTAGTTAACGTATTAAATCCTGGAGGATCTCTAAGTCCGGAAACTTTAAAAGAGCTAACCTCAGCGTACTCAGCAGATGCTACGACTAGAGTTACAGCTGCTCAATCTCAGCAAGTAAAAGGTCCACTGCAGTTTGTAGTAGACATGGTCCCTCAGAACTTTTTTGCAGCAGCTTCTAATAACGGCAGTATGTTGCAGGTGATATTCTTTGCCATATTTTTTGGAATAAGTATTCTTCTTGTACGAGTAGAGCAAAGAAAACCGATTACGGACCTCTTTAATGGTCTTAATGAAGTGGTCTTAAAAATGGTAGACCTGATTATGCTTACTGCTCCATATGCAGTGTTTGCACTTCTTGCTTCCCTAGTAGTAGAGACTTCTAATCCAGAATTGTTTAATGCATTATTTATGTATGCGATGACAGTGGTGCTCGGATTACTACTCATGGTTGCCCTTTATGTATTGACAGTTAGAGCATATACAGGAAAGTCTCCGGCCTTTTTCTTAAAAGGAATAAGTCCTGCACAGCTTTTAGCCTTTTCTACGAGCTCGAGTGCAGCTACGCTTCCTGTTACTATGGAAAGAGTTGAGGAGCATCTAGGAGTAGAAAAAGAAGTAGCGAGTTTTGTATGTCCAGTCGGAGCTACTATAAATATGGATGGAACCAGTTTATATCAAGCTGTGGCAGCTGTATTTATATGTCAAGCCCTTGCCTTTGAGCTTACTTTTAGCGATCAACTTACTATAATTCTTACTGCAACTCTAGCCTCTATAGGATCAGCAGCAGTTCCAGGAGCTGGTATGGTTATGCTCGTTATTGTTTTGGAAGCTATTGGGCTTCCGGGGGATAAATTGGCGGTAGGTTTAGCTATGATATTTGCTGTGGATAGACCTTTGGATATGTGTAGAACTACTATAAATGTAAC
Organism: uncultured Saprospiraceae bacterium; assembly: GCA_964509175.1. Lineage (GTDB taxonomy): Bacteria > Bacteroidota > Bacteroidia > Chitinophagales > Saprospiraceae > JAHDHU01. The sequence continues at coordinate 8,779 of CAZDWO010000024.1, forward strand.
CGGAGATGCAACTGTGAGTATGATTGTCGCTAAGTCTATAGGCAAGCTCGGAATTCCTAAGAAGAAAGACTGGGACGATAATTATCAAGCTATTGAAAACTAAAACATTTATTTAAGATGTTTTTAGAATTAGAAATAATCATATATAAATTATTCTAATGTGTTATTTCTGTAGTATTTTCATGGTGTATTAGTAAACAATACTTCATCTAAATTATTTATCACTTAAGTATAAAATCATGAGCATATTAGGAATAGGTTCTAGAGTAAATCATCCAGCCTTCGGTCAAGGAGCTATAGTCGAAATCGATGTGGCTGCATATCAGGTTTGTTTTATGCAGTTCGGGATTAAGCCTGTCGGCAAAGAATATTCTAGCTGGGAAGTAATCGAGGCTATACCACATACGGAAGCCGTTTCATTTACCGAAGCGGAGGAAGCCCTTGTAAAGATTCTAAAAAGTTATAATGCAGTGCATCAAACAGTTGAACTGGGAGACAAATGGAGAGATGGAAAATTGATTCTAAAGCCGGGAGACTCCGGATTGAAAGATAAGGAAATGACCATCGATTCTTTTTTTCATAAAATCGTAATGGTTAGAGATCGTATAAGGGTTATGGAACAACGTATAAACTCTTCTAAACTCACTGATGAAGAAAAGGTAAACCTACAGCAGTACATTACTCGTATATATGGTAGTCTAACCACCTTCAATGTTTTGTTTAAACGCAAAGAAGATCATTTTGTCGGAGATAAATCTAAATAATGCATAAGTATCTAATTCTCTTTATAGCAGCTCTTTGCTTCTCCAGTTGTGTAGAAGTTCCTAATAAGTTTTCTAAACTTCCGCCTGGACAATGGAGAGCCGTTCTAAAATTGGATAATAATCCAATCTCACTTACTAGACCTATGGATGAGGTGGAGTATAAAAAAGAGTTTGATTATAAAGGAGAGTTGCCATTCCAGTTTGAGGTAGTTTATGATAGTGAGCAAGAGTTCCACATTAATATCATAAATGGCGAAGAGAAAATAAAGGTAAAAGACATCAAGTATGGAATAGATCGCTCTACGGCAAAAGACACTATAATCATCGATTTTCCAGTCTATGACACGTACATACAAGGCATCTATGAAGATGGAGTTATAGAAGGCAACTGGCACGTAAACTATAAGGACAATTATGCGATACCGTTTATCGCCTTCCACGGAGAAGCTCATCGTTTTTCTAATTTCGGAAAACAGGCTGAGGTAGATTTATCTGGAAACTGGGATGTAAAATTTGAAGCTGGTACAGATGATGAATATCCTGCTATCGGAGAATTTGTACAGAACGGAAATCAGATAAGTGGAACCTTTCTAACGGAGACAGGTGACTATCGTTTTCTAGATGGTATCGTATATAACAACAAAGCTTTTCTCAGTTGCTTTGATGGATCGCATGCTTTTCTTTTTGAAGCTAAGCAACTAGAGGACAAATCACTGGTCGGTTCCTTTAGATCTGGTAAGCACTATACCTCCAACTGGATAGCTACTAAATCAGAGGATGCGATGCTCACAAATGCCTTTAATCTCACTAAAGTGGAAAATGCAAAACCTGATTTAGATTTTAGTTTTGTAAATACGGAAGGAAAGCAAGTCTCTCTTAAAGATGCTGCTTATACAGACAAGGTAAAACTGGTCATGATTATGGGTACCTGGTGTCCCAACTGCCGAGATGAGATGAACTTCTTAAAGGAATACTTTAAGGCTAATCCTAATGATCAGGTAGAAATGATTGCCATAGGTTTTGAGAGGTATAAGTCAGAAGAGAAATGTATTGAGGTTCTAAAGAAGTATAAGGAAAAGATGGAGGTAGATTTTGAAGTACTATATGGTGGATATGCAAGTAAGAGCCTTGCAACAGAGAAGTTTACTATGCTCGACAAAATCATCTCATGGCCTACTCTACTTTTTGTAGATAAGGAGGATAAGATTAGAAAAATACACACTGGTTTTAATGGTCCAGCCACTTCTAAGTTTGCAGGATTTAAAAAAGAGTTTGAGGAAATAATAAAGGAATTATCTAATGAGTAAAGGACTTAAGAAAACTACAAAACGTACGATACTAATTACCGGAGCTACATCTGGAATCGGATTGGCTACAGCCAAAAGATTTGCAAAAAATGGTTACAACTTAATCCTTACTGGACGTAGAAAAAAACGTTTAGACGAACTCAAGGCAACTTTTAAATCTAAATATGGAGTCGAGGTAAAAACTCTGAACTACGATATTAGAAAGTTTGAAGAATGTGAGAAAGCCATAAATAGTCTACCTAAAGAATGGAAACAGATAGACATCCTTTTTAATAATGCTGGACTAGCAAGCGGTTACGACCCTATCCAAGAAGGAAAGATAGAAGACTGGGAAACCATGATAGATACTAATGTAAAGGGCTTGCTATACATGACTCGTCTGATTGCTCCATTGATGATTAAAAATAAAAAGGGCCATATCATAAATACCTGCTCGACAGCAGGCCACGATGTCTATCCTAATGGAAATGTCTACTGTGCATCAAAGCATGCTGTAGAAGCTCTCAGTAGAGCTATGCGTATCGATTTACATAAAACTGGTATACGAGTCAGTCAGGTATCTCCAGGACACGTAGAAGAAACAGAGTTTGCCAAGGTACGATTCCATGGAGACGAAAAAAGAGCAGAAATCTATAATGACTTTAATCCATTAAAATCTAAAGATGTAGGAAAGGTAGTCTACTTTCTAGCTACTCAACCAAAGCACGTAAACATCCAAGAGATCGTCATGATGGGTACCCAGCAGGCCAACAGTAATTTTATAGATCGTTCAGGAAGGAAGTATGATTAGGATTATAATTCATCTTTTTACTTTTTTGATTTCCTACAAGCCAGCTATAGCTCTATCTTAAATCCATCTATTTCAAGTGTTAATTATACTATAGATATCCTCAAATGTCATGTAATTTATAGGTAATCTCTCAGATTCTCTTTTACTTGCAGTCTAGAATATATGAAGTACAAACCATTCTTTATTATAGTATTTTTAGTGCTTTTGCTACCTGGTTTTGCACATGCACAGAAGCTAGAAAAACTGATAGAGCTTTTAACGGTACATCCTAATAAGAAGGCGGTTGCAAAAGACAGTTCGCTATATCCTTCTAAGGCTATTTTTACGCCAGTTATATCCTTTGCTCCTGAGACTAATTTAAGTTTCGGTCTAGGAATGAAAGGATTGTTTAAACCCAAGGGCTCAGATGAACACACGAGGACTTCTAACATTCCACTGACTGTTCAATACACCATAGAGAACAAGTATCTTTTCTTTTCTGGCTTTGACATCTTCTTTCCGCAAGAGCGTTATCGCTTATCGGGCAATGTAAGTATTCAATCGTTTCCTAGTTTATATTTTGGCGTAGGCCAAAATACTCCCAATTCTAATGAAGAAGAATTTGCTTATAACCAGGTATTAATAGAACCGATATTTTTAAAAAACATCTTAATACCAAATCTATTTATAGGAGCCGGTCCGCGATACAATAGAATAGGAGGTGTAGAAGCTGAACCAGAAGGATTACTAGACCTTTCTGAACAGTCTGGATCAGAAGGTTCCACCTCTGTTGGTGCTCAGTTTGCAATTATCTACGACAGTCGAGATAATGTACTCAATGCCAATAAAGGGCTGTACCTAGAATTTACACAAGGATACTATGATGACATCATAAGCGGCACTCATAATTTCAAATTGACAAGAATGGATGCTAGATATTATCTCCCGATTACTAAAAATGCCTGGAGTATTTTGGCATTCCATATGGTGGGATTGTTTAGTAATGGTAACACTCCATTGCTAGAGCTAGGCCGTCTAGGAGGAGATCAAATAATGAGAGGGTACTTTGAAGGACGATACACGGAAAATAATCTAATTGCAGGACAGGTAGAATGGCGACAGAAGTTGAGTCGACTTTGGGGTGTGGTAGCCTTTGCTGGATTAGGAGGAGTGGCACCTACGCTAGGTCAGTTAGAAACAGATTACATTAGACCTTCTGTAGGTCTGGGTCTTAGATTCTTAGTGGACCCTGAAGAAAATCTAAATCTAAGACTGGACTATGGAATCGGACAGAATAAAAGCAATTTCTATCTCAAGATTGCCGAAGCATTTTAAAAAGAGAATTCTTCAAATTATTAGCTTTAAAAAGTCAACTGCTTTTACGTAAACCTAACGAGACTATCTAAACATTCTCTCAAGAATCCTCTTAATCATTTACTTTCAAAATGTCTTTTTAGATTACTGCATGCAATCTTATTTAATATTTCATACATAAAATGTTATTTTAAATGAAGTAACAAAACAAATCATTTATGAAAACCAATCTCAACACACTAAGTTTTTTAATTACTCTCCTATTAACAATTTCCTTTCAACAATCTTATTCACAAACTTTTGTAAACAACAATGCCACTGGAATGAACGATGGCAGCTCATGGGAAAACGCATATGTGGATTTGAGCTTTGCACTAGAAACTACGACCTCAGGTGAGGTCTGGGTTGCTCAAGGCACCTATCTACCCTCAGGTTTATTAAATGGATCACTAGCATTTATTATAAATTCGGGCATAGACGTTTATGGTGGTTTTAATGGAACAGAATCCACTTTCGAAGAACGTGATATAGAAGCAAATCCTACAATCCTAAGTGGCGATATTGCCAACAATGATATCGAAAATAATTTTGTAGAAAACCGTGTAGACAATGTACGACATGTTGTTTTTGTCGACAGCCTAATTACTACTCCAGTTCTCATAGATGGATTTAGTATAGTTTCTGGACACACTGGTGACGATCCTGACCAAGACGAGATAGACTGGAGAGGTGGTGGAATTTTTGCATACAGCACTATTAATATTAGCAACTGCAATTTCTCTCAAAATTTTGCTAGAGGTGGAGCGGGAGTCTTTATTTCTCCTAATGCAGGAGGAGGAAATAATTCAAGTTTTAGCAAATGTACTTTTTCAGAAAACAATAGTTCATCACAATCTGCAGGCATCTTTTTAGAGTCACTCTCAAACATTAGAATATCTGACTGCATGTTTTCTGATAACGAAACCACAAGAGGAGCACTTTACCCTCTGAGATGTACAAATGTCCAGATAGAGAATTCTAATTTTATAAATAATGAAACCATAAGTGCAACAGGATTTGGAGGAGCTGTATTTTCATGGAATAACTTAGGATTGACTTTTGACACTTGCACATTTATGGAGAATGTCGGAGGCAACGGAGGAGTCATGTATATAGATGGAAGAGAAATAGAAGATGTCGACCTCGTTTCTGCTTCCTTTGAAAACTGCGTTTTTGAAGATAATAGAGCAGGTGATTTTGGAGGTGGATGTATTTATAGTTTTTCTGCATCCTATGATATAAACGCTTCTGTGTTTACAGGTAATATTGCAAATAACGGGTCTTCTAATTTTAATACAGGAGACAATACACGTATAAATTATAATGGCACTGATTTTACAGGCGGTTCTGGAACCTTCGGAGGAGCCTTTACTTGTTATGGAGCAAATACAATATACAACATAGACTCTTGCACCTTTACAGAAAATTCTGTAGCGACTAGTGGTGGTGCTCTTATTATAGGATTTGGAGCAGTAGCTAATTTGAGCAATGTTTCATTCGATCTTAATAGAGCAAGTTTTGGAGGAGCTATATCCGTGCAAAGTGACCTAACTGATATAAACGCAACGGACTGTACGTTTACAGAAAATATAGCCATGTCTAATGGTGGAGGAATAAGAATCTCTAATTCTGGAACCCATAATATTACCAGATGTAGTTTTCTTGAAAATGAAGCAGATTTTGGCGGAGGGTTATTTGTAGCTGAGACTATAGATTCTTTGGGGACCCTTAGACTAACTCTTAATGACTCTCGCTTCATGGGCAACAGAGCAATTACTCAAGCTGGAGGTATAAATTTATTGAATGTAAATGGAACAATTGAGAACCTTCTCGCTACTAATAATTTTAATTTAATGGGAGTAGCAGGAGGAGCACTTTCTTTAAATGTAGCTGGAGATAATGTTTCTAGGACATTAAATATCTCCAATGCAACCATAGCAAATAACTTTGCACCTATAGGAGGTGGAATTGCAACATTTACTGATTCTCTAAACAGCGAGATGATTGTCAATATTCAAAACTCTATTCTCTTCAATCCAGGTTCTAGCGATTATGAAGTGGAAGCAGGAACACCGACTATTAATTCTATGGGTGGGAATCTAAGTAGTGATTTGACCACAGAAGATATTTTTATCAATGTAGAAGATCAACGAAACATTGATGATATGTTTTTTGTCGACTCGCAATCTGATTATCATCTTACTGCAGAAAGTCCTGCCGTAAATGCTGGAGTGAGTAATGGAGCTCCATCATTAGACCTCGAAGGAAATTCTAGAATAGGTGATGTAGATGCAGGAGCATTTGAATTCCAAGGATCGTCTAGCACTAATAATCCTGATTTTAATAAGAACTTAATTTTAAAAGTTTTCCCTAATCCTGTAGGTGATTATTTGAATCTTTCGTTTGAAAACGAATGGAAAGGACAGGTAAAAATTAGAGTATTCTCAGTAGATGGAAAAGAAATATTAAAATGGACAAGAGATAAAAAAGAGGCTATTTATACAGAAAGATTAAATATCTCTGATCTAGGTAATAATGGTTATGAGCTTACAATCGATAATGGAAAAGAGATACTTGCTCGTCGGTTTGTAAAAATTAAAAGATAAAAATATTCGAAGAAGAAAATTCCGTTCTACATGATGTGACTATGGTCAACTGGTTTAATTTATAAATAATTCTTATACTCAATTATACCAGTTGTCCATAGCTTTATTTTGACTTAGCCACATTAAGATTGGTCACTAGTAACCATAAGCCAACCATAACACTTGACACTCCTGAGTAGTACTCCTTCTGAACAAGAAGAAATATCCCACCAAGAAAAGAAGCTGTTTCGAGACCAATTAAAAAAGCCGACCATTTGCTATTTGTATTTTCCATCCTTCTAACATTATTTAAATCTATTTAAAATTACAAACTCTTGACATCTTCTGTCACTATCCTAGACAGCTCCTTTAATCTTTCAGCTTCCCATAAGCCTGGTAGATCAGCAAGAGGCGTACCTACATTTGCTTTATAATTTATATAGTCCTGAAAAACAATGCCGTCTACCCTTCTTGTATTGTAAGCACTTCTAAATCTGACTCCTCCTCCGTTTACTTTATAATTGTAAGCTAGAAAATCTATAAGATGAGTCTCAGCATTTATCCAATAGTAATAGATGTCTTCGTGGTCTACTCCACCTCCATCTTCATTAAAACTAACTTCTAGGACTTCATAATTAATTCCTTTTATCTTCTTAGTTCCTACATGCTTTTTATTAACTGCCTTATCCTGAAGCTTATGAGGCAGAGTTGCAAAGTAGATAACTGAGTTCAATCCATTTCCAAATCTAGCCTGATCCTTTGCAGAAATATCTAATACTTTTCCATTCTCCGTTCTACTAAAACCATCATTGCTAAGAACGTCTACCCTAGTTGTATTATTTCTTTGACTAGTAAGCTGATAGTGATATTTCTGACCATCATTTTTAAAAACGTAATTCTTTTTCCTAAAAACAAAACTATAATGAGCTTTATCATATTTCTTACCTCCATGAGCCTGTACAGCTTTGCTCAATAACTTTTGACCTGGAGTCATCGATTGATTAGTCTCATTTAGACGGTTATTACATGATAGACAACTTAGAACTAGTAGCGTTAGAAATAGCAGTCCTATAATTTGATTAAATTTCAAAATTTCCGTTGGGACCTTGTATGATTGCATTTATAGATGGTTGTTTTCCGGTATTAATTTTAATATCGATTTCAAGTTGTGCAAAATACGATTCTAAACTAGCAGGATTAGGATGAGTAAATCTCAATTCTAGTAATCGTCCTTGTACGGACAATCCGTCAGTGGGATGAGACTCACTTTGAGACCAGTTTATAAGAAAGGGGACTAGTTCTACTTCTGGCTGAGATAGTGGCAAGGTCATTTCCCATCTCAGTTCCTTAGAATCAGGTCGCATCCTAGAACCAGTACTTAGTTCTCCCATTTCAGTATTATAATTGGTTAAGAACTCTTTATCATTAATTAGATCCTGAGAAGTCATTGCCCATCGAGTTATCTTATTCTGAGTCAATAAGTCTATACCCATCCATCTTTTCTTAGTTACTGCTTCATTGCTTTTATCAATAGTCAGTAATTCTAAATAGCATTGATCTCCTAGGTTTATTAAAGCATTTTTAGTACCGTGCTTTAAGTGCCTACCTCCGTAGATAGGCTTAATGCCAAACTCATTTTCAAAGTAATCGATACTTTCTTCTAAATCATAAACACAGTAAACAATATGATCTATTTTATTAAACACCTATGAGTCATTTTTATGATCTAAAATTTTCATTGTAGACATTGCACTATAAATCGCTCCTTCCATATACCCTGGAAATACCGACGAAGTCTCACTGCCGGCAATAATCAGTTTTCCATTATAGTAGCTTGTATGAAAGGCAGCATGACCATTATTTTGATGAGGAAGCACGTGATCTGTATAGGGATAAAATGTATCTAATTCATTTCTCCAAACTTTCTCATAGTAATCTATATAATTGTCAATCTCAGCATCATAATATTTTCTCAATTGCATTAACACCTTTTCCAGTCTCTCTTCTTTCGATATTGAAAAATATCTACTATCAAAAAATCCTTTCAACGCAAAGAAGGATTGCTCATAATTACAATGATCATAGAACTCACTTATAGGACCTACATTACTAAGCACTGTTCCTGAATTAGTACTTGCCCTCCAGAAAGGCTCCTTGAAGCTCAGTGCTATCTTTATTGATTCTCCCATCCACGTATGCGTAGTTTTGGCTATAGCCAAAAATTCCTTAGAAAGTTCAGGCTCAAAGCCAATGCGGTTTACTAACAAATTTGGAGGCAGAGTTGAGATTACCCTTTTAGCTAAATACAATTCTTTTTCAGATTGTACTTCTACGCTATTCTTTTTAAATTTTAATGATACAACAGGTTCTGACAGACCTATCTGTTCCTCGTTCAACTCATCAGCCAAACACCTAATAAGAGAAGCTGTTCCGCCTTTAATGCGATAGGATGGTTGAGGATTAGGAGGAATGGATGCTAGATAAGGTGGACTTGTGGAGATAGGTTCAAAGTAAGCCTTATCTCCAAACTCTTGAGGAAATACTTCTATTCCTTTCTTATCAAGGAAAGAAAGCAGGTGTTTATGCTGTTTACCTAGCCAAGTAGCTCCTAATTCTATTGGTTTATTTTGAGTGTATCCTTCAGTAAAAATCCGTCCACCTACTCTAGATCTAGATTCCAGAATTTTAAAATCAACATTCTTTTCTTTTAAATGGCTTGCCAAAGTTAGACCTGTCAAACCAGCACCTATAATTATAAGGTCAGTAGAAATGGTACTTTTCATAGTTCTTACAATATTCCTTTAGGCAGTATTTTCCTCGTCCAAGTTTTTAATCGTTTGTATTTACTCACTTCAGAATCTGGATTAAAATCTTTTGATATTTTCCATGAGTTTTCTGGCATAAACTCTTCATTAAAACCAGCCAGCACTTTTTCTGAAACAACTTCAGAATCTAGTACTACGATGCATTCTGTATTGAGGTTTGCACTACGAGGATCTAAGTTAAAAGTCCCGATTATCGTTATACACTTATCGACAACCATAGACTTAGCATGATGACCAAAAATGGGCTTATGATCAGATTCCTTATGCAGAGCACCTGTCATAATTTCTGTACGGATAGCCGCATCTGGGCGAAATTCATAAATCTCGATACCCAATTCTAAGAGTTCATTTCTATCGGTCTGATAACTACTGAAGGCTTCTACATTATCTGTCGAGGCAAGACTGTTAGTAAGAACCCTAATTTTCACACCTCGATCTATGGCGGCTCTAAAGAGATTCTTAGTGAGATCAGTAGTAATGAAATATGGAGACTGAATATCTATAGAAGACTCAGCTTTCTGAATCAGTTGAATAAGTGCTGAAGTGGAAATTCCACCTCCTCCTAGTCCGGTTGTTTCTTTATTTTTTCCAGGCAAATCTGAAATAAATTCTACCTCATCTAACCATACTAGGTTACCTGAGCTTTCAATTGTTTTAAATGTAGATGGCAAGTTTTCAATCTGTTCTCTTATCTGAGGCCAGAAATTATCAGGATTACAGGCATACTGATGTAATCTATCATATCGATTTTCGTCAGAACTAATCAACCCATCTCTCTTCACAAGATTGAACACATCTACACTTAGAGGGCTTGCCCAGAATTTCTCAAAAGAAGAATTAACCTTTTCTGATTCTTTTCCTATTAACAATACATCTCGATCTCTAAAGTTATACTGATGATCATAGTCAAAATATTCGTCAGCGATATTCCGACCTCCTGTTATTACTACCTTGCCATCTACTATAAAGGTTTTATTATGCATCCTTTGATTTGCAGAACGAAAATCCGTTGCAAGTTTATGGACCTTGTTGAAAATATTCTTACCGATCTGCATTCCTGGGTTATAAATTTTTAGCTCTATATTTTCATGAGAAGCAAAGCTCAAAATATCTTCTAATTCTGAATCAACCATTATATCATCAACGATCAATCTTACCTTTACACCTCTATCGGCAGCCCTTACTAGATAGTCGCAAGCTATCAGTCCTACATTATCAGTAGAGAAAATAAAGTATTGTATATCGATTGTTTTCTCTGCATGCTCACATAACCATGCTCTAGCAACCATGGATCCGTTTCCATATTCTTGGACATAGACTCCTGTTTTAGATTGCATGAGTTCTTTGTATTCTTCTAGTTCTTTAGAAAGTGTGGTGTTATTATTTTGATGTATACTGGAGCAGAAATCTGTATGTACGACTGGAAGTAGTGTGTCTTTACTAGAGCAAGAGCTAAGAAATAATAACACAAGTATATAGATAGAAAGACGAAGAGCTAAATGCTTATATAGTATCAAAGGCTATTATTTATATACTTAAATTCTGCAACCCAAAGTAAGAACATTTAATATAATGATATCCATTTTTTTACAAACTAACATAAGTAATCGACTGACCTCCAAACTCCTCTTCAGGATGCCAGATCTTCTTTATGTTGTCATATTCCTTTAGTTTTCTGTGGACCGCTTGTCTGAGTTTCCCAGTTCCTACACCATGCACAATGGTGAGCTGTGAGACATTCTGGATTAGAGCAGTATCGATAAACTCTTGAACAAAGTCCATCCCATCGGTAAGTGTATATCCCCTTATATCTAGCTTGGATTCAAAGCCATGTTTAAACTCGATATCTGTTTTTACTGATTTTTTTGAATTCATCTCTATGGGTTCTCCAGTCGGTATCAGTTCTTTGGAATTTAGAATCATCTGCATGAGTCCCATGGCGATTTCTATTTTCTTTCCTTTAATATCTACAATTTTACCCACTGTTCCTCCCTCTCTGAGCTTTGCATAGCCACCTATAGTGAACTCATTGATGTCGTAGCTGTCTTTATAATAAACTTCTTCTTTAAGTTCTACGATTTCTTCCTTGAGACTTTTCTTTTCTTGCTTTCTTTCTTTTACTTTTTCCTGAACTTCTTTTAGACTCTCCTTTTCTCGGAGTTCTTTCATAAGTGCTTGAAGAGCTTTTCCTTCCTCTTGTGACCGTTGGAGGTCTTTTGCCTTGAGCTCTAGTTTTAATTTCTTTCTACTGAACTCTAGCTGACCATACATTTCCTCATAGTTTTTTATGAGTCGTTGTAAGGTTTTTTCTTTTTGCTCTAGCTCATCGATTCTTTTTTCTAGAGTCTGCTTATCATTCTGCAGATTTATCAGAAGGTCATCTATGGCCTTCTCATTCTTACCTGTTTTATGACGAGCATAATCCATGACCTTTTTATGAAGACCTATCTTCTTAGCAATCTCATAGGCAAAGGAACTTCCAGGTTTTCCCACCTTAAGCTGATAGGTAGGAACCAGTGCATTTTTATCAAACAGCATAGAAGCATTTACTATCCCTTTGGTCTTAAAGGCAAAGAGCTTTATGTTGCTATAGTGAGTAGTTATCACTCCAAAAACCTTCTTATAATTAAACTCTCTGAGCAAGGCTTCCGCCAAAGCTCCTCCGATTTTAGGATCCGTACCGGAGCCGAACTCATCAATCAATACCAGACTATCCCGATCTGATTTATTGATAAAGTTTTTCATATTGGTCAGTCGTGAGCTATAGGTACTGAGGTCGTCTTCTATAGACTGCTGATCACCGATGTCACAATACAAACTTTTAAATATCCCTATTTCACTATTTTCATCCACTGGGATGAGCATTCCACTCTGCAGCATCATCTGTAGAAGACCGACCGCTTTCATGGTTACTGATTTACCTCCAGCATTGGGTCCGCTTATTACTAGTATTCTATTCTTACCATGTAGCTCTAGGTCAAAAGGAACTGTCTTCTTTTTCTGCTCATCGTTCATCCATTTCAGGAGAGGATGGTAAGCTATCTTATATCCAAAGTTTGGTTCAGCTTTTATTTTTGGCAATCTGGCCTCTAGCTTAATCGCAAAAGCAGCCTTAGCATTTATAAGATCGAAGTTGATAAGAATTTCATGATTGGCTCGGATCTCATCTCTAAGCGGACGCATCTGATCACAGAGTACTTTTATCAATTTATAAACCTCTTTTATCTTTTCATTTTCTAAATCGAAAAGATCGTTGTTTATTTCTATAACTCTCTCTGGTTCTACAAAGGCAGTTTTACCAGTTGCAGACTCGTCGTGTATGATACCACGTATTTTTCTCTTATTCTCAGAAGTTACACTGAGTACTCTCCGACCGTTACGAAGGGTTTCTACATTATCAGCCAGCCAGCCTTTCTTTTTATAATCGTTTGCCAAATCTCTAAAGACACTGTCTAGGCTTATGGACTTGGATTTTATAGCTTTAAAAATACGACTGAGCTCAGGAGACGCATTTTGTTTTATACTTCCATCTCTATCGAAGATGCGTTCTATAGATTTGGCGACAGCCGATAAATCATAAATCTCAGCGGCTATGTGAGTAAGTGCTGGCATTAGAGCCTTACGCTTAGGAGTAAAATATTCTGCAAGATCATTTACTGCAAGTAAAGATCGCTGCAACTTCAGGATCCCTTCTATCTCGAGGACATACCCATTGGTCTTTAGGAGTTCTACTTCTTGAGAAATGGCATCATAGGGATACACAGGAAGTTGCTCATTTAGCTCTTTGGCTTTTTTGAGCTCAGCTGTAAGATTTAATTCTGTTGTAATCCAGGAATAATCGCTAGATGGCTGCAATACATGGATACGATTCCTAGCCTCCTCGCCTTTACAGAACTCCATAAGAAGGTGGACAATCTTATCAAACTCTAATTTCTCTATACTATCTGCTGGTAAAAACTTCATGGTTTCAGAGTACAAATATATAACCCAAATCAGGTCTCTGTGTTTAGAAATATGGAGAATAGTAAATTTGTTGTAGATTTTAGATTATGGCTGGAAATAGTTACGGACAGGTTTTTAGAATTACGACCTATGGAGAGTCGCATGGTACTGGCATAGGAGTAACTATAGATGGTTGTCCGAGCGGTATCGTTGTGGACATGGAATTGATTAATAAAGACCTACAGAGAAGAAGGCCGGGACAATCAAAAATCGTTACTCAGCGTAAGGAAGACGAGGCTTTTGTGATACAATCTGGAGTATTTGAGGGAAAAACTACTGGAACTCCTATTTCCATATTTATCCCTAATAAAGACCAAAAAAGTAAAGATTACAGCCATATAAAGGATAAATATCGACCATCACATGCGGACTATACTTATACTCAGAAATATGGTACTCGGGATTATCGAGGAGGAGGACGATCTTCAGCAAGAGAGACAGCTGCTCGAGTAGCTGCTGGGGCTTTCGCCAAAATGATACTAGCTACTGAAGGAATTTCGATTCGAGCCTATGTGAGTCAGGTGGGTAATATCACTATAGAAGATTATAATAATCTGGATATCAGTCAAGCTGAAAGCAATATAGTACGATGTCCCGACCCAGTTATTGCTGAGACAATGATTGCTCTTATTGCAGACATAAAAAAAGAAGGTGATACCATAGGTGGAAAAGTAAGTTGTAAAATCTCAGGCTGTCCAATCGGACTCGGCGAACCAGTATTTGATAAATTACATGCTGACCTGGCCAAGGCAATGTTGTCTATAAATGCTGCCAAGGGTTTTGAATATGGTTCTGGATTTAGTGGTATTACGATGAGAGGTAGTGAGCATAATGATTCTTTCACCACTGACTCAGATAATAAAGTAATCACTTCCAGTAATCATTCTGGAGGAATCCAAGGTGGTATATCTAATGGAATGGATATAGACTTTAATGTAGCCTTTAAACCAGTGGCTACACTTATAAGAGACCAGGAAAGCTTAAATGAGAATAATGACACTGTAACCATAAACGGAAAAGGCAGACATGATCCATGTGTAGTTCCTAGGGCAGTACCGATAGTAGAGGCTATGGCAGCTATTACTCTCGCAGATCATTATCTGAGGCATAAGTTGTATAGCTAATAAGTTCTCGATTCTTACAAGGTCTACTCTATTCCTTGCTCCTGATTCAGCTCGCGAGTACGAGCTAGAATATTTTTCTTAAAGTCAGTTAAGGAACCAAATTCTGTACGATAACTCAGTCCTAAGCCTGACTTGTTTTTAGGATTCCCAGACTGCTCATCCCTATCAAATCGATTGTAAAACCTAAGCTTAAGAGCTCTGTCTTTTGTGATGTCATACTCTATAGCTACGTCTCCGATAAGGGCTGTATCATCTAGAATATCTGGTGAATCCAAAAAGCTACCTCGTCGGATATAATTCCCTCCTACTCTGAGAGAAAACTTCTCGTCCAAAAACTTAAATCGTGCATTTAGATAAGACTCAATCTCATCTGGATCGAAGAGATCAAACACTCCACTTTCCGCATCAGCTAAATCATTATTTTGATTGAGGCCGAGTTCTACATCTATAGAACTAAAAATACTATTATCTCCGATCGCTTCATTTACAAAATTAGTGATTAGATAAGAAAAGTGATTTGAAATCATTTCACTAAGGGTATTGGTAGCCGTTTGCAAGACTGTTGTTCCAGTATATACATTTAATCTCTGATTATTGGTAGAAGGTAAGAAGGTGTTAAAGGCAATAAGACCTGCCACCTGATCATTTAATGAATTAGGATTTGTACGTAAAGATCTCATCTTAGAGTCTACATAGGACTTTAGTTCGGCAGATTCTATATCTGGAAACTCAATGTCAAAATCTATATCTGGCTCATACAAGGTTCCACCAATATGCATGAGGAGGTCTACTTGCTTTTTTCTTCTTGCTTCTGCAAGTGCTATCGGAGAGGATAGATTTTCATCTAAAAATTCTGCTAGAAATATATTTAGATTAGATCTTAAATCTTCGTAATCGGCAGAGATGTCTAGATTCGTATTTATAGGATCACCAGTCCATCTGATGGTTCCTCCTTTTCTAATATTAAAACCTTTATTGGCAAAATCATAAATGGTCAAATTATAAGAACCGCTTTCTATCTCAAAATCTCCATAGGCCTGAAATTCGCCCTCACGTGTAATGTAAACCTGCACATCACCTGTTCCTCGACCTCTGAGCACATCATTTAATTGTTTGTCAAAAATTATATTGAGCTGAGATTTAGGAGTAATGGTAATATTCATTTCTACATCGAGTCCCTCTATTCTGAAACTTTCTCTTGATTCATGATTGGCTTTATTGAGCAGATCTTCTTGATTTACAAAGGTTATAAAACTCTCCTCATACCCCGTTTCATAATACTTTACAGGTATGTTTATTATAGTTTCTGCACCAGTGGTTGCATTTATAACCATATCGGCATTGCTAAATGGACCTGTAAACTTTACAGTTGCTTCACCTTTTCCTTTTCCATAGTAGTATGGGTTACCAGCCTCTTCAGTATTGAGAATAATTATATCCGATCCCACTAGAGAGACGTCCATAATAAAGTCTTTAATAAAAGAATGGGTCATCACTCCCTGTATCTCGGCTTCGTTTCCTTCATGATCTGTAATAATTCCATCATTAAAATCGATGGTATCATGTGTTACTCTTATCGGCTGGTTATGTGTAAAGTACTTCTCTCCTACATAATCTACTTTTATGGCACCATTCATCACTCTTAGTTCTCCTTCCATTTTGAGGTCGGATAGATTACCATATAAATCTATATTAGTATTCATGCCTCCTTCTACTTCTGAAATTCCATCTGGAATAATCATCTGGAATAAATCAAAGGGCACATCACGAGTAATAAATTTCCCTTTTACTTCTTGGGTTTCCTCATCTATAAAAGCTTTAAGTGCAAGATTCATCTTCTCTCCTACTATCCCTACATCTACCTGATAGTCTCCAGTTTTTTGCTTCAGAGCCTTTACAGAGACCTCTCCATACAGCTCATCGTTTAGCGTTAATTCTGGAATACTTACAGTCGCTTCGACATTCTGAATATCATATATATTATCAACAATAAGACTTACGTCTCCTTCTCCTGCAAAATTTATTTTATCATAATCTATAAGTCCATTAATCGTCAAGAAATTAAATTTATCCAAGGATAACATTATTCCTTTATTATTTACATCATCTAGATGTATGGAACGATGACCATTTACATCTTCTAGTACCATATGATCTATAGCCAGTCGTCGATCACCTAGCAGAATTTTATTGTTCTCCGTAAACTTCCATTGGGTACCGAGCATCTCTAAATTACTATCATCAAACTCTATCGTGTATCCTTTATCGTTAGAGGTCATCACTCCTCTTATATCCAAGGCTTGCAAAGAATCAAATACTTCTGAACTAGAAATTGAAAAATTTGCTCTATCTCCCGCAAAGTCCGTATCTAATTTTATCGTATTGTATTTACGTCCACTGAAATAGAGAGAATCCGATTCCAGCACGATACTACCTAGTTTTGTTTTATTAAGAGCAGTTAAATCTAGACTGTAGATGGTATCTTGTTTTGATATAAGTTTGGCGATATTTCCTCGGATATCTAATATATCATTGGAAGTATTTATATCTCCTTTAAGTTTTAAATCTTCTACGGCTACATCATCTAACCCTGCTAATGACAAGAAGTTTCTAGAATCATGAATTACAAAATCGAATTTAAAGTCTTGAATGGTTCGAGCTTTTTCTAGATCCACTTTTACATTTCTAAAATGATATGGATAACTATCCTTGAGCACTTTTTTAATCCCATCCAGCATCAGTCTGAAATCCATCTTCCCTTCTATGTCAGCAGTACCGATATCTGATTCTAATTCTACATGTCGCACACCATTATCCAAAAACGATTTTACAAAAATGCTCTCAAGAAAATAGGTATCCTTTTCATCCGTATAGCTGAGTCCTTGTAAAAGAGTTTGTCCATCTACAGAATAAAGGGTTTTACCCATTGCATTTAGGCTCACCTTACCTTTAATAATAGATTTTTTATCACTGAGCTTCAAGGCTTGTAAATCTAGGTTCTGAATATCTGCTACAAAATCAAACTTAGGAATTCCATTTTCCAAAAGAATCTCTCCGTCGAAAAGGAAATCTGCATTTGGATCTTGAATCCTAAAGAGCCCTACAAACTGGCTTTTATTTAAGGTGCCATCCATCGTAAAATCTCTATAGGTATAATTTTTATATACAAAGGTCTGCACATTTGCGTCCATCTCTGCAAAGACATTTTCTAGAGTAAGTCCACGTCCATCTTCTATAAATGACTCAAAATTTACTCTTCCTAAGTCCTTATTATCTGTCCATTCTCCTAAATCAAAATTTATCAATGCCAGCTCTCCACTGTACTCCGCATTGTCAGTACCGTTTTGAACATTTAGATTGATATCCATTTCTGCCGAACCAAGATTAGAAACTAAACTTCCATAGGCTACAAAGTTTTTTACATATCCATCAAACCTACCCGTGAATCTCAGATTTCCAAGTTTATAAAAATTACTAGGTGGATTAAAATCTGGAATTATACGCTTCATGGCATTTACAGAAGTAGAGAATTCATTTACCTTAATATTGAGCAAGGCCTCTGACCCAGAAGTAAGATTACGAGTATTAAAAAATCCTGAGAAAAGGGTTCCATCATCCAAGGAAATATTTACGTCACTCCCTGCAAGATTATTTATCCTATTGCTGATTCTACCTGTAATATGAAGTTTCCTATTTCTATTGAGAATAAAGAAGTTATTCTTCGTCAGGTCTGGGATAAAATAATTTAAATCCGATAAGGTAATATCGGTCTCGGTAAGATTAACGTCTAATCGTACCCTTTTAGTAAAATCCTTAAAGTCATCAAAGCTGGTATATTTTAAGGCGAGATAATCTGTAATCTCAGAGTTGGGGGTTTTTAAGTTGAAGTCTTTTAGTTCTATAATCTTATCTGTTATAGAAACTTCAGAACTGGAAATGTTATCTACCACAAACTTATTCTTATCGGTAAAGGTCAGTCTATCTAAAACAAAATTTATATCATCTAAATCATTTGCTTCTAAATCATGGAAGAGCAGATTTACATTATCCAGGTCAAGGTTTTGATAATCAAAATAATCTGTTTTTTCTAGATTGAGTTTATCTACATTTTTGTGTTTAATTCTTGCTTCTATGATTTGGAACTCGTCCACAACTAAACCTTTAAACATGGTAGAATCTAGAACTGTTTCAGAAACTAGTATTGTGTCAGAGGTGCTTGAATTTGAATTTGAACTTGAACTTGAGCTTGAACTTGAACTTGAACTTGAATTTGTGCTTTTATCCAATGCATTACCCAAAACATATTCTAGGTAAGGTTTATAGAAATAGATTTTATTAAAATGAAATGGCTTGCTGCCATCTGTTATATTTTCTATTTCTACTACTCCATTTGCGACTCCTATGGAGAAGTTCTGATTAGTGTTCTCACACATAGAGGTAAATTTAATATCCTCAAAGGCTACCCGATCTAATACAAACTTAAAAGGTTCGCCTCCTTTCTTTTCTTCATCATCCGACCCCATTTTGTTTAGCAAAAAAGGGAGATTAAAATCTTCCTCATCTATTCTTCTCATTAAATTTACCTGAGCACCCTTGAGCGAGATATAGGAAAGATCTAGTTCCTTTCTGAAAAGAGAATACAAACTTTGGGAAAACCCAGTAGATAGTTCTTCTGCATAAATCAGCGTATCATCCTCTAGACCTTCTACGTAGAATTTTTCTAGAATCAGTCCTTTAGTAATGTTTAGATTTATACTGCCGATATCAACTGTAGTGTCTAGTTTTTTGGAGTATTTGGCAGCCATTTTATCTACTACCCAGTTTTGGACTTTGGGCAATCTCAATAAAATTATGGCGAGGACAAAGAGTAGAATTAAGAAAAGGAGGATGCTGAGAACCCAGTTGTACCACCTCTTCTTCTTAACCGGTTTATCCGATTCCAGCCTTTGCCTCTGATCTTCCATATTCAAACAACGAAAATAAGACTAAAATAGGTCCTTTCTTACAGGGTTTTCACCAATATTTAAGCTCAATTTAACTGCTTTTGTAGGCTTGAAAGAGCTTAATGCACTCTTTGGCCTCTTTTACGTCATGTACCCTTAGAATATTAGCTCCATTGGCTAGAGCAAGCATATGTAAGGCAGAGGTACCATTTAGAGCCTCATTTGCCTCGACATTTAGTGTTTTGTATATCATAGATTTTCTGGAAACACCTACGAGAAGCGGACATTCTAAGAGAGCAAATACCTCTAATTTTCTCAGTAACTCATAATTGTGCTCTACAGTTTTACCAAAGCCAAAACCAGGGTCAACTATAACATCCTCGATATTATACTTTCGCAATAGCGATATTTTCTTTTTAAAGTAGCCTAGTAAATCGAGGGTCACGTTCTTATAAGTTGGATTGTCTTGCATGGACCTAGTATCACCCTGTTTATGCATTAATATATAGGGCAGACTTTTATCACTAATAAATTCTATCAGCTCTTCACTTTTTTCAAAGCCAGATATGTCATTTACAATATTTATTTTAAAAGCAAGAGCCCTTTCTATCACCTCTTTATGATACGTATCAATGGATATCAAAACCTGTGAATCATGTGTTCTCAAACTGTCTAAGATGGGTTCTAGAATTTTCCATTCGGCATCAGCCGAAAGTGGAATAGCACCTGGACGACTAGAAGCTGCTCCGATATCAAGTATATTCATACCAGATTCCTGCATCTCCGCTACTTTGGCAATTAGAGCTTCACTATTCTCAGCTATGCTGCCTGCATAAAAAGAATCGGTAGAAAGATTAATGATTCCCATTATTTTGGGCTCAGTTAGGTCTAATAGTTGACCATTGCAGTTAATCGATGTCATCTTCATTGCATAAACATATTATAGTTTTTTGGTATGGTATCAAAATTGGATAAAGTAAATCAAGAAACATATTGAGAAATATGTTAGTTCTATTTATTTTCGGACGCTTATTATAAAACTTACACACCATTGGAGGAAATTCCTGACCTACATAGCACATTTCGACCTTCTGATTTTATGATTGCATTTATGCTCTTTATGCTTGGGTCTGTAATCATCCATGGAATATCCTGTAAATCAACTGTAAAGCAAGTAGAAGAGAAACTGGAAAGTGAGCTAAAATTTGGCTTTGACCAAAGTACTCATTACTACGAAACGGTTACTGTAAAACCTAATCAATTTCTAGGAGATATTCTCGGCCTCTATGGTATAGATGGAGCAACTGTTTCTGACCTAGCCTTAAAGGCAAAAGATGTGTATAGTGTCCGAATGATAAGAGCCGGCAAAGATTTAACCTTTGTTAAAAAAGATAGCTGTTCTAATCCTTTCTGTTTTATTTACGAGCCTAATCCCTTTAGCTACATCACATATGAGTTTGGAGATACTGTAGATGTATGTCGCAGTTTTGTAGATTATGAAACCT
This sequence comes from uncultured Saprospiraceae bacterium, assembly GCA_964509175.1. Lineage (GTDB taxonomy): Bacteria > Bacteroidota > Bacteroidia > Chitinophagales > Saprospiraceae > JAHDHU01. The sequence goes on from CAZDWO010000024.1 coordinate 29,956, forward strand.
GCATAGAAACTGCCTCTGGAGTTATCGAAACTAGTTTATGGAGTGCTATGATAAAAAATGGGCTGACTCCAGGAATTATAGATAAGATGGAAGACGCTCTTGCTTCTTCAGTAGATTTCTATCATACTCAGAAAGGCGATGAGTTTAAACTATTGTTTGAAAGAAAATATATCAAAGATAGACCGGTATCTATAGGTCAAATATTAGGAGCCTATTACAAAAATGAGCAGGGAGAGTTCTATTCTGTTTATTTTAAAAATGATAAGTACGATGGATTTTATGATAAGGAAGGACGTGCAAACACATCTGCCTTTTTAAGATCACCAGTAAAGTACTCTAGAATCTCTTCTAAGTTTAATCGTAACAGATTCCATCCAATACTTAAAAGAAGAAAAGCTCACTTAGGAACTGATTATGCAGCACCTCGAGGTACACCGATACGAGCGGTAGCAGATGGCACCATTTCTAGACGTGGGTATACGGAAGGAAACGGAAAGTATATTAAAGTAAAGCATAATAAAACTTATTCCTCCCAGTACTTACATATGCACAATTATGCAAAGGGTATAAGAAATGGAGTAAGAGTAAAGCAAGGACAGACCATCGGTTATGTAGGCTCTACAGGTCTTGCGACTGGACCTCATGTATGTTTTAGATTCTGGAAAAACGGACGACAGATAAATCATCTCAGAGAAATATTCCCTCCGTCTAAACCTATGAAAAAAGAAGACTTACCACTATTCTACGATGTGAGAGATGATGTCGTATTTCAGTTACAATCCATACCTGCTGCTACGCTTCCTCCAGCTATTGTTTCTACAGACTCTTAGGCTTTCTTAATAGAAAAAGTAAATCTAGTTCCCTTGTCTAGCTCGCTAGTAACAGAGAGTGTTTCGTTGTGAGATTCTATTACGTGCTTTACGATAGAAAGTCCTAGACCAGATCCTCCGAGCGACCTAGATCTACTCTGATCCACTCTATAAAATCTATCAAAAAGATATGGAATATCCTCATCAGATATACCTATACCGTTATCAGAAACCTCTACTAGATAATGATCGCTCATATTATGGAAATGCACCTTGGTCTGACCACCCTTCTTTCCATATTTGAGAGAATTAATAAGCAGATTATAAAATACCTGATGCATTCTATTCTGATCTGCACTTACCATCAAGGGTCCTCCATCTCCTCGAGTATATTCCATCTTAATATCAGCATCGACCGCCAAGTTTTCTAGCTCTGCAATTACTTTTCTTACCTGTGCTCTGACATCGAACGTACCTATCTTTATCGCATCTTTATTGTTTTCTAAATGATTTATAGTATCTAAATCATCAACAATAAATTGCAAACGCTCTAGATTATTTAGAGCCTTTTTAAGATATGCCTCGTTTATCGACTCATCATGTAGGCCACCTTCTAGAAGCGTATGTAGATATCCTTGTATGCTGAATATGGGAGTTTTTAACTCATGAGAGATGTTTCCTACGTACTGTTTTCTATAATCAGATAGGTTTTTAAGATTGGCTATTTCCTCTTTGGTTTTAAACGCAAAACGAGCAAGCTCAGTACTTACCTGATCGAGAGATGAGTTCTCATCTACAATCTTGCTCTTCTCCTTACCTATAAATAATCTATAGAGAAAATTTATACGTTGAAAAACAGCTTCCTTTAAAAAGTACCGAAGTACAAAAAAGAAGCCTAGGGTAATGGCTATGTAAAAGAGTACTCTAAGACCTATGTTTAACTGATTAAGCTGTGGGAAAAGATATTGCAATACAATATAGGTAAGCAAGGCTATCGCAGTTATGAGAGCGGCAATCTTATTAACAGTTATCGATCTAAACACCTTTTAGTGATTGAATTTATACCCGACTCCTTTGTAGGTCTGGATGTAAGAATTTCCTAGTTTTTCTCTTAGCTTTCTTATATGCACGTCTATGGTTCTATCTCCTACAATCACAGTATCACCCCAGACTCTGGACATGATATCAGCTCTTTTAAAAACCTTTCCTGGCTCGGATAATAATAGAGACAAGAGCTCAAACTCTTTTTTGGCCAATACAAGTTTATTCCCATTCTGTATGACCTCCATACGGTCATGATCTATAGTTATATCTCCAATGCTTATCTGAGAACCAGATGTATTTTTATCACCGCCTAGTAGATTCTTTCTTCGTAGTAAACCTTTGATTCGGCTTTTTAAAACATTGGGTTTTATAGGCTTGTTTATAAAATCATCACCACCATTATCGAAAGCAGATATCTCCGTAAAGGACTCGTTACGAGCAGTAAGAAAAGCAATTATAGTATTAGAAAACTGATCTAGCTCCCTGAGTTCCTGACATACTTCTATACCGTCTTTTTCAGGCATCATTATATCTAGTAAGATAAGATCAGGATTAAAAGTTTTGGCCTTTTCAATTGCTATAAAACCATCAGAAGCTGATTCTATGATATAGCCTTCTTTTTTGAGGCCATAGCTTAAAAATTCAATGATGTCTGGCTCATCATCTACGAGAAGTATTTTTATTGGTTTATCTGCCATTTCGATTTTATCTTAAACAAAAGTAACCACAAGAACATCTTATGCACTAGAGACTATGTTACTTAAACATTAATTATTTATGTTCTTCAAGAGTTTTCTTAAGTCTACTTTCTAGGCTATCTGAAATAGTCACAAATCGGTCTCCTTCAAAATGCACATAATTTATTATCGAGTCTAATACTATTGGTTCTAATTTATGTATCTCTGCTATCTGTCCCATATACTTTTCCCTAAGTTCTTCTCTCTCTCCTACAGGATAGTTTTCAGCAACTGTATTTGCCAGACTTGCATCAAAGAGAATATCTATCAATTGCTCATCTGTAAACTCTGCAAATCTCGGACTCGGCTTGCATGAACTCATGATTAAGATGAGTAAGAAAAGAATTGAAAATTGAATGATGGGTCTAGACATACATCTTAGGATAAATAAATCTCGTTAATTTACAATTCTTCAAAAATTCCTTCCAGTCCTTACTCTCTCCTTCCAAGGTAAAAATTCCAGTCGTCGGTACATTTTCAATATAGGCAGAACTATAATCATTTGCCATTTCAGTATATCCTGGATTATGGCCAAACATCATCAAAGATTTAACCTCGGGATCTTGTTGAAAAATTACAGATTCTATATCATCAGTACTCGCATGGTATAAACTAGATTCAAAGAAGATATTCTCTTTTTTTATGTTTAATGCTTTTGCAAATGGCTTTAGGGATAACCGAGTTCTTTTAGAAGTACTAGAAAGTATAATCTCGGGGTGACTGAATTCTTTAGCATAGATTTCTGACATAGCTACGCAGTCTCTTTTACCTCTTTTATTTAACGGTCGATCGATGTCTCGAAGGGAAAAATCTTTCCAAGAAGATTTTGAATGTCGAACAAATGTTATGATTCTCTTATGCAATACGCTTTTATTAGTTTATTACTGAAAAATACAAATATCGGCGTTTTATATCTAAGGGATGAGTCTTAACTAATCTCTCCAAATAATAATCTGAAATATGCCCCTTACTTGCTTTATGTTCTGCATTTAGTTCCGTAATAAATGTAATATTTTGCAATTCTAGCACAATAAAATATGAACAAAAACCTTGTTAATTCTCAGGACAAAGCATAATTTTGTGTTTCCAGTATCCGATGCAACAAAGATTTTGTTAAATACGAATACTAGGAAATGGTGGTTACGAAGCGACTGGCGAAAGTTAGTTGCTTTGTTTTTTTTATGGCCATCTGTAAGTGATACACCATGGAAATAAAACTCTTGCTCATAGGAAAAACTTCAATGTCCTTTGCTGGAGATGGCTTACAAGAATTCTCTAAACGTATAAGTCGCTACCATAAATTTTCTTCAGAGGTCCTAGAAATTTCTAAAAAGTATAAGACCGCAGTGGCTCAAGTAGTCAAGAAAGAAGAGGCAAACTCTATCTTAAAAAAAATAGTACCATCTGATTTTCTAGTTCTACTTGATGAAAATGGAAAGAATCACAGCTCTAGAGAATTTGCCAACTGGCTACAAAAGCAACTCAATCTCTCTCACAAGCGTATCGTATTTTTAGTAGGAGGAGCCTTTGGTTTTGATGAGAAAATATATGCTCGAGCAAACTATAAACTTAGTCTTTCTAAGATGACCTACTCGCATCAGTTAATAAGGGTTATTTTTACTGAGCAGCTTTATAGAGCATTTACCATAATAAGAAACGAGAAATATCACAACGATTAAAAAATGGAAATCACGATAACCAATATACTAGTAGGCATAACCTGTATTGCCTCCTATTTTGCTTTAAACAATAGAGAGATTTTCGACAAGTTTAAGCACCATCCGTATCACGAGGCTCGTACGGGTGAGTATTATCGTTGGTTGACTTCGGGGTTTCTACATGGGAGCTTTGGACATCTGTTCATAAATATGTATGTCCTTTATACTTTTGGAAATTTTGTAGAATCACTGTATGGACAGTTATTTGGAGACATCTGGGGAAAGAATTTATTCCTACTCATGTATCTCTTTACTGTTGTGGCAGCAGATGTTCCTACCTTCTTAAAGCATAAAGACAATCCTCGTTTTGCAAGTATAGGAGCTTCAGGAGCGACTTCAGGAATCGTGTTGATTTATTGCCTCATAGATCCATGGCAATGGTTTGTTTTTCCTCCGGTTCCTGCGGTGGTCTTTGCAGTCTTGTATATCGGATATTCTACCTATGCTAGTAAGCAAGCAAAAGCAGGTGGCGGCGGAATCGATCATGATGCTCACTTGTGGGGAGCTCTTTTTGGGCTTGCCTTTACGATAGCTTTGAAGCCATCACTAATAACTCATTTCACAGAGAGTTTTATGCAAGGTTTACCGTTTTAATTAATCTTTATTTTTTCTTCAGTAAAAATGCTGAAAATTCCTAGTCCATTTTCAACATTGGTGAAAACCTGTACAGGACTCGCAAAAGGATTATCTACCGTATTTATATTCTGCTCAATGGACTTTACATATCGATAGTGGTCTTCTGTTGTATTTCTCCAGGTGAGAAATAGTCTATTTTCTAATCCTGGCTCGCTAATAAAAAAGTCTCTTGGCAGTAGTAATTCAAGTATCTTTTGTTCGCCATCAAAAGAGGCATCTTTTAAAATTAAAGTTCCAACTGATTCCTCTATTACTGGATCAAAGCTCTCAGTATATAATGAACTATAGATAGAATCCCCATTATCAAATATAAATTTTGCAACCATACCCATTTCATAAAAATTCTCTATACCTGAGGGATCATTTAGCACCATGCCTATACGGCTGTAATCATCTTCAAAACTTGAAGGTCCATCTAACTCAAAAGTTATGTCATGCGGCAAAGTTGATAAAGGAACTGTACAACTTGCAGTGGCTGTATCAAAACCTGCAGCAATTACTTCTAACTCATAAGTTTCTCCTGCTTCAAAAGCTATTATACCTTCATCCAGTAGATAGTTGTGTGCCTCACCTTCATTAAAAGAAAAATCTGTAGCCTCTAATGGATAAACCGTACCTTGATAAATCAGGTTTACTTCTGCATCGTTAATCAATAATTCCTCAAAATCATTGTCCTCTAAGATTCCATATGATCTGGTCACAGTAACTTTTAATTCGTTAGCATTTGTATTTCCAAAGGCCTGAATTACCACCTGTTCTGTAAACTCAGGAGGATCTATTTCTATAGTTGTCTCGAAGAAATCCTCACAAGAACTAAAGAGCAAAACAATTAGACCTAAAAAAATATATTTTGATTTTATCATAGTTCTTCGTTTTAAAATTTAAAGCCATAGGCTATGTAAGGAATAATAGGAAAGAGACTTGCCTGCTTTAACACAGATTCAAAATTCTGAGTCTCTTCATTAAAATCGGAGGAAATAAAAAGGAAAAATGGATTCTGCTGATTGTATGCATTGTATGCTCCAAAAGACCAGGTACGTGTATGCCGTTTCTTCTTTTTAGTATGGGTAAACCCAAAATCTAGTCGATGGAAAGAATTCATCCTAAAATTATTTCTACCTTCAAAATGGGTGATGGTTGAGAAATTAGTAAATCCATTTCCTTGGATTATGCTCTCGTAATTAGAGTTCCCTAAGGATATTGCATTTCCAGTTCCATAAACCCAGGTAGCTCCAAAATCTATTTTGTCTGATAATTTATAATTTACGACAATAGAGAGATCATGTCTTCTATCAAAGGTGTATGGAAATGGATTTCCAAAATTTAGACTTTCAAAAGTCCTCGTACTCTTAGATAAGGTGTAGCCTATCCATCCATTTAATCTTCCCTTTTTCTTCTGTAAGAATAATTCTATACCATAAGAATCTCCATCTCCTCTCACAACTCTGTCCTGCCAATCTCCAAATTCAAACAAACCAGAACCCTCTGCATATGATATTAAGCCTTTGAGTTCTTTATAATATCCTTCTATACTTAGCTCATACTCTGAGCCGAGCGTCTTTGCCATACCTAAGGCTACCTGCCATGAATTCTGAGGCTGGATTCTATCCGTACTAGGCAACCATAGATCTGTCGGTAATCCTATCCCTTCATTTGAAAGTAGATGGATATACTGCTGCATGGTAGCAAAGGAACCTTTTACTGCTAAGTCATTATCAAACAGATATCTAGCACTAACTCGAGGTTGTAAGGAGCCATAGGTTTTTCCTTTTACATTAAAGGCTGAGCCATGTAACCCTAAGTTTATTTTAAAATTCTCTCCCAACACAAAATCATCCTCTACATAGGTTGCAAATTCCCAAGCTGCTATCGAATCTTGTGATATTTCTGCGTTGATGTTTGTACTAGAGTTCGTCTGCCTTAAATCAAATTTTCCAGGATTAAAATCATGTCTGATTGCATTAATTCCAAATCGTACAAAATGGTCAGGGATTGGCAAATAATCAAAATCAAATTTTAAAGCATAATCCTGAATTCCAGAAGTATAGTCTAGAGAAATGTTTTGATCTAAAGTAGGATCATCAAACTCCTCTCCGAATGAATTATTTACATCAAAGCCATAGAGACTATAGGTAGCTGTAGTATTTAAAAAGAGTTTAGGAGTGATTAGATGATTCCATCTTAGAGCAGTGGTTACATTTCCCCAGCCTAGTCCAGAATTAAAAACATCTCGAGGGTTACTTGATAGTTCTCTAGAATTTAAAAAGAATTTATCCTCTCCGAGGTAAGCACTTAGATATATCTTGTCCTTATCAGAAAAGGTATGATTTACCTTTGCATTTAGATCATAAAAAAAGTATCCAGTATCACCATCTACACCATCTTCTTCAAAGGCTTGTCTTATTAATGGTCTGGCTAGAATGTCTATATAAGTACGTCTACCAGAAACTATAAAAGAGGTCTTCTCTGATATCGGCCCTTCTAAGGTAAGCTTAGAAGCTACTACTCCTATCGATCCTTCTCCATGGAATTCTTTCTTATTTCCTTCCTTCATATTTATTTCTAGGACAGAGGAAAGCCGACCTCCATATCTAGCAGGGAATCCTCCCTTTATCAGCTTTACATCCTTAATAGCATCTGCATTAAAAACAGAAAAGAATCCAAAGAGATGATTTGCGTTGTAGACTGGTACTCCATCTAGGAGAATCAGATTCTGATCTGGACTTCCTCCTCTTACATAGAGACCACTCTGCCCTTCTCCTCCAGACTGAACTCCAGGAAGTAGTTGCAAGGCTTTTATGATATCCGTCTCACCTAGCAAGGCTGGAATTTTCTTTATCTGTTCTATAGGAACTTCTATGGTACTCATAGAGGATCGCTCTTCTATTTTTCCTTCAGAACTTTTATCCGCTGATATGACTACCTCATCTATCTGGAAAGAAGTAGGCAGAGAGATGTTAAGGGTAAGATCCTTGGTCAATTCAAAGCTCTCAGATACAGATGCAAATCCGATATAGGAATATTCTAAATCCACATTTCCAGCTGGTAAGGTAATGCTGTAGAACCCAAAATTATTACTGACAGTCCCACTTGCTGAGACCTTATCAAAAACATTGGCAGAGATAAGTCCTTCTCCAGAATCTCCATCTTGGATGTATCCGCTGATGGTATATGTTTGGGCAGATAGAAAAATCGAACTGAGTAATAGAATACTACAGAGTAATAGTTTTTGTTTTTTCAAAATGGTGGTATTTAAAAACATTGATAATAAAAGTTGACTTTCAGAATTAAGTAACAAAATATTTCTTGTTCAAACCCATCCCAGCCTTGCCTTAAAATGGAAGGAGCAAAAGTGTGCTTCTAAAAACTGATAGTCATATAATTTAAAACTAATAAATGTACTCTTAATGATTAATACAATTAGAACGTCTTAAAACTTAATTAACAGATATAGAAAAGGGTGAGTTTCTATAAAAACTCACCCTTCTCTTATCATATAATTTATGGAATCAATAGATTCCTATTTTCCTCCCATGAAAGGATATCTGTAATCTCGTGGTGGATTAAAGTTTTCCTTTAAGGTTCTAGGAGATACCCATCTAAAAAGATTCAGTATAGAACCTGCCTTATCATTGGTTCCTGAGGCTCTGGCTCCTCCGAATGGCTGCTGACCTACAACTGCTCCGGTCGGCTTATCATTTAGATAGAAGTTACCTGCTGCATTTTTAAGAACTAGTGCTCCATACTCCATTGCATATTTATCCTTAGCAAATAGAGCACCGGTCAGAGCATATGGAGAAGTGTTATCCACTAAGTTCAAAGTCTCTTCAAATTCATCATCCTCATATACGTATATCGTTAGTACAGGTCCGAATAGCTCCTCACACATGGTAACATACAGTGGATCCTGCGTCACTATAATCGTCGGCTCTATAAAGTAACCTTTTCGTTTATTGTATTTTCCTCCAGCTATGATTTTTACTTTCTTATCTTTTTTAGCAGCGTCTATGTACTTTGCTATTTTATCAAAGGCTTTCTCGTCGATGACAGCATTTACAAAATTTGTAAAGTCCTCAACTGTTCCCATTTTGAAGGACTTTACATCCTTTACCAGTCTAGTAGAAACTTCCTTCCATATCGACTTAGCGATGTAGGCTCTGGATGCTGCAGAACATTTCTGCCCTTGATATTCAAAGGCTCCTCTAGCTAGTGCTACCGCTACTTCTACAGGATCTGCAGATGAGTGAGCTACTAAGAAATCTTTACCACCTGTCTCTCCTACTATACGCGGATAAGAAATGTAGTTACCTATGTTTTCTCCGATGGTTTTCCATAGATGCTGGAATACTCCAGTACTACCTGTAAAGTGTAGACCTGCAAATTCTGGATGACTAAAGATTACATCACCTGCAGTCTTTCCTTCAACATAGATTAGATTTATAACTCCATCAGGCAATCCTGCTCTCTCAAAGATTTCCATGATTACCTGAGCAGAATAGATTTGTGTCTCTGCTGGTTTCCATACGATGGTATTTCCTAGCAAGGCTGGAGCTCCACATAGATTACCAGCTATAGAGGTAAAATTAAATGGAGTCAAAGCAAAGATGAATCCTTCCAGTGGTCTATACTCTAATCTGTTCCAGATGCCAGGTGTACTTTCGGGTTGACCCATATACATCTCCGTCATATACTGCACATTGAATCGAAGGAAGTCCGCCCATTCCGCTACAGCGTCGATTTCTGACTGATAGGCATTCTTAGACTGACCCAGCATGGTAGCAGCATTCATCTTGGCTCTATACGGTCCAGTAAGTAGGTCAGCAGCTTTTAAAAATATAGCTGCTCGCTCTTGCCATGGTGTTTCTTCCCAGTCGATTTTTGCATCTAGTGCTGCATCGATGGCCTTACGTACATGAGACTTAGACCCCTTATTATAATGACCGAGTACATGCTTTAACTCATGTGGTGGCCTGATCTCTTCCTTCTTATTGGTGTAAACCTTCTCTCCTCCGATATACATAGGAATGTCCACCTTTTGGGATTTCATTTTTTTAATCGCTGCTTTGAGTTCCTTTTTCTCTGGTGATCCAGGAGCATAGGATTTTATTTCTTCATTGTAAGCCACTGGGGCTTCAAAAAATGCATTTGACATAAATACTTATCTATTAGGTTATAATTAAATTTCTATTTCTTGAGCTATAAATTCTGGGACAAAGGAAGATACATCACCGCCTCCTTTTATGATCTCTCTTACTACGGTAGAACTAACATGAGAAAACTCAGGCTTACTGATTAGAAAAACGGTTTCTAACTCGTCACCGATGATATGGTTAAGCTGAGAGATGGTTTTTTCGTAATCGAAGTCTGAGGCATTTCTTAGTCCTCTTAGGAGGTAGTTTGCATTTTGCTCTTTGCAATATTTGACGGTCAGTCCTTTAAAATTTCCAACCGATACAGAGTCATATTCTTCAAAGACTTTTTCTAACCATTCTGATCTCTTCTCGAGCGAATAAAGATTCTTCTTACTGGAGTTTACTCCGATGGCAATAATGATCTCATCAAAAATATTCACGGCTCTTTTTACAAGATCGATATGGCCCAATGTTATAGGATCAAATGAGCCAGGAAAAACAGCAATTTTCTTTGACATACTGTGTTTAAATATGTCATAAAATTACAATATATCTAGACAGTTTAGGGATTTAAAACCTTGAAAGAATTTTGGAAATTTTCGATCCTTTTTTGATTGTGCCTTCCTTTCAAACCACTGCTCTGAATAACGATAAAGTAATCCTTAAAAACGATGTATTTGGCCTTAGCAAATTTTAAGGGATCGTCTATAGCAGTCATTCTTATAATCTTTCCATTGTAATGCTCCTCCTCTAAAACGTCCATATAATCTACCTTTCCATTAAACTCTACTTTACGCTGTTCTATGCCATCGTTTATCAGCTCTGTGACTAAATCCTCCTCAAATCCTTCTAAGGTTCCTTCCGGATATTTAAAAAAGGTCATCACATAAAGGGTCTGATCTTCTACTGCCAGGTCACTGTCTCTCTCCTCTCTAGAAAAGACATTTGTCACCGCTATCTGGCCTAGATCTGTGGCTATGGTATCACTTACAGTTGCATAATCATATGGAAAGACTACCTTGAACTGGTTACTCTCATTTACAAATATGCTAGAGCTCTGAAAGGCAAACATGGCTAAGAAGCAGAATTTAAATAGATTTGTCATTATGATAAGTACTGTTGTCTCATTCTCTAAACGTAAAAAAAGTCCTATTGTATTATTTGGCCTCAGCCTAATCCTATGTTTTACCTCCTGTAAGACAGATCATCCTCAGATTCCAGACTCAGAAAAAAGCCTAGAAGACATCTATTTTGAAGATTACGAATCGCCGAGAGACCTCTGGACCTTTATAGATAAATCAGGCAAGGAACTTTTTAAACCGCAGTATGATAATCTTAGAGACTTTTATGGAGGATTGGCTATAGCCAATAAAAAAGGAAAATGGGGTGTGATTACTCCTGCTAATAAAGTAGTGGTTCCGTTTCAGTACAAAGAAATCAGTTGCACTCAGAAAGGAATTTTCGTCGCGAAGGACTTCACTAATAACTATCATGTCATCGATGGAGAGAATAAACCACTACTGGATAGTATCAAGGCAGAACAGATATATCCTACTGCTTCTGGAGCTTTTCGCTTTAAGCGAAATGGCACCTGGGGAATATTAAACTCAGCTGGAAACGAAATTATAGAAGCACGATACTCTTCTATCCAAGACATAGAAAACGGACACTATATCGCTGGAGTCAACGAAAATGAGCAACTGCTTAATCCATCAGGTGACATCATCTATGAAGGCTCAGACCTAGAGTGGCTAAGGCAGGACCTCTTGTTAGATCAGGAACTTTATAAATTCAGATTAATAAAAATAGCAGATGGCAAGAGTGAAGAAATCTTTAAAGAATATGGAGAGGCCTCCTATAATGGCGGATCAGCTGTTATGTTCTATGAGAGAGATGTACATCGCTATTACGATTTTGAATCAAAGCTCTTTACCACTACGGCTTATCAGGTAAGAGATCCACTAGGAGAAGGCTTATGGTCGTTCTACGATCAGAAATTTCTGGGGACCTTAAAATCCAAAACCGTCGTCGTCCATAATCCTAAGTATAATGTCATCTATCCTTTTACTGAAAATAGAGCCGTAGTAGGCAAAAACGACCTCTGGGGTTATATAGATCCTGATGGAAAAGAAATCATACCCCTGAAGTACTATCTGGCCTGGAGTTTTAAAAATGGAATGGCGAGAGTATTTACCGAAAATGGCATCGCCTTTATAGATACCACCGGTCAAATCATACTCCCTGGAAATCCAAATTACCTCGAACTCAAAGACTTCCAAGAGGGTTATGCTCGAGTCCAAAAAAGAGCTTCTGTTTTCTAAATTTTACCACTGTTTTATCTCCTCTAAAATCCTATATTTGCAGCCTAAATATTAGTAATGGATAAGACTTTTGATCTCATAGTTATAGGTACAGGACCTGGTGGATACGTAGCAGCAATAAGAGCCTCTCAGCTCGGCATGAAGGTAGCAGTAGTAGAGAGAGAATCTCTCGGAGGTATCTGCCTAAACTGGGGTTGCATCCCTACTAAGGCCTTACTGAAAAGTGCACAAGTATTTAACTATATCCAGCATTCAGAGGATTATGGAATCTCCGTATCTGGAGCCAAGGCAGATTTTAGCTCTGTCATAAAGAGATCTAGAGATGTAGCTTCTGGCATGAGCAAGGGAGTTCAGTTTCTAATGAAGAAAAATAAAATCACCGTTATAAATGGGGAAGGTGCTCTAGCGAGAGGCAAGAAGGTTACCGTAACCGATGCTGATGGAAATAAGGAGCAGTACGATGCACCTCATATCATCGTAGCGACTGGAGGACGATCTAGAGCTTTGCCTCATATTCCTATGGATGGAGAAACTGTTATCGGTTATCGTCAAGCGATGTCTCTAAAAAAGCAGCCTAAGAAAATGGTTATCATAGGAGCAGGAGCGATAGGTGTAGAGTTTGCCTATTTCTATAATTCTATGGGTACTGAGGTAACCGTAGTAGAATATATGGAAAGCGGTTTACTCCCAAGAGAAGACAAAGATGTCTCTAAAGAAATATCTAAGGTGCTCGGAAAAACAGGAATTAATGTAATGGCCAATGCCTCTGTAGAGAAGGTAGAAAAGAAAGGCAAATCTGTAAAGGTATCTGTAAAGAGCCGTAAGGATGATTCCATTACCGAGCTAGACTGCGATGTGGTACTCTCCGCAACTGGTGTAATGCCCAATACCGAAAACATAGGCCTTGAAGCTCTAGGCATAAAAACTGACAGAGGCCTCATCCAAGTAGATGAATTTTACCGAACAAACGTATCTGGCGTATACGCCATCGGTGATGTAACTCCTGGTGCAGCACTGGCTCACGTAGCAAGTGCAGAAGGCATTATCTGTGTAGAAAAAATAGCAGGTCATCACCCAGATGCTCTGAACTATAATAACATTCCATCTTGTACTTACTGTAGTCCAGAAGTAGCAAGCGTAGGTCTTACTGAGGCTGCTGCCAAAGAAAAAGGACATGAGCTCAAAGTGGGTAAGTTTCCATTCTCCGCCTCTGGAAAGGCCAGTGCCTCAGGAGCCAAAGAAGGCTTCGTAAAGGTAATCTACGATGCAGAATACGGAGAGCTACTAGGAGCACATATGGTAGGATCTAATGTCACTGAAATGATCGCAGAAATCGTAGCAGCTAGAAGACTAGAAACTACTGGTATGGAAATCCTTAAGACCGTGCACCCTCACCCTACTATGAGTGAGGCGGTTATGGAGGCTACGGCTGCGGCTTATGGGGAGGTGATACATTTATAGGGAAGGAGGCCTAAATTTATTTTTGTTTTATTTCTAAAAGTTTTTTTCATAATTGTCAGGTCATATTAGTTAGTATTAAGGCCATTAGGATTCTCTATTTTGCTAGAAACTAATCCCAATGCATTCATCGTATAGCTTTTATGGCTTACTTAAAAGACTTTTTTAGCTATCATCTAAATTTCTTTATCAGTTAAACACAACAAGAAAAATGTTAATATGTCTTATCTTTCTTGAATAAATGGAACCTTCAGATTTGTCAGAACAAAGAAAAATAGAATTTAATGATTTTGAAGATAAAAAATTCAAAACGAATGCTTTAAACAAATCTAATGGAGAATCTGCTTTAACCCATTATATACACAATCATAAAAATGGAGTTTCAGGTTTTTATAAAAAGGAAGCAACCACTCATGTTAAAAACCTTTTGCATTACAAATATCCTGAAGATAAAATAACAAACGCATGTGCCGAAGAAGAGCTCCAATATCTACTATTTGATAAGTATACGGATATTCCTTTTCCTCCGCCAAAAGAGCCCAAATTTAAATTTATAGACCTGTTCGCAGGCATTGGCGGTTTCAGATTAGCATTTCAAAACTTAGGAGGAAAATGTGTATTCACAAGCGAATGGGATAAATACTCGCAAAAAACATACAAAGCTAATTACGGTGAACATCCATTTGGAGACATAACAAAAGAGTCTACTAAGGCATTTATACCAGACAACTTTGATGTGCTTTGTGCAGGCTTCCCTTGCCAAGCATTTTCAATTGCGGGTAAAAAGGGGGGATTTGAAGATACTAGAGGTACATTATTTTTTGATGTAGCAGAAATAATAAAGAGAAAACAACCGAAGGCTTTCTTCTTGGAAAATGTAAAGGGTCTATTCAATCATAAAAGTGGAAAGACATTAAATACGATTCTTAATGTTTTACGCAATGATTTAGATTACTATGTGCCAGACCCTGAAATTCTAAATGCCAAAGATTTTGGCGTACCTCAAAATAGAGAGCGAATTTTTATTGTTGGCTTCAGAAAAGATTTGGATATTGAAAACTTCAAATACCCCAAACCAACAAATGATGATACTTCCTTAATAGACATTCTTGAAGAGGATGAAGTTTCAGTTAAGTATTATTTATCAACTGTATATCT
>CAZDWO010000025.1:0-8860 GCA_964509175.1 uncultured Saprospiraceae bacterium
CCTCATATAGGTTATCAGCAGATTAAACTGAGTAGCTAACTTTACATTTCAATAATTTAATTAATTAACAAATAATATCTCTTTCTTGGTGCAAAGAATGTACCATATTCACATCATACACTTCATAGGCCTTAGTCATTAACATGAGACTAAGGATAAGTTCAAAAAGAAAAATATCAAATTTAAATTACTAATCTGAAAGATAAATACTGTTGCTAAACAAAAGAGGCAATCAATCCACTGATTACCACACTCGTAATAAATGCATATCCAAAATGCACCCAGAAGTGCTTCCATCCTTTATTAAGCAGTATACAATAGCTACCTATTATCGGTACCCAAAAAACAACCGCATTTATAACACCATGGAAAATCCCATGTCCTAGATGCCTATGCTTCCTACCGTACTTAGATAAAAACTCATCTACAGTCCGTTGAGCTTCTTCACTTCCCTTCATGATGTCAGTAAAGAATAGTTCATAGAATCCCATCTGATGGATTACCAGATTCATATATCCATAAATTACACTGAGGCTGGCGAGGAATAGAAAAATCTTTTTGGCAATGGTGAAGTTTTCTATTTTTCTTAAACCTATCAAACTTACCATGCGGCCAGATGGTCGATACCAGATGGCTGCGATGACCAGAGGTACAAAGGAAATCAGAAAAAAAGCGAGGTAATTTAAATCCATAGGTCAAAAAAAAAAGGAGCAACTAAAATTAGATGCTCCTTTCATTATTATTTCCGTTATTATCTTAATAAGGTGAGATCACCTTTTTGTAAAACTTCTCTTCCAAATAAATCATAAGTGGCAATATACAAGTACACTCCTCCTGGCTGCTCGGTATCGTTCCAGACTCCATCCCATCTTTCTTCAAAATCATCTGATTCAAAAACTTTCTCTCCCCATCGATTATAAATTCTGAGATCGTAATTAGTAACTCCTTCTGAATCCACAATCTGAGGTCCAAAGACTCTATTGAGATTATCAGTATCTGGAATGTTTGCACTAGGAATCATGGCATTTGGCCATCTAAAAGCACCATCGCATTGACTCTCAGATACTTGAGTGGTTTGGACTGATGATATATTACACTCATCTGTTACAGTAACACTATAACTATTATCTTCTATAGGGACTGTAATGGTCGGGGTTGTCTCATCAGTATTCCATAGATAGGTAAACGAAGCAGGAAGTGATGGTACAGTCTCTAAAAGAATCATATCCTCCATGCAATCACTTGCAATCGTATCTAGTGGAAAATCATTAAATGTAATAGGTATAAAATCTACCGTAATAGTCTGTTGGACAGGATTATCGCAACAATCCAAAACAGTAACAGTATAAGTACCCGGCTCAGTTATGTTAATACTAAACCCTGACTCCCCTGTCGACCATGAAGATCCATTAACGGTAGCATCGGCAGGTAACACACTTGCAGTCAAAGTATAGACCTGTGTTGAACAAAAGACATCAAATCCATCTGCAATACTGACACTATTTATTAATACCGGAATATCTGCCTCTATACTGGCCTCTGAGGTTATCCCACAATTATCAACCAAAGTAGCACTATAAGTTCCTGGATCAGCTACAGTAATACTTGTCGTGCCTACCTCACCAGTAGACCATATAAGAGAATCTAATCCAGCCTCTGCAGTAGGCACAGCACTCAGTGTGATTTCTCCTGTCTCACAAAAAGGGTCTTTCATTTGACTTAACACCAACGAAGGTTCTTCTAGAACTACTATTTCTGAAGAATCACATAACTGGAAACATACTTCCTCTCCTATGGTAACGGTAACAGAATACATTCCTTCTTCTGTTACTGTCAGCGTATCTGCAGCTCCGATAGGATCTCCATCCTCGTTTTCCCAGAGATAAGAAATCGCTCCCTCTGTCTCTGCATCAAAGGTCCATATAAGTGGCTCGTTTGCACAGAAAGGTCTAGTTTCTAAAGTAAGTACAGGTAGATTAAAACCTCCAAAACCCTCACTAGTCATTTCTACATCAGAGCATTCTGCAAAAGAAATATTCTCACAGAAATCTTCTCTATCCCAGTCTAGCTCAGTAAGATCAGATCCTGATATAAATTCTGGAGTTAAGGCTTCCGAAGTTGCAATGGTATCTAATAAGGTTAGTGAAATTGGAGTAGTAGTTAGAGGCACCTCACGAGTACAAGAAAGAAACTCAGTAATAGATCCGTTAAAATGAAAAACGTCAAGAAATCCATTGTCATCAATTCGAGATTCCACATAACTCATGTCTAATCCATTTACCTCTAAAGCTCCTAAAGTGGAAAATACAGAATCTCCCTCAAAAAATCTAGCTTCTGTAAAAATTAACTCATCAGACATCACACTACCTACACCTATCATAGGTACTGCATCAACTATAAGTGAGAGAAAGAGATTATTATTTTCACCTACTCCTAAACTATTAACCTCAAATACATTTGAAGTAAAATCTATCCCACTTAAAAAATTCAAATCCTCATCTAACAAATATAATCTCACATTATCATTATCAATATCTGCGGTTACTACAAATCTTCCATCTGCTAATTGCACCATTCTCCTTCCATAGCTTGTAGAAGCTGCAATTTGAGAACTAATTACTGAACCATTTAGCCCATCTATCTGGACAAAACACTCATTATCAGGTTCTACTCTACCCGCTGAAACTAAGTTTCCATCCTGACTAAATGTAAGTCTATCTAATTCAGTATCTAAGGAATCGATGTCGATGATTTGAGACCAGTTTATGTTTAGTTGGTTATCCATATTGATAATTATAGAATTATCAATAGTAGATGGAATAGAATCTTTGTTTGCTATGCCTGATATATAAATCGGATTTGTAGGATCTATTGGATTTTCATGTACAACTATGTTCTTTAAAATCTCTCTGGCAGAAAAATCATACTCTCTTGATTCTATGAGCTGACCGTTATCGTCAACACTTACTATGAGAGATCTATTATCAGAATTGTCATCAAAAGGTTCTGTGCTACCGACCAAAATGAGGTTATCATCCTCAGTCTGTACAAATTCTAAAAATCTAGAAGGAGTAGGATATTCAAAAGTCCAATCAGGAGTTCCATCAGCAGCTAGTCTACTCAAAAATCCAAAGCGACTTCCATTATCTCTATTATTATGACCGAGCACATAATCCACTCCACCAAACTCTCTCACACTCACTACGATATTTTCCCTATCATCTCCGATATGAGAATTTCCTTCACAGCAAAACTCTGTATAGGTCGGTATAAACGGAGAAGAGACTAGGTCTAAGGTATCTGCAACAAAATTTACATCAAAAACAATACTATCGAGAACATCATTACATAGTGTCAAACCATCTGCATCAGTAGTAATACCATATGCAAGGTCTGGTTGTGCATCATCGCCTCCATTTAAAAAATATGATAATCCTCCATCGTTTGCTTCTCCTAATCCACCCAGTTGTATGTTATCTAGAGATACTGTTTTAAACTTAGATCCCCAGACAAGCTCACCTTGTAAATCGAACTTCATTCCAAAAGCAGCAGTATCCAATTCTCCGACTAGCTTTCCAGATATGAGTATATTATTATCCGCACTGCCTAAGACATCCAATAGCGTAACATTACTAAAACTTAAATCGATATCTAATCTTTTTGCCCATTCTACATCGGCAATAGTATCCAGCTTTACTACGTAACCATCAAATTCTACGCCTTGGTCAAAGTAATTTCCGATCATCACAAAAGTAGAATCCTGTAATTGAGCGATACTGTTTGCTACAGAATTAGTCGGATCTAAATCTATGCTTATGGCTTTATTCAAAACTAGATTTCCATCTTCATCTATTTTGGTAACTACAAACTGCTGAGTGGCCTGATCTATTGCTACAATCATAACACCTCCATCTAAACAAGGAGTCATATCTCCGAAAACCAGCTCTCCGCCATCTAGATTTACATAATTTGCCCATTGGGTCTGCCCTGTTTCTGCACTTACCTTAGAAACAAATATTTGCTGTGTTCCTTCATTAAGACCTATTCCAGCATGGAAAAGACTCAAGGAATCTACTATACTTTGAGTAACTCTAGGTTTTGCTATCTCAAAGTCAGTGCTATCCTGATATATCGCATATTGCTTAGACCATAGCAAATTACCTGTAGGATCCGTAACAGCTAAAAACTGACTTAATGAATCTTTTAAACCTGATAAAGCGATTACCAGATTTTCGTTTCCTAGTATAGCCAGGTCTCCTTCTCTGTATAAGGGAAGAGAATCTCCTACCACGATATCTCGAGACCAATTGTTCTGACCCTTGTTATCAAACATGGTAAGATTTGCAGATTGGTATTCTGTAGAATCCTCATCTATAGTTAATGCTAGTCGGATAAAACCGTCTTGGTAATCAAACCCATCTACTACGAGATGTTCAACACTATTATCGACACGATGCAATCTCTCCCAGCCTCCTACTTGTGCAAATACGCTACTAGATGTAAGCAATAGGAAAAAAATAAATAAACGATGGTTCATAATCATGATTTTCTCTTAAAAACAAAGGTAAAAAGCTTAGAACATATTAAGGCCTTGTATAGAAATATATTCAGCTTTTAAAGATACATTAAGAAACCTCAAAAAGCTGTCGTTCACAACATTTTAGACCATTACCCCTAATAGGTAATTAAGACTGAGTCGATTTGTAGGGTTGAATCAAACGAATTGCAATATATCTAACAGAATTATAGACGGAACTAGTGGATTCTTTTAGATACAGGTAATAATTTTACACATAGTTTAAGCCCCAAATGAAAACTTCTAATAAAATATTTATTTTTTTAATCAGCTTCTCGTACCTCTTTTTTGGTAAGGCTGATTTAACTGCACAGCATTTCGATATAGGTTATGAATATGGTTTCTCATCATACTTTGGCGATTTAGCTCCGTTTACAGCAGTACCTAGTATGGCTAAGAGTTCTTCCTCTAAAGGTTTTTATTTTGGTTATGGTAATAAGAATTTTACCATAATGGCAAATTATACAGTAATGGATATTTTTGCCTCTGACAGAAATGCAGACAGACAGTCTAGAGTAGATCGTAACCTAGATTTTAGATCTCCTATAAATGAATATGGTCTTACTGCAGAAGTTAATGTACTAGGATTATTTTCAAAAAAATATACCAGATTACAGCCGCTTCTAATATCAGGAATAAATGTGTTTACATTCGACCCGTATACTACTTTCCAGGATGAGATTGTTTATTTACAGCCGCTTGGCACAGAAGGTCAAGGTTCCGCAGCTTTTCCTGATAAAGAAAAATATAGCCTAACACAGATAAGTATTCCGTTAGGAGCTGGAGTCAAATTTCAGCTTACTAAAAATCTATGGCTTGGAGCTGGTGCAAAACTTCGATGGACATTTACTGATTATCTCGATGATGTTAGTGATTCGTATGTGGATCCAGAAATATTACTAAATAGTAACGGAAGTCTTTCCGCAGAGTTGGCCTTTAGAAGTGATGAGCTAGACCCTAATAATTCTGTAAACGTAGGAACAAATCGAGGAAACCCTACTGAAAACGACTGGTATATGACTACCTATATAAGCTTCGGTATACGCTTAGATAAGGCTCAAGTAATTCCTAGCAAACAGAAAAGAAAAAGGTCTACAAAACGTGTAAAGTGTCCTACCTTTGGAAGTTTCTAAGAACTTTTCTCTTAATAGTATTTAAGTTTCTTTGGCTTGAGCCAATTACTAATCCATTGTATTTTTATCCGTATTTCAAGAGGATTAATCTTAATATTTATCAAACAAAATATTTTCAAAATTT
Organism: uncultured Saprospiraceae bacterium; assembly: GCA_964509175.1. Lineage (GTDB taxonomy): Bacteria > Bacteroidota > Bacteroidia > Chitinophagales > Saprospiraceae > JAHDHU01. The sequence continues at coordinate 5,834 of CAZDWO010000025.1, forward strand.
AGATTCAAAAAATTGTAATTCCGCCATTCATTTTACCTAAAAAGAATGGAAGAATGTAAAATATCTTGCATTATCGACATAAGGATGCTGATATTTTAGGGTGTCTTATTATCACCAACGAACCCCTGAAAATTAAATGAAAACTTCTAAAGCTAGAAATTTATTGTTCATTGTATTCCTTCTATCAATGGTAGGAAGAACGAGTGTAACTGCTCAACATTTTGACTTTGGCTACGAATATGGATTCTCATCATATTTTGGAGATTTGGCTCCGTTTGCGGCAGTACCAAGTATGGCCAAAAGCTCTTCCTCGAAAGGTTACTATTTTGGATACGGAAATAAGAACATAACCATTTTTGCAAATTATACTGTGATGGAGATCTTTGCAGATGATAGAAATGCAGAGTTTGAAAATAGAGTGCAAAGAAATCTAAGTTTCAAATCCCCGATTATAGAATATGGGCTTACCGCAGAAGTAAGTATTCTCAATCTATTTTCTAGAGACTATAGAAGACTACAACCACTAATTATTACAGGAGTAAATGTATTTTACTTCAATCCTTATACTATATACCAAGGAGAAAGAATCGATTTAAGACCTCTCGCTACAGAAGGGCAAGGAACCTCTGAATATCCTGATAGAGAATTATACTCACTTACACAGATAAGTATTCCGCTAGGTGTAGGTGTAAAATATGAGCTTACTGATAAGCTATGGATAGGTGCAGGAGCTAAGTTAAGAATGACCTTTACAGATTATCTAGATGATGTAAGTACGACCTATGCAGACCCAGAAGTTCTGGCCGCTTATAATGGTAGTCTCTCTGCAGAACTGGCCTACAGAGGAGACGAGCTAGATCCTAGTCGCTCCGTAGAAGTAGGCTCAATACGTGGAAATCCAAGTGAAAACGATTGGTACATGACTACATATTTTACAGTAGGTTTAAGATTCAAAGAAGAGAAAACTCAGCGTAGAAGACGTCCAAGAACTGGAAGGATCAAATCTAATAGAAAAATAAAGTGTCCTACCTTCTAAGAAATTTCTAGAGTTAGTACTTCTTTCGGCTATAGCCAAATTACGTCCAATTATAATTTTATAGATAGCTTAGTGGCTGCCTATGGATATAAGTAAACGACTAAAAGATTTAGTCCTCGCAATAGAAGCAGAACGTACAAAGGAAGAGTCCTACTATCGTACGCTAGCTCTCAAAAAGACTCAAAAAGAACGGATAGAAAGCGGCATCCTCTGGCATCCCTTAAAACTTCAAAAAAAATTCTACTCTGTAGGTGAGCTTATAGAACTGGAGTTTGAAAAAGTAAAAAACGACAATCTCCCTCATAAGCTTAAAGTCGGTGTCGGTGTTACCGTATTTAGTGGTGAGCATAGCTACCGAGGGACCATCTCCTTTATCAGACGTACTAAGATAAGTGTCATCCTCAGCTCCGCAGAGTACACTGAACTTATCGATGATTATGCAACCTATGGCGTAGAACTTATTTATGATGAGCGACCCTATCGCATCATGCAAGCTGCCATAGAAGAGGTCATGCGGTCTAAGCTACCTCACATAAAAGAACTCTATCATGGAATAGAAAAGGCAGACACTTTTGACCAAAGCATAGATGCAGAAAAACATAGCCACTATCATAATGCAGAACTCAACGAATATCAAAACGAGGCCGTAAAAGCCGTAGCAGGTGTAGAAAGAATGGGAATTATCCATGGACCACCAGGTACTGGAAAAACTACCACTCTCGTAGCTCTGATAAACTATCTATCCAAGCATCAAAAGAAAATACTAGTCACAGCTAGTAGCAATAACGCAGTAGATCTACTGGCCAAAAAATTATATCAAAAGAAACTTCCTGTCTTAAGAGTAGGAAATGTAAGCCGCATAGACGATGACCTAGTAGATATTACCGTCAACGAAAAACTCAGAAACCATAAAGACTGGCAACATATTAAAAAGGTCAAAATCGAAGCTGAAGAAGCACGTCGACAGGCAAAGAAGTTTAAGAGAACTTTTAAATCGGCTGATCGCCAAAATCGAAAGACCATGTTCCAAGAGTCCAAAGAACTCAAACGATGGGCTAGAGATCTGGAGGATAAGCTCCTAGATACGATTATATCCGAGAGTTCGATTATCTGCTCTACCCTTATAGGTGCTAGCAATAGAATGATAGATGATCTACTCTTCGATACTGTGATAATAGATGAGGCTTCTCAGGCTCTAGAACCAGAATGCTGGAATGTTATGCTCAAGGCAAAAAGAGTAATATTTGCTGGAGACCATCTGCAGCTGCCACCTACTGTAAAATCTCCAGAAGCGATAAAACTAGGACTGTCTACTACTCTACTCGACAGAATGTCTGGGGTCATAAAGCATAGCTATCTCCTGCATGAGCAGTATCGGATGAACGATGAGATCTTGGCCTTTTCTAATCAGCAATTCTACGATAATAAGTTATTCTCTAACCTCGTCTGTAAGGATAAAAAGATAGAAGCTGATGAACCTGCAGTTACATTTATAGATACGAGTGGATGTGGTTTTGACGAAAAACTAAATCCTGAAAGCAGAAGTCTATCTAACGAGGGAGAATTCTTTATACTCAGAGAACACTTCTTATCTAAAAAATCTATCTATAGTGAGCATAGCATCGGAATCATCAGTCCATATGCTCAGCAGGTCAGAGACATCAGAGAAAAACTCACTGACGAGGAAGAGTTTAGAGGAATAGATCTAACAGTGAACTCCATCGATGGCTTCCAAGGACAAGAAAAGGACATCATATATATATCACTCGTCCGATCAAACGATAAAGGAGAAATAGGATTCTTAAAAGATACCAGAAGAATAAATGTAGCCCTAACTAGAGCAAGAATGAAACTCATAATCATCGGCGATGGTGCCACCCTATCTCAGGAAAAAATCTACTCAGACCTCATGGACTTTATAGAGAAGACAGGTCAGTATCTATCGGCTTGGGAATATATGTCTTAGAAGGTACAAAGGTTTAAAGGTCGAA
>CAZDWO010000025.1:8960-44052 GCA_964509175.1 uncultured Saprospiraceae bacterium
AAGATACGTGTACTAGATTTTTAATGATTCTTTTTAAGGTTTACTAGCGAGTATGAGTGCTTCATGGCTCGGGCTGTAATCATCCATTATTTACACAATATATTGTCGATTATTACTCTCTAAAACTTGTAAATATTTTATACTTTCAATAATTATTGAAACTTTAAAATATTTGTTATATATTTGAAGTATGAAATTAGCTGAAGGTAAGATGGAATTTGTGCAGAGTTGGGGAGCAATCGGCAGTGCTTGGGGAATACCTAAGTCTATGGCTCAGATTCATGCATTGCTACTTGTAAGTAATGAGGCTTTATCTACAGAGGATGTAATGGAAACCATAAAGCTCTCTAGAGGAAATGTAAATATCAATCTCAGAGAACTGATAAACTGGAATCTAGTAAGCAAGGCAAATAAGCTCGGTGAGAGAAAAGAGTTTTTTAAAGCCAAACAAGACATCTGGGAGATGGCTATAAATATCGTTAAAGAACGCAAGCGTAGAGAGCTGCAACCCATACAGAGCCTACTCTCTCAGCTCAGGGCAGAAAAAATAGAAGGTCCTGCAGAGGAGGTAAAGCATTTTAAATCCATGATAAAAGATCTGGATGAGTTTATAACCCAAATGGATAAACTGAGCGAACTAATGGTAAAACTAAATGGAAATATATTTTTCCAGCGTATGATAAAGACATTGAGTTGAGAAGAGTAAGTAATTGAGTTAAATAACTACATCGGTTATATAAAAAAGGTCAGAAGTGGCCTTTTTTATGGTAATAAACTTTCAATATTTTCTAAAACTTTAATATTTATAAATATGATTATACTTCCGATATTATTTGCATTGATGGGAGCAGTCCATGTTTTAGGAGCGATTATCAGACTACTTTCTGGAAAAGAGAAATATGAAGGCTACCGAGCTAAGTTGATAAGTTACCTCATTATCGTAATCCTGTTTTTTACCATTTTAATATTTCATGAAAATATATTCCGACTACATGATTTTATTTCTGATGATGTGTTCATTCTCTTTTTATTTATCATTCCATGGATTATAGCAGCTTACTACTGGAGCATCATTTATCACAAATCAAATGATATTATAGAATCGCCAAAGTCTTCTAGAATTCTTCATGATTCTCTACTCGACCCAAAAGCCAATACCTAATAATTTTAAATCTCCACATATGATTTTCATAATAATGTTGCTTTACGGATTCTTATTACTACTCACTGGTACATATCAGATATCCACAGCTGTATACAGATTCTTCCACAAGAAGAGTAGATATCCCAATTATAAATCACTGCTTGGAAAATATCTGATACTCGTAATACTATACATTGCTCTCGGTTTACTTCTGTGGGAAGCAGATATAAGAGGAAACAGACCAGAGGTATTGAGAGCGATGTATTTCACGATTCTACCTTGGTTACTTGCAGCCTTCTATTGGAGAATCATGTTTCATAAAGAAGACCTTCCTGAAATAATAGATTCTAATCTAATCGACAATTCACTCACTAAAAATAAATCTTAAATTATGAACTACCTAGTTATCACTTACAGCACCTACATTATCGTTACCCTAGTACTTACCATCTGGGTAGGAAGAACATTGTACACAAACGGCAGAATATTTCTATTAGACATATTTAACGGAGATGAGACACTGGTAAACAGTCTCAATAAATTACTGCTCATCGGTTTCTACCTAATAAACTTTGGTTACGTATTACGCAATCTCATTATTAGAAAAAACATAGAGACTATAGCAGAGAGCATAGAATCACTGAGTCTTAAAGTTGGACTGATAATCGTCATACTTGGCTTTATGCACTTCTTTAATCTATTGATACTTTTCTACTTCAGATCTCGAGCATTGAAGTCTAAAAGAGTAGCCCCTATTACAGAACCTATTATCGAAAACGGCTAGTTATGATCACCGACAATAAATTACTCATAGATAGAGACTGTCCCATGTGTGTCCTTTATGGGAAGTGCTTTACAAAGTTGAACTGGGTAGATAATAACACCATTACTCCTTATCAGACTATAGGTGCAGAGGATACTCAGCATATAGATATGCACAAAGCCAAAAGCATGATCGCCTTACATAATAGTAAGACTAGAGAGACCCTCTATGGAATAGATTCTATACTTAGAATACTCTCTAGCAATCTCCCGCTTCTAGGAAAAGTTTTAAATACTAAATCCATTAAGGCCCTTCTAGCTGCACTATACGCTTTCATTTCTTACAATAGAAAAGTATTAGTACGTCCTTCTAAGACTAAATCAGGGTTGGATTGTACACCAGAGCTGGTTCCGTTTTATAGGTGGATGCACCTAATTGTAGTAGCCATATTTACAGGATATATACTGACCGCTTTTTATCGTCCGATATTTTTACATTTTGGATGGGAAGTATATCCTATGATAGAATATGCGATATGTTTTGGGCAGGTAGTTTTTCAGTATGTTACTCATCGGATATTTTTTAAGAAAGAGCCATTAGAATATCTTGGTCATATGTCCACAGTTTCGATGATCGGAGCACTGATGCTTATTCCTATTTTGGGCTTGACCTCAGTGCTCAATTTATCTCCTATAGTTATGCTGATTGGTTTTCTTGCTGTAGTCGCATACATGTTGAGTGAGCATATTTTAAGAAGTACGAGATTAGGTCTAGGCTGGACAATGACCATCTCATGGATAACTTTTAGAACCTTAGTTTTAATCTCATTAGTTCTTTTTCTATGAAAATATTAATAGCTGGAGGCACCGGTTTTCTGGGCACAGAACTTAGTAATTATTTTACTAATCAAAAGGATGTTATAAAAGTCCTGACACGTAAAGCAACTCTACCCTATCATGTAGAATGGGATGCAAAAAATCTGGATAGCTGGACGGAAGAAATAGAATGGTGTGATGTACTCATAAACCTATGTGGCAAATCTGTCGACTGTAGATACACTTCTAAAAACAGAGATCTAATACTTTCCTCTCGTATAGTAAATACTGAGCTTTTACATTTGGCTGTAGCCAATGCAGCTAAACCACCTGCTCTATTTATAAATGCCAGTAGTGCAACTATATACATTCATTCTGACACACGAGCCAATGATGAAACTGATGGAATAATAGGCGATGACTTCTCCATGGGTATATGCAAACAATGGGAAACTAGCTTCTTCAAAAACAAACTATCCACAACTCGTAAAGTAGCCCTTAGAAGCTCGATCGTACTCGGAAAAAAAGGAGGAGCTTATCCCAAACTAAAATGGACTACCCGACTGGGACTAGGAGGAAAACATGGAGATGGCACTCAGATGGTCAGCTGGATACACATTGATGATTTTTGTCGGTCAATCGATTTCATAATTAAAAATAAGGAGCTCCGTGGTCCGATAAACATCACGGCTCCACATCCCATATCTAATAATACTCTGATGTCCAAACTGAGAAAATCCATGTCTATGCCTTTCGGAATATCGACCTCTAGAATTATGTTAGAGATTGGTAGCTACCTTATACGTACAGAAACGGAACTGCTCCTTAAAAGTAGATGGGTACTGCCTTCCATATTGATTAACAAGGGTTTTAAATTCTCATTCCCGGATATAGATGCTGCCTTGTCAGACCTTAGGTAGGTAATTATCGTAAAAGTGCTAGAGCCAAATCTAAAAAGCGAGCTACCTTAGTCTAAGAATTTATAAGACTATGAAAGCCATCTATCTTACTAAATATGGAACTGCTGATAAGGCCTTTGAGGTTAGAGAAACTCCGATCCCTACTCCTCAGGATGATGAGGTTATCATAAAGGTGCATTCTATAGGGCTCAATTTTGCAGATGTAGTAGCCCGTAGGGGACTTTATCCTGATGCTCCTAAAAATCCAGCGGTACTCGGTTACGATGTTTCTGGCTGGGTACATGAGACTGGCAGCAAGGTAGGCCATGTTTCTAAAGGAGATCGAGTTACAGCACTTACACGGTTCGGTGGATATTGTGAATATGCGGCCACCTCAGGATATGGAGTGAGTAAGATAGCGGATTCTACATCTTTTGAAGAAGCTACTGCTCTTTCTACTCAGGCTTGTACTGCTTACTACTGTCTCTGTCAGTCTGTAAATCTAGATGCTGATGATACAGTTTTAATCCATGCTGCTGCAGGTGGCGTCGGTTCTATTATGACGCAGATTGCCAAGCACAAGGGAAGCACAGTAATAGGAACAGCGAGCTCAGGCAAACAAGATTTCCTAAGAGAAAATGGAGTTGATTTCCCTATAGATTATACCTCTCAGAATTTTAAAGAGGTCATTATAAATAAGTATGGCAAGAAGCCCCTAGACTTCGTCTTTGACAGTATCGGAGGATCGACTTTTAAAAAAGGCATGTCTCTTCTTAAACCAAGTGGAGCCATGGTTACCTATGGAGCCGCAGCTCAGATGAAAGGAAATAAATCAGGAAACCTGAGGTCTATTCCCGTGGTCTTAGGTTTTGGGATATTTTCTCCCTTACAGATGCTCATGCAATCCCAGTCTATCATCGGAGTAAATATGCTCCGCATCGCAGATAATAAACCTCAACGATTTAACAAGGTGCTCAATGAGGTGATTAAACTATCTGCTGATGGTGTAATAAAGCCCAGAGTCAGTAAGGTATTTTCTGTTGATGCTTTTGCCGAAGCACATCAGTATCTAGAGGAAAGAAAGTCCATCGGAAAAGTGGTTGTAAACTGGTAGAAATTACTCTTGCAGATTTCTAAATATAAAAAATAATTAATTGAAAAAATACAAGTTCATTATTATCTACCTCTGTTTTATGGCTATAATTTCCAGCTGCACAAGTAGTGAGGATCATGCAATAAATTCTTTAGTAGGAGAATGGGAAATAGATAGGATCGTATCGGATTATGGAAATTTTAATAATTCTACAAACGGATCAGAGGAAACTATAATCGATTCTGGTGACCTCGGCATGATAACTTTTACAGAATCTAGTTACGACTAAGAGTTTACTCGTAACGATAGCTTATTTTCTAACTCTGGCTCATGGACACTAACACATGAGCGGGTAAACTCAGGTTTTACTACTGTGGATCAATTTACCCTTGAGCTATCCGATGAGTTTATTTTTAATGTACGATTTGGAGATTCTACGAGCAACTCTGAAAAAAATGCGGAGTCAGTTTCTCTAGAGGAAATAATTATAGGAAGTAGTAAGCTTTTTATCTCCATAGAAATGAATAAAGACTAATCTGATCGGACTTTTAAGATTCTAAAATAGTCTCTCCTACCCCTTATAATACTCTTCCTGCACTATACGAGAATATAGACTGTATTCTTTATTAAATATAAAGCTGAGCAATAGTTTAGTCCATGACTCATGGTATATGAGTGTATTATAATAATCTGGAGCCATCGCTCTTAGCTGTGGTAATCTGTTCCACGGAATAGAAGGAAAATCATGATGTTCTACATGATATCCTACATTCATAGAAAGTTTATTGAGCCAGCCATAGTAGCTGTAGGTTTCCTGGTCATCTTCTAGGGTAAAATGTTCTTGTATCCATCTAGCACCTACTGGATGCAAGCCTAAACCAAACATCATAGAAGCAATCAGATAGAGAAAAGCGGTCCACCCAAAAAAGTATATCAAACAGAAATCAAATAATAGAACTGTAAACAGATTTACAAGCACCCAACTATCTATGGTTTTCACCTTCTTAGTAAACATAGAACGACTGACTTGTAATAGAGGGAAAATCGAAATCCAAATGGCCTTTTTTATAGAAGAATTCTTTACCAGCTTAGCTTCCCACTCTAGAGGTAAATCTCCATCATAATCATGATCTCCCATGTGAGCATGATGCTTCAGATGATATATTCTGAATGCCAGTGCTCCAGAAAATCCATTAGGGAAATCCGCAAGTACTCCCGTCAGTCTATTTAGAGTTCTGGATTTAAAAATGAGATTATGAGTAGCCTCATGTATTATAACATATAGACAGTGGTTACAAAATGCTCCTACACAATAAGCAGTAAGTAATATAATCGCCCAGTGTACATTATAGCTGCCAAAAAATATTGCTAAGCCTATCTGTAGAGATAAAATAAATAACAATATCCCGAAAGTCCAAGGATTACGACCGATAAGTGTCGCTACCTCAGGATGAGCCTTCAGTATATCTCTACATCGGGACTTATGCGGCTCATCTTCCGCTCTCGTATAAAAACTAGGTATTAGTTTGTCTACAGACATAAAATCTAATTGTTAAGAAAGTAAAAGTAAGTAGAAAAGAAATTAATTATGAGGGATAATCTGAAAGATTCTTTATTCTGTAAGACATAGAATATTAACTATGCGTCCTGATGCACATGGGTTGACCATATCGGGCATTTCCTCAAATCGGATAGAAAATTCCTGTCCATCCACGACCATATCTCTAAAGTCAAACAAATTAAGCGGAATCATTAAAAAATCCACAGCTGTAGATTGTAAGACATATCGACAATCATCTTGAGCATCTGCCATTTCTATCAGCTGTACAACTATAGAATTATCACATTCAAAATGTACTTCAGGCACCTCATCATTATCACAAGATATCATTGCACAACATAGTAAGAGCAATATTAAAGTAAATCTGTAGTAGCCCATTTTAGTTAAGGTTTATCTTATTATTCATGTTATTGCGGGCGATTTCAATTTTTACTCTTTTGAGCTCTTTAAGATCCACGTTGAGTAATGAGGAGGTATTGCTTCCAGTTGCAGAGATTACCTTGGCATATCCTAGACCAGAGGTCCATCCTATCAGTGTAGCGATACTAGAGTCGAGATCTGGTTTTATAGAACCATCTTTCTTTCCTCTTTCTATCTCATAAATCACATACTTAAAGGCTACATTCTGAATATCCTGAGCCTTTTTAAAATAGACACTCTCCTTAAGTGCATCAGTAAACTTAGACCTACCAGAACGTATAAGAGAAAAGTAATCCAGCAAAGCCTCTGAGTACAGATAGTTCTCCTCACAGAATCCCATAAAAGCTTCTATTAGATGCAGAGAAACTTCTAATCCATTTTCCTTTTCATGTTCTTTTATAACCTTGGCATACGTAAAATTCAAGGTTTCCATCGCTCGATGCGTAATGGCCATATAAAGATTCTCTTTACTCTGAAAGTAAGAATACAGCGTAACCTTAGTAATCTCGGAGGCCTCTGCGATGTCTTCCATTTTGGCATTTTTAAACCCTAGATTAGAAAAAACTTCCTCCGCCGCATCTATGATTTTTTCGATTTTTTCAGCCTTTTTCGATTCTCGCATATGTAAATATAGCTAAAACATAAGCCCAAAATGTACATCTTTGTAGTATGAAAACTAATCTTCCAAGACTTCTCGAAATTCTCAATCTAGAGCAACTCGAGGAGCGTACTTTTAAGGCCGGAAATCTATTTATCGGCAGTCCTCAGATATACGGTGGTCAGGTATTGGCCCAAGCCATAAGAGCTGCTCAGAAAACTCTAGACACAGATAAAAAGACATTACATTCCATACATGGCTACTTTCTAGCTCCTGGAAATAATGAAAAAGATGTCCAGTATGAAGTAGAGGTGATAAAAAACGGAAGGAGTTTTTCTAATAGAAGAGTTTTAGGAAAACAGGGGGATAGAACCATATTTTTATGTGCACTCTCCTTCCATATAGCGGAGGAAGGATTTAGCCATATGGCGACCATGCCCAATGTTACTCAACCAGAATCTCTGACTCCATTTTCTGAGGTTTTTGCTCAGTTTGCCGAAAAATTTGATGTCAAGCCTCGTGGCTTTTACTCTGCAGAGAGTCCGATTCTATTCCATCCTGTAGAGCATTATAATCCTTTTAACCCGGGCAAAAGGCCGCCAAGATTACATGTATGGTTTAAACCAAATGGAGAAATACCTGAAGATGAGCTGTTAGGTCAAGCGATGCTGGCCTATGTTTCGGATTTTAGCTTACTTATATCCGGCTTACTGCCTCATGATGTATCTATGTTTACAGAACCGATGCATCTAGCGAGTCTCGACCATGCCATGTGGTTCCATCGCAAGACAGACTTTACCGACTGGCATCTATATGCTGTAAATAGTAGTAATGCTGGTAGTGCAAGAGCTTTCTGTGAGGGGAAAATTTATAACAGAGCTGGAGATCTTATTGCCTCTGTAACGCAGGAAGGATTGATTAGAAAATTGGCTTAAGCCAATTTTTAGTTATTAGTTGATTAGTTATTAGAATATGCAAGTGCAAACTCAAGTGTCATATTCAAAGTAGGACTGATGCCAGTGTATTCAAGCTCAAGTGTCAAGTGCAAGTGCATGTGTAAATTCAAAAGTAAGGCTTATGCAAGTGCGAGAGTCACGGGCAAAGTGGTTTTTGTCTCTGTCATTTTGGCTTAAAGCCAATGAATTAAATAGTACATTAGTAATTAGAATCCTACAAAATCTTAAAGGCTCTTTATCATATGCCATATAGCTACACTGTTATTCTTTATTATAGATGAGAAATTTTACATTTGCTTGGATGAGTAAATTAAAGACAGCTCTAGCTTTTTCTAAAAATGTGCTTACTACAGGAGCTTTGTTCCAGACTAGCCATAAAGTAGAAGAAGCAATCACCTCTAAAGTGAGCTCAGAAGAAGGCCAGATAGTTGTGGAGTTCGGTATGGGACATGGAAATATTACCTCAGAAATTCTAAAGAAGTTGCACCCTACTAGTAAGCTATATGCCTTTGAAATAAACGAAGAATTCTGCGACGAGGTAAGAGAAAACATAAGTGATGAGCGACTGAATATCGTAAATAATGGAGCAGAAGTTCTAGCAGATCATGTAAAGGAATCTATTGATTGCATCGTAAGCTCTATCCCGTTTACTCTATTTTCTAAAGAAAAAACAGAGGCTATTCTCAATACATCTTATAAGCATCTAAAGAATGGTCATTTTTTTAGTCAGGTGCAGTATAGCAGAGTACTGCGTAGAAAATTTGAAGGACACTTCGATGAGATGACTGTGGATCAGGTAAGTAAAATACCACCAGAGTTGATCTACCACTGTCAGAAAAAATAAAATCCAGCCTCATATAGAAAGCTCCAGGACGATTTACAAAACTTCCTAAGCGATATGGAAATAGAAAATAGCAAACCGGAATGGCTTATAGACATCGAGCGACAATCTTTTCAGGTGGAGCTAATTGTGTCTGGTCTAGCGATATATGGCTCTCTGGCTCTAGGTACCTTTCTACATGAGGTCTCAGAAAGTCTGGTACTACAGTTTAGTGATAATGTCCTTTTCCTACTCAAATTTGCTTTTCTATACCTCTTCGTAGCACAGAAAATACTCTTACTCGGTTTTATAACTCACTTTTCCCTCCGAGTACTTTGGATTGGGATCGTAGGTCTTAATAGTGTATATCCACATGGAATATTCAGAGACAGCAAGGTATATCCGGATCATATAATGCAAAGTATGACTGAAGAATACCCGAGTATCTCGGACTATGGGATGAGACTCGACCGTACCTGCAGCGTAATATTTTCTATCCTCTGTGCTGGCATCATTGTTTTTACTGTTATCGCCATCTGGCTTTTTATCGCTATCGGTATCTCGGAGCTGCTTAGGACCTTTTTATCTGATGGTATCGTGTATGGAATTCAGATCGCAGTTTTTACGATTTTCTACCTATTCGTTATAATCCTTATTCTGCTTACTGTTCTCGGACCATATACAACTTCTTCTGTTTCCAAAAAATATGGATATCGACTCATGTCTGCTCTAAACCGTGGCTTCTTTCTTATGTTCCATGAGCCTTATGCATACATAACTTATACGCTACGTACTAATACGACCTCTCGTCGATTTATGATTATCATTATGATTCTATTTATGATATCTATCGTAGTATCTTTTGGAGATGTTGTAAAAACCTTCAATCTATATCAGAAGGATGCTTTTTTTGCACAAAATCAGTCAGAGGCAGATGTCTATCATCGCAACTATCTAGATACCTATTCAGGAAATTACCTTCTCCATCCGATTATCCAATCGGAGTTAATAGAAGATAACTACATAAAATTGTTTATCCCAGAGTTCACCAGAGAACGGAAGTCTAGAGAAATAATATGTGGTGCTTTTAGCAAAAATCCAAAACTGAGTAATCTAGAAAACAAACTTGCTAGAGAGCTCTATTATGACGAGTGTGGACAGTCCTACTATTCCATAATTATAGATAAGGGTCGCATCGGAAACCTAGATTTTAGGAGAAGAAGGCATAACAATAAGGGACAATGGGGTTATCAGGTCATCATTCCTATAGATTCTATCACTCCTGGTAAGCATCTACTCAAGATAAAAATGGCCTATAAAAACGAAGAAAACGAGTCTGCAAGCCGAGTTATCCCGTTTTACAAGATTTAAATGGTGATTATGAGCCGATTTGGTTAAAAAAAACTCAAAGTATTGCTTGTAAGTAGGGTTTGAATGTATATTTGCAGTCCCTTTAAAAAAAGAGATAAATATTTTTATGCTAATTATAAACGTAAAAGACGAGGAATCAATAGACCGAGCCCTCAAGAGATACAAAAGAAAGTTTAGAAACGTAAAGTTGATTAAAGAGCTGAGAAGAAGAAAGCACTTTACAAAGCCTTCTGTAGAAAGAAGAAATCAGCTTCTAAACGCTGAGTATCGATTAAAGAATTTCGGATAGTATTTAGATTTTTTTAAGTACTGGTCCCATTCCAAAGCTAGAAGGAGTTATTCAATCAACCTGAGTGGCCCTTCTTTTTTTTGTGAAGAAAACATATAGCCTTTTTGCATTGCAAGAAGGCTTTTTTATTTCTCCTATCTTGAGTCTGTTATGACTGCAGAAGTACTCACTCTGGTTCTTTTATTCTTTATCGTCGCGACCATCTACTCGACTGCTGGATTCGGAGGAGGATCGAGTTATTTAGCGATATTGGCTCTGGCCAATGTAGATTACCTACTTATGCGACCTACTGCCCTACTCTGCAACATTACCGTAGTAGGATTTAGCAGTTTGTTGTTTTTTAAGAATGATCTTATACCTGTTAAGAAAGTAGCTCTACTGGTTCTAGTTAGTATTCCGATGGCTTTTCTGGGCGGTCGATTTGAAGTTACAGAATATGGGTACTTCATAATTTTGGCGACAGCCTTAATCCTCGCTGGAGCAATCATGCTCTATCGAAGTCTAATTCAGGTAGAATCCTCATCTATACATCTCCCTAGTGGATCTAATGCTTTGATAGGAGGCGGAATCGGTTTTCTATCTGGACTAGTAGGTATAGGTGGAGGAATATTCCTAGCTCCGATTCTATACCTCATCAGATGGGATCGACCCAAGGTCATCGCTGCTACTGCTGCAGTTTTTATACTACTAAATTCCATATCAGGGCTTATCGGTTATAGCTCGATAAATGGATGGAATCTCGACTGGCAGCTCATCCTTCCCTTAATGCTTGCTGTTTTTATAGGAGGTCAGATAGGAAGCAGACTGACCCTGTTTAGACTCGATGGAGACAAGGTCCGAGGAATTACTGCGGTTTTAATAATTATAGTTGCAATACGCATCCTATATAAATATCTTTAAAATAGATAAATGAGTATGAAAATTAAATGCTTCGGAGTAGCTAGAGAAATCGTAAACGACAGTATTCTGCATATAGAGTCTGAGCAGTTACCGACTACAGTCGAAGAACTGAGAAAGTTTTTATCTACTAGTTATCCCGAGTTTAAACAATATAAGTCTTGTATGATCGCAGTAAACCAGGCTTACGCCAATGATGATACTGAGCTAAGTGCTTATGATGAGATAGCTATTATTCCGCCGGTGAGTGGTGGGTGAGCATTAAGATTCTTTTTTGCTGCAATCATGTGAATAGGATTAAAAGGCTATATTCACAAAAAATAAAAGCATCATGAAAGACATACAGTTTCCCGTTAAGTTTCAATTTAAAATCGGTACTCTCTCAAATAGTTTTACAGCCACTGATAATAATGGTCAGCTTATCGCTTACGTAAAGCAAAAAATGTTTAAGCTCAAAGAAGACATCTCAATCTTCAGTGATGAGACTCAAACAACAGTTAACTATAGAATTAAGGCTGACAAGTGGCTAGACTTCTCTGCTGCCTATGCGATTTATGATGCAGATGGAACAGAAATCGGAAAGATTACTCGTAAAGGATGGAGATCTATATGGAAGGCCAGATACGAAATCATAGATCAGCATCAGCAAAAACAATACGAAGTAAACGAAGAAAGGGGCTGGGTAAAGGTACTAGATAGCATCTTAGGTCAGATTCCGATTCTGAGTATGTTTACCGGATATCTTTTCAATCCGTCCTACATGGTTACAGACACTAACTTCAAATCTATCGTACAGATTAAAAAATTACCTTCGTTTTTTGGAAGAGACTTCGAACTTAAAAAAGTAGGTCCAATGGATAATGATGATGACGATCGGATTGTACTAGCTCTTATGATGATGATTCTACTAGAGAAAAATAGAGGTTAGAAATCGCCTTACACATACAAAGAATTCAAGACCCAAATCAATGAACTTAAAACTAATAACGGCTTGCTTATGCATATGCCTACTTACATCATGTGGTACAGATGGAACTTCTGTTAGACTTACAGATTTAGATAAGGTAAATGATAAAGAAGGATTTATAGACCTACCGCTCTCTGTTGTAGATGAAAAGAAGATGGATGGTTATGTTCAGTATAGAGTCCGAGCATTGGCCAAAACTGATACACTAGAGTTACTTGTAAGTTTAAAAGAAGACGTGCCTCCAGGTTTTGTAGATGGACAACCAAAAAACATGTTTCTAAGTGACGGAATTATTTTTGAATCTACAGGAGCCAGAAGTAATCAATTACTCAACCTAATGAATGAGAAATATGGTTTTCAGAAAGCAGACCTAAGTCTTAAATCCAAACAAGTTTTTACAGCTGCAAATCTAAACCAGGATAAGGTAAATCATAATCGTGGTAATGCTCGTTTTAAAATCTTCTTAGAGGAAGAGGAAGACTATGCAGAGCTTTTTGTCAATTTTGATTTTACTCGTAAGAAGATTTATCTCAACGAGAAGGATCCAGGATACCGAGAAGGATTGATTACGTTGATGTCCAAATAAGATCGCAACAGTCTATAGAGATGTCCAACAATCTAGACATACAAATCCTCTCCACTCCTCTGAGTATAGACAAAAGCTATGACCATGTGCTCGACGCTTCTTGCGGTGGAATCTGCCTATTTGTCGGAACAGTACGCAACTTTAATAAGGGAGAAAATATTACTCATCTCGATTTTGAGACTTATAAGGAGATGGCTATAAAGGAACTAGAAAAAATAGCCATCGAAGCCATTAATAAATATGGCCTCACTAAAATAAGCATTCACCACCGAGAAGGACAGGTAGGGATAAAAGAGAAGGCTGTCATTATCGCTTGCTCTTCTGTGCATAGAGATCCAGCCTTTGAGGCATGCTCGTTTGCAATAGCAAAACTCAAGGAGACTGTGCCCATCTGGAAAAAAGAGCATCTAGAAAATGGGAGCTATTGGGTAAACGCTAGGCCTTGATTTGTGGATTTGTTTAGATGTTTAATTGTTTATAAACCGCTGATGTCTCATCAGTCCTCCTTTTAGATTATAGACCTCTAGACTAGCATCTTCTTTCAACAGATTACTTATCAGCATGCTAGACTTACGACCTGTACGACAGTAGAGGATTACTTTTTTTTCTTTGGACTTTAGAAAATTTGGCGTAAGCCGAGAGAGATCTATTCTTTCTACACTCGGATGTATGGATATGTGCTCAGATGCATCGAGTATGGAAATGAGCTCATAGTCTTCTATATTATCTATCAGTTCCTTACTGCTGATTTCTGGTATCAATCCACAACTCAGCGGCGTATACTCCATACTGTCATAAAGCTGCTCGATGTCTTGAGTCCAGTTTTTGGATAGTTTTAATTTGTACTGCTCACTGTTTAGACAATTATAGGTAAGCAATTGTCCCTGTAGGAGTTCTCCTATCTGGAGTATATGTTTTATAGCCTCGTTTGCCTGAAGCAGACCGATGATGCCAGCGATTATATTCATCACTCCGATTTCTGAGCAGGTCGGAATATCTAAATCGGGAGTCGGAAAAATATCTCTTAAATGGATGCTCTCCTCAGAATCATTTTTAAAAAAACTCACATATCCCTCATAACGATGTATGGCTCCGTAAATCAATGGTATATTTTCCAGATGACAAAAATCGTTTACCAGATACTTACAGAGGATGCCATCACTACACTCCATGACCAGATCAGCTGCCATCAATACCTCTTCTATATTCTGCTTATCGAGCATCTGTGGAACGACCGTAGTGCTTACAGAAGGATTTATTTTATGGATGTGATCTGCTAAGGCTTGAGCCTTAGTCACTTCTTCTTTGCCACTATAGACTACCTGCCTGTGGACATTACTGACATCAGGACGATCTCCGTCTATCAGCGTCAGCTCTCCTACTCCAGCTCCTGCAAGGTATGGAGCAGCAATAGTACCGAGTCCTCCACAACCTACTATGGCAATATGAGCCTTAGCCAGTTTTTCTTGTCCAGCTCTTCCCCACTCTTTTAGTCTGATCTGGCGATCATAGCGGTTACTATCCATCTAAAGTCATATTTCCAATGTGATTATATCGATTATGCCTCCAAAGTTAAGCGGTATAATTATACTTTTGCAATGAGCACTCAAGCCAGATAAACTATGAGCAAATTTTCTCATCTAGACTCCAATGGAAATCCAGCAATGGTCGATGTGTCAGACAAGGCCATAACATCTCGAACTGCCACTGCACAATCCATAGTAATCCTGACTGATGAGATTATCGAGCAGTTTACAGATGGGGACATCATGACCAAAAAAGGTCCAGTATTCCAAACCGCCAATCTTGCAGGCATCATGGCTGCCAAAAAAACCAGCGATCTTATCCCTCTCTGCCATCCACTGCCTATCTCTAAGTGCAAGATAGACATCCACCTAGATGAGCAGCATCAGGTGCTCATCTCCTGCACTGTAAAAACTACAGGAAAGACGGGTGTAGAAATGGAAGCACTAACTGGTGCTAGTATCGCTGCTCTTACGGTATATGATATGTGTAAGGCATTTAGCCATGACATACGGATTGTAGAGACTCAGCTAATGGAGAAAAGAGGTGGGAAGTCTGATTTTGGGAGAAGCTAAATTTTATTCGCGAAGTAGGACATTTTCATTTTTTTCATTGCCAAAAAAACGAAACAAAAAAGGCTAGAACAGCTAAATCGCTCCGCGTACCTGTTCGGCCACCCGCAACTAAATATATCTGGCACCCAATACTTAAAAATATATTTACGAAATTGTGTTAATAAGCCCATTACAAAAGGATCAAGTAAATACCTCCTAGTCTTAAATGAAGAAACATACTAAACATACTGCAATTACTAAGCCACTGGGCGGTGACTATCATCGCAACGAGTGGGCAATAATCGGTGCTCCCTGTGATATTATAAATCAACTGGCTGCGGACATCCATAAAACACTTGAGCAAAAAATGTCTCTAGGATTTCTCGATGCCGAACATAAAAAGAAAAGAAAGCCAAATTCTTTTCCACTTTCATTAGTCGATAAAATCAGTCATCAGTCACTCAACTTTACTCTGCCTATAGGACTTAAGCAAAACAGAAAATATTTTAGTTCGTTAGATGGATTACTTATTAATGGAAATCATTTTATCGGAGATAAGCAGATCGTAATTATCCATGATAAAAAGAAAGAATCGCTTAGTCGTAAACTGGATCGTCTGACAGATGTACGTATGATTATTCTTATGAACTCTTATGATGAAATCTATGATTTTCTGATAGAGCATCTTCCAGAAACGGATCATATAAAAATCCATAGAATCGATCAGCTCCAAAAAATATGTGATGACATCCATGCTGATTTTATAGAAAGTCGACCTCCTCTATATGGTCTAGTCTTATCTGGTGGTAAGAGCCAACGGATGGGTTCTGATAAGGGTAGCATAAAATATCACGATAAGGAACAACGTGAGTATGAGGCAGACCTGCTTAATAAGTATTGCAATCATACCTATATCTCCATCCGTAAAAATCAGGACGAACTTATAGAATCGGCTTATGCCAAAATCTATGATACGTACGCTGGCCTTGGACCTTATGGAGGAATCCTCTCTGCCTTCCGAGAACATCCCAATGCTGCTTGGCTTACTCTAGCCTGCGATTTACCATACCTCACGGATAAAACCATAAAACAACTCATTACAGCCAGAAATCCAAGTAAACTGGCTACCTGTTTTTACAATCCCGATACTGATTTTCCAGAACCACTTATTACGATCTGGGAACCGAGAGCCTACACTGTACTTTTAGAATTTTTATCTCAAGGCTATTCCTGTCCTAGAAAGGTCCTTATAAATACTGACATAGAAATGGTAAATCTTGTAAACCAGCAGGAAATGATTAATGCAAATAATCAAACGGAAAAAGCGGAGGCGGAGGCTTATTTCAAGGAGTAATTGAATCGTAATAAATAAATCCACATCGAATAAAATGTAAGCATATTGCGTACAAGTAATAATAACTCTATATTTGTATTGTGAAGGTCAGAATTATCAAATGGAAAAACGTTTTAAAGCATTGTGAACCAGATAATAAAATGCTCAAAGCGTTTAATAGATTTTATGATGTGGTTAATGAAGCCACTTGGTCAAATCCTCAACAAATAATTCAATCATTCAATAATTCTGACTTAGTTACTTGCAACAAGCAGAATACATCAAGGATTGTATTCAATATTGGTCAAAACAAGTATAGATTAATTGTCGGATATTATTTTGCCAAGAAGGAAACAATCCTCTACATAAAATTTGTAGGAACTCACAAGCAATATGACTCCATTGATGTTTGTGTAGTTGAAATGTTTAAATAAAGAAAAATGAAATACAAAAAGATAAAATCGATGGAACAGTACAACAAATACTGTGAAAGACACGAAAAGCTAACCTACAAAGACTACGAAGGACATATCGAAGAGATTGAACTAATCCAAATCTTAATTGACGAATACGAGAATAGAACAATAGAGAAACCGAAGGGAATGAACCCTGTAGAAATGATTCAATATCTAATTGACGAAAATGGATTAAGTAAATCCCGACTTGCTAAACAATTGAATGTATCGAGACAACTTATTACAGATATTTTAAACTATAGAAGAAACATAAGTAAAACAATGGTGAACAAACTCGCCGAAAGATTTTGCTTAAACCCTTCGGCTTTCAGCAAAGCATACAAGTTGAAAAATGCAAAACCAAGGAAGATTAGGCAAACAGCTTAAGGATAATGACTACAGATATACATTGCTACCAGTTCCGAGTATCCGACTATGTACAACTATTTAACCTAGCAAAATAAGTATCTTATCAATCATTTAGATTTAGAAAACTCTTTCCAAGTTTGAGTTTTATATGCACCAGATACAAATAGGTCTAATGATTTCATAAAATCTTCCTCACCCATTTCGATGCCTTTATGAGTATGTAGCACTTGCATTTCTGGTCCGATAAAATAAAAGGTCGGTGTATTTCTAATTCCTCGTCCATTACTTAGTTTGTCTATAACTCCATGAAATCTACCTCTTCCTTTTGACCCTTCAAATACCTGATCTTCTCCCATTAGATTTATCTCGATGGTCTTTGTGTCTTCTATGTCTAAGTACGCCAAAATGAAATTGTCTTGTATATACTGAGCTATCTCAGGCTTACCAAACAAAGATTTAAATCCTTTTCTGGAATAACCATTCCAGCTGGTCGTAGCATTTAATAATATCGTTCTTCCATCATTTTTTTGAAGTTCATAGGCTTCTTCAAAAGACAGTTCTTCTAAAATATCTCCACTGCTCGTTTCAAAGGTTCTGACTTTAATTCTTCCTAATTGATCATCTGTATATTCGTCTCCAGCATATTTCATTTCAATCTTACTTCCACGATAATATGCAATGGAGTCCACTTCACCTTTCTCATTATATATATATTGATTTCCTATAAGTCGACTTTTCTTTCCTGTAAATCGAGCAAAACCCAGTGGTAAATCAGTTCCATCTGGAGCTTTTAATTCTACTATTTTTGTTAGCCTTCCACCCTTATATTCTCTCGTGGACCATGGCTTTCCATTCTGATAGTAGAAATTCCAACTACCCAGTTTAGTTCTTCTTTTACCTTTATCGATCCTCATTATTCCTTCTACGGCCTTTTGTCCATTGGGATAGAAAAATTCGACCTGTACTTCATCTCCCATTTTAAAACTGTCCACTTCTATTTTATGTGTTAGTTCTAAGTGAGCAGGTATCAGAGGATTTTCGGCCTTATCCCATTTTACCTCTTCCACAAATAAAGGTTGAGAGAATAGATCGAAGGAAATTATACATAAGGAAAATGCAAGAAAGAACAACTTGTAATTCATCATAGATTTTTTAAACTGGGATTAAATATAATCTAAATGATGTGTTCTTTTTAAAATATATACCATTGTTCAGATTTTGGCCAAAGAGCCATATTATAATAAGCACTATATAATATTTAGAACACAGCTGATATAAGAGAAGATTCTAAATTTAAAGAAGCCATCAGTTAGTCAAGCCGATTTTCTCACTCCTCCCATTGTCCGCTGCCTACATTTAAGTCCAATAATTGCTTATAAATTAACCTTTTACTACAATAAACGTTATTATAGTGTAGACAGTACTATTTGTACAGAATTAAATACTAGTCAGTGTTAGCAACTCGTCATATAATTCTTCTCACCAGACCTAGGCAGATTTTTGTCTTTGCTTTTTTATTGGTGACGGGGATTCTGCTTGGACAAAACGAGGGAATCAAAAGTGGCGTAAATATCCAAGCTTCCTATTATAATAATGGCAATGTAAATATCGGCTGGGAGCTCATGGCAGAATATCCAGAAATCGAGGCTGTACGGATAGAGATAGAACCCTATAGAGCACATCAGGCTAGACAATGGATAAAAGAAGCTCATGAGCATGGCTATCAGGTTATCGCAACTTACCATGATTCTGAACAGCTCGGAACCGATGACAGA
The DNA here is from genome assembly GCA_964509175.1 of uncultured Saprospiraceae bacterium. Classification (GTDB taxonomy): domain Bacteria; phylum Bacteroidota; class Bacteroidia; order Chitinophagales; family Saprospiraceae; genus JAHDHU01. Next base: position 28,150 of record CAZDWO010000025.1, read on the forward strand.
GAAGTACTGATGGATGCTGCAGAATGGTGGGTAGAAAATTATGAGAGCTTATCTAGCACGGGACCCATCATTATAAATATCATGAACGAATGGGGAAGCCACGAAATAAGTTCTCGTGATTATGCAGATGCTTATAAGGAGGTTATAGAAATTATAAGAACGGTTTATGAAGGCGTCCTCATCGTAGATATACCTGGCTTTGGACAAGCCATAAGAATAGCGGCAGATGCCTTTCCACTTTTTGAAGAGCAAGACCTAACGTTCTCCGTACACGTCTACACCAGTGCTTTTAATATCGAAGAAAAAAGATGGCTCTCTCATGACGACTTGCTCTATCTCGATGCGACAGGAGCAGATTGTATAGTAGGAGAATTCTGTGATACACAGACTGGAGGTGCAGACTGGTGTTCTATAATCGATCACTGTTACCAAAGTGGCTGGCCACTTTTTGGTTGGGCATGGAACGGAGATGGCGGCAATATGAATATGATAGAACCACACTGGGATGACGAACCACTGGCTGAGTCTTTTGAACCAACAGAATTTTTACAAAAAATCGTAAATAAACTTGCCGGCGTTCCTTGCTTTACTGTAGCTGACGAGGACTGTAGTTTAGAAAATATCGGAGATACATGTAATGATGGAAATGATTATACCGTTAATGATCGCTATAACGAGTACTGCCATTGCACAGGTAACTATACTCCACTGTTACAAAATAGAATTCATGACTCCGAGCTTATCATATACCCTAATCCGGTAAGAGAAAATCAAGAGCTTACCATAGAACTATTCAAAATACATGTAAACGGTGAGATACGCATCTTCAATAGCCTCGGACAAACTGTCAAGACTCATCCTATAAATCTTTTTGAAAACAAAGTTTACATCGACACTCAAGGAATTCAGAGCGGACTCCATTGGGCAAGTTTCCAGACAGATGAAAAGGTCTATGCTTCTAAGGCTTTTGTGATACAATAGAACGCTTTAAAAAATTAGCTTGTAATTTCTATTTGGCTGTAGCCGAATATTTCATTATCAAGTTTAAATTTAGAATCTATTTAAAGCAACAATTTAAAATCAAGCATCTTATTGATTCAAAAAGAAATTATATTACTCCGTAAAGAACTACATAAGCATCCTGAACTATCAGGCTATGAATATAAAACGGCACAAAGAATTATAAACTTTATAGAGAAAAATAATCCTACTGATATTATAAAAAACATAGGAGGAACTGGCATAGCAGCTATTTATGAGTTTTCAAAAGAAGGACCTACCATTGCCATCCGCTGTGAACTAGATGCACTGCCTATCAATGAAGAAAATCAATTTGCCCATCGTTCCGTAAATGATAAGGTATCACATAAATGTGGACATGATGGACATATGGCTATAGTAGCGGGATTGTCTTTGTGGCTTAAGGAACAATCTTTTAATTCTGGAAAAATTATTCTTTTATTCCAACCATCAGAAGAAAATGGCAAAGGAGCAGAAAGAGTCATTAATGACCCTAAGTTTCAAAAACTGAAAGTAGATTACATTTTTGCTCTTCATAATATACCGCAAGAGGCAATGCATACGGTTATTACTATGGATACCGGATTTTCTGCTGAGGTAGAAAGTTGTATCATAAGTCTGGAAGGAAAGGAATCACATACTGCCGAACCAGAAAATGGAATCAATCCTAGCCAAGGCATAGCAGAAATCATAAATAGGCTCTCAGCATTAAATAATTCCAATCCTCGAGATAATGACTTCGCAGTTTTAACTCCAGTCCATGTAACCATGGGCAATCCATCTTATGGAATATCACCTTCTTCTGGAGAGCTTCACTATACTATGAGAACATGGAATTCAGAAAAATTACAAATACTTAAATCGAAAATAGAGAATATAACTTCAGAGGTATCAACGGTCCAAAAGCTAGACTATAATATTAAATGGCTAGAGTATTTCCCAGCTAGCAGAAATAATCGAGAATGCAATAAGTTCGTAACGCAAGCAGCTGATAAAAATAAATTTCAAATTTCTGAAAGACCCTACCCTTTTAAATTTGGGGAAGACTTTGGATGGTTTACAAAGGAATACAAAACTGCAATGTTCGGAATAGGAGCTGGTTTAAATACTCCTCCCTTGCACAATGCTTCTTATGATTTCCCAGATGAAATTATAGACATGGGAATAAACATGTTTAAAGAAGTAATAAAAATCATTTTAAAATAATATATCTGATTTCATTTTTAGTTCGTTGATATAATTGTAAGCTATACATTATCTACTCTATCTCTACAATTATGAAAACAACTATAACTACACTATTACTATTAGTGACATGCTTACTTTGCTTCTCGCAAAATACTACCCTATCAGAACTGGAAAAAATATCTATTGACTTAGGGGACGTAGATGGAAAGGATAACTCATTCGACGAATTCCATAAACTAGAACCCCTTTTAGAAGGAGTAGAAATCGTAATGCTCGGAGAACAATCTCATGGCGATGCGACTACATTTGAGACTAAGGTCAAATTAATAAAATACTTACATCAGAATCTAGGCTTCGACATCTTGGCTTTTGAAACAGGAATATATGATTGTGATAAGGCCTGGAAAGAAATGAATAAAGGAGCCGATGTAAGACAAGCATTTGGAAAAAGCGTACAACACATTTGGTCTACACAGAAAGAACTTATTCCACTTACAGACTACTTAGAGAGTACCATAAATTCAGATTCCCCTTTAAAATTTATGGGATTTGATAACCAACACTATTCTAAATATTCTTATCATGATTTACTCATTGATCTCTCTGAGCATCTAGAAAAATCTGCTCCACAGATATTAGAAACTAAAGAATGGAGTCACCTAAAGAACAACTTAGAATTATTACTAAACTTCCAAACGAAACAAGTCAAAAAGAACAATCCAGAATTAGATACAGTTTTTCTTAATTCTATAGTTAGAAAATTAGAATCTATTGACTCAAAAGATATCTGGATCCAAACTCTAAAAAGTATTAAATCTTTCTTAGCAGATGTATCACTTAAAACCGATTTCCGAGATAGGCAGATGGCAGATAATCTAATCTGGATAAAAGAAAATAATCCTGATAGTAAAATAATATGTTGGGGAGCGACTAGTCATTTTCTATATAACTCCGATCAGGTAAGAATGAAAAGTCCCATCGTAGGTTTGCTAGGTGCTAATTATTATAGAAAACAAGATATGATGGGAGACCATATCAAAAGAAAATATGGAGACAAACTCTTTATGATTGGCTTCACTACATATGAAGGCCACTATGGGGTAAACCGTAGAAAAAAAATAAAACCTCCAAAGGAGAAATCATTAGAATACAAACTCGGACAAATTCCTTCTGACAACTTCCTTATCCCTCTAGAAGGATTAAAACTAAAAGGACTCCTCTCAAGACCTCTTGCACACTTCTACATGAAAAATGATATCACCCAAGTTATGGATGCCATAATATTTAATAGATATATGAGAATCCCTATATTAGATAATAATTTCTTCCTAAAAATCTATCCTGAGAACAAGTACATAAAACCCATACCTGTGAAACAGACGAATGGCTCTAAAGAAGACTTAAAAAAAACCAATGACTTTTTCTGATACCTATCAAGCAAATTATAATTAAATTGAGATTTTTAATATTCATTTTATCAATCGGAATTTTTTCAAATTGTAAGTCACCTCAAAGGCCTACTAATAAAAATGAAATAATTATAACAGCAGATGATGGAAGGTTTGAAAGAAGCAAATGTTATACCTCTAAATCTCAACCAACTAATGCAGATGATTTAGCACAGAATTTTAAACTTAGCTTATTTGAAGCTACGTTTAAGACAGAAACTAAGACATATTATTTAGATAAAATGCTAGAAGAAAATCCTGACTTTAAAAGAATTCAATTAAAAACCGCAGAAGGCTATTTAAATTTTATTATTGCAGATGACTATTTAAGAAAATCAAATACTAAACATTACACCGATAAATACAATTTATGCTTAGTTTACCATCCTCCACAATATCAAACATTTGCACCTTTTAGCTTTACTGATAACAAATTAGAAATCGAACTTAAGGTTGTAAAAGAACAATCTCAAATTATTAAAACCTTGATGGAAAACAAGCCAGAGTCCCTTAAAATTCATGAATATTATGTCAAGGGCCATAACTGGAGCGACTATGAAGAGATCGATTCAGGATACTGAAAAAGCTACAACTCCACCACCTGCATCTCCTCAGCTAAGTTAAAATCTGTTTTAGAAAAATCCATGTATTCCTCTGAGGTCTGATCGAGCAAGGCATTGGTGTGATTAAGATGTATAAAATGGATTTTTGTCTTTTCCTTTTCAGGCAGTGATTTAAATCGGGACATGCTCTCTTGAATAAATGGATGTGGAATCTCACTCATATCTCTACCCCAGATTTCTCCATTACGATAAAAAGTGCCATCGAGAAATGCATAGTCCACCTGAGCAATGAGCTGCTCTATATTGGTTTCCCATTTTTCCCACTTGTCGATGTCTGGAATAAATAATATTTTTTTCTTAGGTCCTTCGATAAGATAACCTACTGTTTCGGAATACTCATCTCGATGAGGAACTGAGAGAGGGGTTACTTTTAAATTAGGAGAGAGTTTTATTTCTTTCTTATCTGCGATACTTCTTAGTTTGATATTATTAAGCTTCACCAAGTTATCCCAGGGTCCATTAGTAGAAAGAAACTCAGACATACGAGGCATCACATAGGTATCGACAGACTGAGCATTTATTACCTCTCTTCCCAGTTGCATCAGTCCAGTATAATGTCCAATATGTGCATGGGTTAGAAACACTCCTTCCAATTCATAACTAGTTGTATCTTGATTTTTTAAAATTTGCAACTGATCTCTTATGTCTGGTGTAGCATCAAATAGATATACTTTCTTATTCTCCGGATCTCTTACTCCTAGACAGGAAACCATCTTACGTTTAGATTTGTCAGACCACAATTCTGAGCAGCAAGATTTTTTGCAATCTGCCTGAGGATATCCAGCGTCCTGTGCTATACCGAGAACGATGAGATGAGGAGAATCTAAAGCCTGTGATTTAGGAGCTTCTGTTATGGATGATGATTCATTACTACATCCTACGGTAAACACTAGCGACAAGAGTAAGAGTAAAGAGCCGAGACGAGAACACAGATTTTTAAACATATCTGAATATATATCTTTCAGAAGAATTAAGCATGGTAAACGATTGGATAGACTTCTCCTTTTTTAAAAACATCTTTCCCCTGTGGCAATTCTATAAAGGCATTGGCTCTGGTAAGATTTGAAAGATCTCCACTTCCATTTCCTTTCATAGGAGTAGCATAAAGCTTACCGTCTGATTTAGAATACACTTTTACTTCTAAGTAATAGTGCAGATCAGGTTTAAAAGAAACTTCGGAGTCTAGAACTGCAAAACTTTGTGGTATCTCTATTCCCATACAATCCCTAAACCACGGAAGTACATATTTATGAGCACATAGAAAGGTAGAAATAGGATTTCCAGGAAGTGCAAAAACTGTTGTACTTTTTCCATAGCCAAACCAAAAAGGTTTCCCAGGTCTCTGCTGCACCTTATGGAAGGCTTTGTTAATTCCTAGTTTCTCTAGAGCCTCAGGAATATAATCTAGCTTGCCCTTAGAAACGCCACCACTTAGAACTAGGACATCGTAGTTTAAAATAACAGATTCTAACTGTTCCATCACCATAGTAAGATCATCTTGCAAATGTAGTTTATCAGCGTCATAACCGATAGAATCCAGAATGCTCTGTACCTGATGCACATTAGATCTTCTTATCTGATGAGGCAATGGTTGCTTACCTATTTCTACGAGTTCATCTCCTGTAGAAACAATCATTATTCTAGGTAGTCTTTTTACTCTAACCTTAGTTTTTCCTATCGAGGTCAATACTCCGATTTCTGCAGCTCTGATTACCCTAGCTTTATGGATTAGTAATTCACCTTTCTTCTTATCAGTGCCTTGCCGATGGATATTCTGTCCTTGTTTTATATTTTCTACTGTGACAGATGCATAGCCATCATTTATTTCTACATCCTCATAACGTATTACAGTATCTGCAGATATAGGAAGTACAGAGCCTGTCATCACCTCTAAGCAATTTTCAGATTCTAACTTTATAGCAGCATTGCCTGCTGCAGAAAGCCCCTGCACTTTATATTTTTCTTTTAATATCGCATCTCCTAAGTTGATAGCGATTCCATCCATCATCACTCTATCGAAGGGTGGAAAATCTCTATCTGCATATAAATCCTCATCGAGCACTCTTCCCAGACATTTATCAATGGACACTTCTTCTGATCCAAAATCAACTACTCGATTCTTGATAATATTTATAGCCTCCTCTACCCTAATCATTAGCCACCGATTGAACTCATAGATTCATTTATTTTGAGATTATTTCTATTGGCCTCAGCTTCAAAACCATCCTTTGCCCTACTGCCGATGGCCTCTTGTATAGCTAGGACCAATTGATCATCAGTAGCTCCTGCTCTCATCAGATCCTTTACATTAAATACTCCATCATCATATAGACAGGTTTTAATAATACCTTCAGGAGTAAGTCGCATACGATTACAGGTTCCACAAAAAGTACGTGAGTAAGCGGGTATAATTCCGAAGCTCCCTTTAAAACCTGGTACTCTATAATTTAATGAAGTTGAGTGTTTCTCATCTACGAGTTTTTCTACCTTCCCATAGTGTGATTCTATGTGCTCGAGAATTCTTTTATAATTCCACTCCAGTTCTGCATAATGCTTCCCAGTCCCATTAAACGGCATTTCTTCTATAAATCTGATGGATACCTTATCCTTTTCTCCTAGTGCAACCATCGGGATAAGATCTTCTATGTTTTGATCCTTCATCACGACACAGTTTAGTTTTAAATCTATGTCTCGTATAAGCATTTTCTGATAAGCTTCCCATACCGTTTCGAAACTATCTCGTCTCGTTATTTTATAAAATCGTTGCTTATCTAAACTGTCAATACTTAGATTGATCTGATTTACTCCATATTCAATAAGCTCATCTAGATACTTCAGAGTTATCGTACCGTTTGTAGTAAGTGCCATTTTTTTTATTGCAGTAATCTTATTCAACTGCTTGAATAAATGCATCACGTTTTTTCGCAAGAGTGGCTCTCCGCCAGTAATTCTTATTTTTTCTATACCTAGAGGTGCTAGAATAGAAACCAGTCTGATTATTTCTTCATAGCTAAGTAAGGCTTCCTTTTTTTGAAAATCTATTCCCTCTTCTGGCATGCAATAGAAGCACCTCAGATTACATCTATCTGTGACTCCTATACGCAGGTAATCTATCGGCCTTCCGTGATTATCCCGCAACATGTATCTTGGTTTTTCTATTATGGATTGTTCCTTCTCTAAACTTTAGTTTCTCACCTTTACGGTTACGCATAACCGCTATTATTTCCGCGGCTATGGATACCGCAATCTCTTCCGGAGTTTCTGCACCGATATCTAGCCCTACTGGGCTATGGAAAATCGATATGCTTTTTAAATCAAGTCCTTCTAGTTCTTCGTTTATTTTCAAGACTCGTTTCTTGGGTCCTAGCATACCTACATAGGCTGGATTTTTAGAGAGCACTATCGGCAGTAGTTTTTTATCCCAGTTATAATCATGAGTCATCAGAACCACTGCAGTAAACTCTGTAATCGGTACCTGCTCGATATGTTCGTACTCATAGAGCTTATTGCACTTAGCATAGATGGCCTTTGAGATTTTTCTTTTTCGGCCTACGACATGTAGCTCCCAGCCTATTTCGTTTGCAAGGCCAGCCATAGCGAGCACATCATAATTATCTCCTAGAATTACCAGCCGAGTTTCTGGTCTTAGATATTCTACGAGTATTTCTACTGCTCCACTATGAGCATCTTTAAAATGTAGTATTTGTGGTCGACGATTTATACGTACTTCCTCGATGGCTTTATGGACCTGAGTATCTGATAATCCAGCAAAACTCGCATCTCTGTTTTCCAGATCTATGAGCTTTGTATTTCCTATCTCTTTACCTTCACTACTACTGATGAGCTTAAGTAATATGGCTGGATTATTTTTCTGAACAACAGACCTCAATTTCTCAACCTCATTATCAGAATCTTTAGGATTTATAGGACTAAACAGGACTTCTATTTTACCATTACATCCGAGTCCTACGCCTATTTGATTTTGATCATCCTCCATGGTATCATAAATCACAGTGGTAGATTTTCCATCCTGAATGGCTTTCTGAGATCTCCGTAAAGCATCTCCTTCCAGACAACCACCACTGATTCCTCCTGACCATTCTCCGTTTGCACAGACCAGCATCCGAGCACCGATACGACGATAAGATGATTCCTCAATCTGCACGACAGAAGCCAGAGCCATTTTAAGCCCTGAAGCCTTAAATCGGTCATAACTAGCTATAATCTGCCTTATCTCTTTCATCACTTAATATTAAGTATTTTCTAGACAATTAAGTGTCCATTTTGGCTATAGTCAAAAACATTATTTACCTTACATCTGTTAAGTCATATTACAGCACCGAAGTAACCATTATGAAAAAGAAAAATAAAATAGGTCTAGATCAGGCTGAGGCCAAAAAAATAGCAGATCAATTAAATATTCTATTAGCTAATTACCAGCTTTTTTATATGAATACTAGAGCTTTCCACTGGAATATAAAAGGTGAGAAATTTTTTGAATTACATCTAAAATTTGAAGAGCTATACAATGACTCTTTTATCAAAATAGATGAGATCGCAGAACGTATACTGACCTTAGGCTTTACTCCTAAACACAGCTTTACAGAATATCTAAAACTATCCAAAATAAAAGAATCAAAAAACCTTACGGATGGTAAAAAAGCCATCAAAGAAGTAGTTAAAAGTTTTGAGGTTCTACTTCCTATAGAAAGAAAAATACACTCCCTCTCTAGCAAAATCGATGATGAGGGAACCAGTGCACTGATGAGCGATTATATCAGAGAGCAGGAAAAACTGGTATGGATGTATAGTGCTTTTTTGGGAGAGTGATGGAATAATGGTACTGACTTAGCAATAAGTATTACTTGGATGAATCACCGATTACTAATTCCTCAAAGTCCAATTTAATTAACTCCCAATAGTTACCATATAAGCAGTTAGGATCCGGATCCTGATTTGCACTATCAAAATCAATTAAACCCATTTTAATTTGTTCTCTTGAAAAAGTAAACGGATTTCTCTTCTCGTAAATATCTAATAATTGGGTCAAGTTATATTTATCCAATACTGCATGAATGTCATAAAAATCCTTTTTCCTTCCTCCTCTACCTATTACTTCTAACCTCATAGCAATAATTTCTTCTACACTTGATATTCTAACATTTTCATGGTGGATGATAGGATATACAAATGGATCAGTGTAGAACAAATCGAGCTTTACGAGATCAGATTTAGACTCTCCTATAAAACAAGAATTTCCAAAAGATTGGTTTGTCCAATTTTCATTGCTCACATATCCTAAGTTCCTCTTAAGGTCTTTATATATGGCCTTAAAATCAACAGAACCATAATCCTCATCCGTAAACATATCTATATCTACAGACATTCGATGTCCTATCATCAGACTCAATGCTGTTCCTCCTACTAATCTAAAAGGCTTTAATGAATCCAGGTTCATCAGTATTTTCAGCTGAGACCAAAGCAAGTCTGTTACCGTTTCCGTATGTATTCTTATAGCCATCTTCTATAGCTTGTAAATATATCTATCTACGTTTTCACTAAACTTCGGAATAAAAGAATCTTTGATTTTTTTAAGTTCATTCTTAATTGTGCTCAAAGAATATAGTTTTATCAAGGTCTTTATTTCTCTTCCATTTCCTCTTTCCAATATTCGTTTAATAATGGACCTTCGATTCTCATCTATATTTATAAGTTCGATTCTAGTATCCCAGAACAAAGAATCTCTAAATTTTCCAACTATTGAATTCCTTTCCACCTCTTGAGATTCTTTAAAAACTGAGACCTCATATGCGGCTTGAAGAATCATGAAATAGTCTTCTTTTATATCAAAATATTTTCCCAGCTTATAAGAAAGTTTTGGATTGATCCCTCTTCTCTCTTTTGAAATGGCATTGATTGTCTGAGGATGTTCACTAATTTCTCTAGCCAACTCTATACTCTTTATATTACGTTTTTTCAATTCACGTTTCAGAATGGCCCCAGGATGGATTCCCTTTATTCTATTAACATCTGGCAACATAGTAAACAATTTTGTTTATTATACAAAAATACTATAAACTAAACATAATTGTTTATTTATTCTTAACGTCAGAAATCATGCACTTGTTATGCTCCTACTCTATATCTATAATTAACCCTCTTCTTTTCCATTCCGAACGACTAAAAGGAGGAGGAATCTTCAGTTTCTAAAGTCAATTATTAAAGAATAAAACAAATGACTAATCTAGCACGAACCCTCGGAAATTAAATCAATCTATAAAAACAAAAATATCTTTCAAAACTCTGATGATCTTTCCTTTCGTCAAGATGAAAAAAGAGTTTCCAATCCAAAGTCTATTTAGTCTAAATCCCTTAAAACAAAAAAGAGACCTTTCGGCTACAGCCAAAAGATCTCCTTACTATTTCTTAATAAGATGCTAGAGTCTACTCTCCACCACCCATTCCGCCGCCGCCAGCACCTCCACCGCCGCCACCTTGGCCTTCTTCTCCGGCTTTCTGATCTGTGTTCTTTACCTTACTATTACGTTTCTTAAAGTCTACCTTACCGAACTTATACCTAAAGTTTACACCGATAGATCTAAAGGGAATAGAAAATCGAGTACGTTGCTCAAATCCATTTCCTACGATATCACTATCAAAAGACTTGTTTGCATTAAAGGGTTCTATGAGCCTGAATCCTAGACTCCAGTCTTTAAATTCTTTACGCATACCCATACCGTATATAGAGAAGGAAGGATTAGTTCCCTGAATCGTTCTCTGTGGAGATCTAAAAAATCCAAAGAAATCTAGCTTCAGAGTTCCTGTAAAGGCATAGTCTCCACCCCAGAATGCATTGTACAATACATCACTCGCTTCTAGGCTCTGTCCATCTACGATACCAGTGGCATTATAGGTAAAGAGATTACCACCTGCTCTGACTGTCAATTTATTAAAGGACTTTGTCGCAAATATGTTTGTCCCTACAGACTGATTGGTTCCGATATTACTGAAGGTATTTATAGATATTCCATCACTTACTTCGAGTATCTGTTCTATTACATCAGTTGTATTCTTGTAATAACCTGTCAGAAAAAGAGTAGCACCTGCAATACTGGTATTATAGGATAGCTCATACTGATCTACCAGTTCTGGAAGTAAATCTGGAGTACCGATGGTTCGATTAAAAACGTCTGTGTTATTGTTAAACGGATTTATAAAAAACAGATTGGGTCGTTGTATTCTACGATTATAACTTGCTTTTAAAGTTCTAAATCCAGAGAAGCTACGACTTATCGTTATGTTTGGCAGCCAATTGTCATAGCTATTTTCAAAGGGCTGAAGTTCAATACTAGCAGATTCCCAATCTCCATCGATGGCAGTGTGCTCATATCTTAATCCAGTTATAAAACTATATTTCTTTTTGACCACAAAGGACAGAGAAGCATATCCACTGGTTACATCCTGTCCATAGTTAAATAAATTAGTAAAAACCGGATCGTCTGTTCTACTCTCTGTGATATAATCACTCGTAATCGTACGATCTATGTACTTAGCTCCTGTCTCTAGTTTAAAGGACTTGGGCAAGGGTTGTGTATAATCTATCTGTATGGTCTGCTCTAGATTATCTCCATCATTAAATACCTCTGAGTCAAAGCGATTTAAATCTGTGAGTAAAAAATGATTTTCGTCTAGAACGTTTTCCTGATTATTATCTCCCTTAGATATTTGTCCAGCGATTACCAACTCTTGATCTTTCTTATCTGGGAAGGTCTTAGTATAATCCAGATTTACATCAAAACCACCGAAATAGTTATCACCTACAGTAGTCCTTTCAAAACTATCTATCTGACTAGTACCCGGAACTGTAAAAAATCCAGAAGCAGTACCATCTGTCTCAAACCCAAACCCTCTTAAGGTAGCAGAGGCATTTATCGCATTGAATGCATTAAAATCGTAAAAGGCATTTACGGATCCGTTCTGCCCGAGTCGAGAGGTCTCTGTAATCCCTTCATTAAAAGTAGTAAGCACTCCATCATCAAATCGCTCAAAAGAAGTCACTCCATCCTGCGGCAACATGAGAAACATCGAGCCATTACTACTCAGCCCAAATCTTCCTTTTCCAGCATTAAGACTTGCAAAGAGACTATTTTGTCTATTCCCTACTGAGGCATTTACTGATCCTGAGATGCCTTCTATGTTTTCTCGCTTGGTTACGATGTTTATAATACCTGCACTGCCCTCACCGTCATACTTAGCGGAGGGAGAGGTGATGACCTCTACTTTTTTTATCTGATCAGCAGGAAACATCTTAAGTGCATCTGCTACGTTATTTGCAAACATGCCAGAAGGCTTACCGTTTACGAGTATCAGTACATTACTAGAACCTCTGAGAGATACATTCCCGTTAAGGTCTACCGTCAGTAGCGGAACCATACGAAGTACATCTGTCGCATCACCACCAGCGACACTGGCATCCTGCTCTACATTATAAACGATCTTATCTGCCTTGTTTTCAAAGAGGGATCGCTCTCCAGTAATCTCTACCTCATCGAGCACATAATCAGAGGGCACTAGAAGTATCTTACCGAGATCATTATCAGGACTCTTAAGGGTCAGTGCAATGCTGTCTATTTTCTTATCTGCATATCCGAGAAAAGAAATATAAATGTCATAGGCTCCAGTCTTTAGATCAAATCTAAAAGAACCATCCTCATCAGAAAGAGCTCCATCTTTTTCTCTCGACTTCCCTTCGTTTTTTAGGACTAGTGTGGCGTAGGATACTGGCTGTCCACTTATAGAATCGACCAGTGTACCCGTTATTTTACCATTGATTTTTTTGCCGCCTCCGCCGCCACCCATTCCAGGCCACTGAGCATGAGCAATCTGGAAAAAGCCTAAAATGAGTAAGAGAGAGATTAGTTTTTTCATCGTGTATTATTACACGGCAAAACTAGTCGATATTATCCATGACAACGATATATAATCGACTAAACGTACTGTGTGTAGGATAAAAATAATTAACAACATAACAGCCATAATCATCCTCAAGACCCTTCCACAGAGCTCAGAGTCCGCTAGTCCAATGATTTTGAAATTAAAATCAAAGTCTCATAGAATTACCAGCTGATGGTATAGTTGATTGTTTTAGGTTTGACGGAAGTCTTATTGTCCTTCTTAGTAGGAGTCTTTTTCTGAGCTTTTTTGGCAGGAGCCAAGGTATAATTATAAGCAGTCGGAGCAATAGGGCTCTTTTTTACAGCCTTGGGCTTTGCTTTGGGTAGCCTAAAATGGATCCTTATATTTTTATGGAAGGTCACCTTGGTTTTATACGGAATCTTAGGAATCTCAAAAGTAAAGAGCTTTACCAGTCGACTGGCCTCCTCATCACAGCCATGACCTAGTGAGGATAAGACCTTGGTTTCTATCACTTTACCCTTATGATCTATGGTATATCTGAGGTATACGGAGCCTTCTACCCTCTCCTTAAGTGCAGCAGGTGGATAGATCATGGTTTGCTTTATAAGCTTATCCATGGCCGATTTTCCACCTTTATATATAGGTTGTTTTAAAAAGTGCTTGTCTTTGCGTTCTTTCCGTGACATACCTACAAAATTAAATGATTATGACAAGGTTTTTGCTATTACCTTTGCAACAACAAAGTATGTTTTTAAAATGAGAGCACTGGTTATATCTGGTGGTGGATCTAAGGGAGCGTTTGCAGGAGGAGTCGCTCAGTATCTGATAGAGAAGCAAAAAAGAGATTATAAAGTTCTTATAGGCTGTTCTACGGGCAGTCTACTGGTACCGCATCTGTCTATCGGTAAGATAGAAGAGATCCGTAAGGCATATACTTCTGTCTGTATGGATGATATTTATAGCATCTCTCCATTCAAAATACGTAAAAACAAAGACGGCACGGTATCTACCAGCATACGACATCTTAATGTCTTGAGGATGTTTGCAAAGGGTAAAAAGACCTTCGGTGAGCACAATGCTCTGCGTAATACCATCAAAAGTTTTCTAAGCAAGGAAACCTTTAAAGAAGTAAAGGCAAATGATACAAAGGTCGCACTCACTGTGTCCAATCTTTCTAACTCGCAGGTAGAATACAAATATGACCTCGATCAGAGCTACGAAGATTTTGTAGACTGGATGTGGGCTTCTTGTAGCTATGTACCTTTTATGGGAGTCGTAAAAAAAGAAGGGATGGAATACGCCGATGGAGGGTTTGGAAATTTTATCCCTATCAGAGAAGCGATAAATGCAGGTGCTACTGAGGTCGATGTAATTATACTCACCACGAGACATCGCAAAAAAGCTCAGGTCATTACTAAAAATCCATTTGAGCTATTTATGCACACCATGCACTTTATGCTTAATCAGAGTGTATACGACGATATCCTTATCGGACACCTACTCAGCATATACGACAAATCTATTAAGGTAAACTTCTTCTTTACTCCTCGTGATCTAACACCTCACTCTTTCTACTTCGATAAAGACCAGATGAACGGCTGGTGGGACGAGGGTCTGGCTTTCGCCGAAAAGAGATGTAAGGAGATATTCTGAGGCAACTGCTTCTTTTATTTATCGATGCTTTTTTAACTAAGATTATAATTCATTAACTTACTAGGGATTGTATAGTTGCCAGATTCCTTGAGAAGGGTTACATCTATAATAGATATATGTGGAACTCCTTCTAAAAATTTGGGAAAAAGAGAGGAAAGGTATACATATACAGATGTTATCTACAATTTGAAAAATGGATATGTGGGTTATCTTTGTAAAATGTTTTATAAAGTCACAGTGATTAACAAAATTGAAGATATTCCTTTCAAAGACAAATTAATTCCCTATAACCTAAAATACAATACTAAATTGAGTTTAGATAAAATGATGTCAAAACGGCTAAAAATAGCAGTTGAACAAATATGGGTTGATTCCAATGAAACTGTTGAAATGTTTATTGGGGATAGAAATCAATTAGAATATAAATGTTCTTGTAAAAATTTAGAAGGAAGGGTTATGGGAATAGCTAAACATCTTTTTCCGAAATCTCTTTAGTAATAATATCTATTATTTCATCAATATTATTATTTTTCAATTCAACTGCTCTATTAACAATTTCTTGGATCGCAAATTCATATGACATTTTTTCTTTTGTAGCTTTTAAATCTGCAAGTAAACCATAGAATTTATTCATGTCAAAATAATATGTTTTATCCATTCCAAATATGTCACTGAAATCAACCTTGTCTAATACTTCTTTTGTTATATATTCCATACCAATAAATAGACTAATTCCAAAAAATAATTGTTGGCTTTGTATTTTTCACCCACATCAATATTTTAATTAACTTTAAAAAAAGCTATTGACTTGTTTGAAAACGCTCGTCATAGAAAAAGTCAGTCAAATGGTACTTCTACGGATGAGCAAAATAAAACTTTTCTTCTTAGGAAATAAGTAGAGTCGATAGCGTTTTATCTAATTATAGTGTTTCTTTTACAAACATTTGAGATTAAAAAAAGTAGATAACAATAGATAATGACAGAATCACTCCCTTGTCGTGACTCTGCATATCATTATTCGTTACATATAACTTTGGAACGAAAAATTAGTGTTC
>CAZDWO010000026.1:0-1681 GCA_964509175.1 uncultured Saprospiraceae bacterium
TAGGATTATCTGCACAAATGTTTGAAGCACCAGTGGATATTATAGCAGATACAGAAGTAACTAATTCTAATTCCAGTGCTCGTAATTTCACTTTCTCACCAGTTGACTTATTAGGGACAGGAAGCTATGATCTTATCGGAAATACAAATTCAGATGATCAGATTACTTTTTATCAGAATGATGGTTCTGGATCATTTACTAGAATTGAGATTCCGACCTTTACTTTTCATCAACCTAGATTTTTTGCTGATTTTAATAATGATGCAAATCTTGATTTGCTTGCACAGACGAGAGTGGTATATGAAGGTGATGGAGCTTTGGGCTTTGAGTTTGAGGTTAATAGTTCTCAAGACCAGCAGGATGAGGTCAGAGTAGAAATTGGAGACTTTAATGATGATGGGAATATGGATTATATTTCCTTACATAAGTTTCAAGAACGATTAGTTTATTATGAAAATCAAGGTGATTTACAGTTTGCTCCTACCTTGATTGATGTTCATCCCGACTTTGATCATGGTTATGTGGTAGCGGCTGATTATGACATGGATGGTGATTTAGACCTCGTAGAAAATGATGATGATTTCCGTCTTTTTGAAAATGACGGGAATGGTAATTTCACACTGGATGAAGTAATAGCAGCGGACGTATTCGGGAAGAGAGGTGATTTTTGTGCAGTGGTGGATTTGGATAACGATGGCTTTCCAGAACTTGTCGGAAATAGTGATTCGTTTGGTTTGTATTATTTAAAAAATAATGCAGGAACTTATGATCCTACATTCATTCATTTGACTGATTTTGGATTTTCGCCAGAGGTATGGACTGCAGTAATAGAAGATGTAAATCTAGATGGTTTTGCAGATGTCGTATCTACCGAGATTGCAAGCTCTGGCACTCAAAGAATTGTTTATTACGAAAATGACGGTGGCACTGACTTTAGAGATGGAGTCGTTGCTTATGAGATGGATCCTATCTCTTTCGTTCAAAATTTAGGAAATAATAAGTCGTATAGGGATCTTATACATGTTGTAGATTTTGACAGCAATGGCTCTATGGACATTATAGTAAATGATATCATGGCTCAAAAAATAGTCAGAGTAACTTATGTCCCTTCACTTGTAGATAATGATGGAGATTCTTATTTCTCAGACGTAGATTGTGATGATAATAATCCAGATATAAATCCCGGAGCCTCAGAATCTTGTAATGGACTAGATGATAATTGTGATGATAACATAGATGAGGGATTGACTTTCTCAGATTACTTTATGGATGCCGACAATGATGGTTTCGGAGATATAAATAATAGTGTAAACGATTGTGAGCACCCTACTGGTTTTGTTTTAGACAGTACAGATTGCGATGATTCTAATGATATGATAAACCCTGATGCAGAGGACATTGTAAACAATGGAATCGATGAGGATTGTGATGGAATGGATGCAGTGAGTAGTGTAGAAGAAATCCTAGCTACGACTATCAAACTCTCTCCAAATCCAGCATCTAGTTTCTTGACCATAGAAACCGATACAGACTTCGATACATTTTCCATTAATGCAATAAACGGAAAGGTGCTTATAGATGGGGATTTTACAGATAAAATAGATCTAGTAAATCTTAGATCTGGTATTTATTTCTTGATGATGGATGGAGACTCAGGAAGAGCAATTAAGAAATTTGTAAA
>CAZDWO010000026.1:1781-16815 GCA_964509175.1 uncultured Saprospiraceae bacterium
TAAAGTAGCAATAATGCTACCTTTAATAAATGACAGCCAAAGAATTAGAAAAGAAAGCTCTTAAAAAAGGGTGGTTCTTTGTGCGTCAAAAAGGAAGCCATAAGATTTACAAACATGAATCAATTCCTGGTATTCTGGTTATTCCTTTCCATGGCTCTAAAGATTTGCCAATTGGGACCTTATAACAATATGAGTCATAAAATGACGTGTAAATACCGATTTAAAATTCATATTTCAGCGTTAAAAATACTCGCCGTAGCTATGGCTATGCCTGCGTTTTTTGCCTTGAACTATAAATTTTCTATCTGGAACTTATTTCCGTCATTTTATGGCTCAAATTATATTAAAAAGTATTTTGAAAAAAATAGAATTGTAAGATTATGAAAACACTAATAGCCACCATTGAAAAAAATGAAGATGCCTATTTTGCATATATAAATGAAATAGAGGGTTGTGTAGCTGGTGGTGAAAATTTTGAAGAGGTAAAATTAAACCTTGATGAAATTTTACAAATATGCATCGATGAGGATGAAGAATTACAAACTAAATATTCTAAAGGCTATAAGACTAAGTTCGAAGTGGATTTAAAATCCTTGTTCGATTTATTGCCAGAAATTAATATAACACAACTGGCAAAATTAGGAGGATTAAATTCTGGTCTCCTAAGACAGTACGTTTCTGGATCTAAGAAAGCTTCAGAAAGACAAGCTATGAAAGTCATGCTGGCAATTGAGAAATTGGCTTTAAAACTAAATGCGATTAGAGTGTCTGCTTAAAAAGGAATAAAAAACCATAAAACACAAAAAGGGAAGCCATCCGGCTTCCCTTTTTCTTTAGGGGTGTTTGTTTTGAAAAAAAAACTTAGGCTACAGCCTGTGTTTCGAGTGCAATAAGTTTTTTCGCCGCCTGTAGGATATCCGTTCGGTCTAGTGATACAATTCCTCCCTCAGGTCCAGGTTGGATATGTTTACCAGCAATCTGGCCATCCTCATACTTCTTCGCTCCAAAATAATTTCTAACAGTCTGTTCGGATATACCGAGAATGTCAGAAATGGTTTTTACGCTTCCAGTGGGAAGTTGGTGTTTAATACGTCTTAATTCGCTAAATGTTATGTGCATTCTGACAAGTTTGGTTGAAGAAAAATAAAGTAATACTGAGTAAAAACTATTGATTAATCAGTAATGTCGGCAATATAACAATAAACTGCTATTTGTATTGCAGGTAAAATATAATTCTTCAAAAATTTAACATTCAGAAATAAGATTTTAAACTCAGAGTTTAACTCATTACATCATTTAGTGGTGTATAATCCATTGCAAAGGCTTCAGCCACAGCTTCATAGACGATTTTTCCATTGATAACATTGAGCCCTAGAGCCAGTCCAGGATCTGCAGCACAAGCTTTTCTCCATCCATGATCTGCAAGTTTTAGTGCATAGGGTAGAGTTGCATTTGTAAGAGCTATAGTAGAAGTGTATGGTACAGCACCTGGCATATTTGCCACACAGTAATGGACTATATCATCTATTATAAAGGTAGGGTCAGCATGAGTGGTCGGAGTACAAGTTTCTATACATCCACCTTGGTCTACTGCCACATCTACGAGTACTGTTCCTGGTCTCATCGTTTTTAGCATTTCTCTACTGATAAGGTTAGGGGCTTTAGCTCCAGGTATCAGAACTGCTCCGATAATCAGATCATGGTATTTTACCATTTCTCGGATATTGTATTCATTAGAATAGATGGTAGTGACATTAGAGTCCATGATGTCATCTAGTTCTCTTAGTCTTTGGAGATCTATATCAAGGATTGCTACATTGGCTCCTAGGCCGGAGGCCATTTTTGCAGCATTGGTTCCTACGATTCCTCCACCGAGTATCATAACATTTGCAGGTTTTACACCTGGCACTCCACCGAGTAAGATTCCTCTTCCACCCTCAGGTTTCTGTAGATACTTAGCCCCTTCCTGTACAGACATACGACCTGCTACCTCTGACATTGGAATCAGAAGAGGTAGTGAGCCGTCAGGATTTTCTACAGTCTCATAAGCTAGACAGACAGCATTACTCTTTATCATAGCATGAGTAAGTGGCTCATAAGAAGCAAAATGAAAATAGGTAAACAAGAGTTGGTCGTCCTTTACTAAGTCGTATTCCTCAGCAATCGGCTCTTTGACTTTCATAATCATCTCAGCGATGTCATAGACAGATTTTATGTCTGGTAAAATCTCTGCTCCAGCATCTATATATTCTTGATCGCTAAATCCAGAACCTACACCTGCGGTAGATTGTACATAGACCTTATGTTTTCTTTTAGTGAATTCAAAAGCACCTGCAGGAGTCAGGGCTACTCTGTTTTCGTTGTTTTTTATTTCTTTAGGTACGCCGATTATCATCTGTATGAATGTTTTATTTGACCATAAAATTATTAGATATGAGTTATATTTCAAACATAAGGCTTTGACTTAAGTCAAAATGATTTAAATGATCTTCATTTAATGTAAATATTTCTATATTTTAGCTTAAAGCCAATAAATAATATGATTCTTGACGCTATAGACCGCCGTATTATCGAAAAACTGACAGAAGACGCTAGACTTCCTCTAGTACATCTAGCCAAAAAACTAAAAGTCTCTAACACCCTCGTACACCAGCGGATAAAAAAACTCAACGAAAAAGGCATCCTCCAAAATGCCTCCTATAAACTAGATCCCTCTAAGCTAGGCTACGAGACCTCTGCTTATACTCAGATAAAACTAGATAGCTATGAGCTCCGTACGGAAATAGAAAAGCAAGTAGCCACCATAGACGAGATAGTAGAGTGTGTAAACATCTCAGGGGAGTACGCCATCCTAGTAAAAATCTATGCTAGAAACAACCGTCACTTACGGGATATCATTTATGACAAAATACAAACCATAAAAGGAGTGAGTACCACGAATACTATTATTGCATTCGAGACTAACTTTACTAGGAATGTGCCACTGGAGATAGAGTGGGGAGAAGTACAATAGTCAAAATGTTAAAACAGATTATCTCATAAGGGTAAGCCGTCCGACATTTGTCAAGTTAGTATAATAACCGACAAATCTTGATTCTCTTGAGAACCTAGAAATGTTTACAACACAAAGAACAATGAAAAACTTACTACTATCTGCATGCGTACTTTTCTGTACAGCAATTTATTCTCAAGACGTTTCCATTTCTGATGCTAACTTTCTTTCCGCACTTATAGAAGAAGGTGCAGATGCTAATGGCGATGGTGCCATTCAGGTTTCTGAAGCAGAAGTAATAACTGATTTAAATCTTTTTCAGAAATCCATAGTAAACATGGACGGCATAGAATCTTTTATAAATCTAGAAGCACTAAACGTTTCTAATAATCTAATTGAAGAGATTTCAATTTCCGAACTTAATGGATTGAAAGTTTTTAGAGCATTTGGTAATCCGTTTGCAACTATAGATTTGTCTCAAAATGTAGAACTTGAATTTGTAGATTTCAGTGCTGGCGGGATCCAAGAAATAGATTTTTCTTCAAATTTAAATTTGAGACATGTTGAATTAAATGCTACGTCATTAAATGAAGTTAGTTTTCATAGTAATCCATTGCTAGAAAGAGTGGGATTTCAATTTAATGCTATATCCGAGTTTGACTTCTCTAAAAATCCAGAATTAATATTTGTCGATATTTCTCATACAAATAATCCTGTTGTAAATCTTTCTGGGTGTTCAAAATTGAGGAATTTTAAATGTATATCATCTGGTTTAGAAAGATTGGACCTTTCGCCATGCCATTCTTTGGATTCATTGGATATGTTTTTTCTGCCTAATCTAGAGTTGCTAAATCTTTCTAACGGTTCGATAGTGAGTTACATTAATTTTGAACCAGATGGAGGCCATAATTTAAGTTATATCTGCATAGACCCAGATGAGCAAGAGTGGTTAGATAATCTTCTAGACACTCAGGATATTATAGTAAGTACAGTCTGTAATTTTTCTGAAGATGCAGCATTTGAAAGGATTAGTGGTTCAGTATCTATGGATTTAGATGGAGCTTGTGATGATGATTTTGGATTAGATAATTTACAATTCAAAATAGATAGCCCTAATGGAACCACGTATTCCAGTCCCAATATTGAAAATGGAGAGTATAGTTTATACTTGTTTCCAGATGATTTTACCATTACGCCATTGTTTGAGAGCTCAGAATTATTTGCAGTGGAGCCTTCTCAAGCCATGATTACTTTGGATGATGCCAATACTGATGTAGTGCAGGATTTTTGCCTTCAGGCTGTGGAGCCATTTTTATCTGACGTTGCAATTTATATAATTCCTTTAGATGCCCCTCTTGCAGGATTTGAAGTAGATTATAAAGTAGTCTTACAGAATAAGGGAAATGTAAATGCAGATGGAACGATAAACATTAACTATGATACGGAACATACTGAGTTTATAGAACCTCAGAGTGACTGGACAGTGGATAATGGAAGACTAAGTATGGATTTCAGTAATCTGACTCCTTTTGAGCAGAGGTCGTTTGTAATTACGATGCAATTAAATTCTCCCATGGATACTCCTCCTTTAGAATTAGGGGACGAGTTGAAGATGCATGCTTCAGTCATTACCATAGAAAATGATTACTTCAGAAGTGATAATTTCTTCTCCCTTTGTGAGACTGTTGTCAATTCTTTTGACCCTAATGATAAAACCTGTTTACAAGGAAATGTTTTTTATCAAGACTCATTAGGAATTGTTCCTTTAACGTACAAAATTAGGTTTGAAAATACAGGAACTGCAGATGCAGTAAATATTACCATAAAGGATTACATAGATCCATTTAGATATAACCTCTCTAGCTTAGAAGTGGTGGATTCTTCTCATCCAGTGTATATGGAGACTAGATTAAGTACAGTAAGTTTTATATATGCTAGTATAAATCTTCCGTGGCAAGATGATTTAAATGATGGTTATGTTGTTTTTACGATTGAGCCTAGACAGGATTTGATAGTTGGAGATGTTCTTTCTAATGAGGCAGAAATTTTCTTTGATTTCAATTTTCCTATAGTTACAAATACGGCAGTAACTGAAATAGTTGAGGATACAGATGGTGATGGATTTCACAATCTTGAAGATTGCGATGATGCTGACGCATCCGTATATCCAGGTGCCATAGAAATACCTAATAATGGTATAGATAATGATTGTGATGGTCTTACAGCTATATCAGAGTTAGAAATCCATGATTTACAAATCACTCCTAATCCATCGTCTGATTACGTAGAAATTGTTTCTAACACCGAGTTCGACTTTATCTCGATTTATAGTTCTACTGGAGAGCTGGTCTATAAATTAAAACTAGATAGAATAAATAGCTATTTGATGGATATTACCGATCTAAACAATGGAATGTACTTTTTGCGAATATCTTCAAATAAAGGATCGATAGTAAAAAAGCTATTTAAACACTGATTGCAATCTTCACTATTTTTTATTATTCTTTAAGATAGAGACTTCATTATCTATTAGCCATGAAACAAATTGTATTTTTTTGTGCAAAATACCCGTCATGCTACCTACTGAATTAAGTTAGCTTAACCCAAAAGAATATAGAATTTTCATTACTTTTAGCATAATGCTTCCTCTGCCTTTAGAACCACGGCCGAGCTAGCTTTTGCATAAAAAACCATAATCATTATGAGAATGAAAAAACTATTCATCGGATTAGTACTTGTGTTAAGTATTAACCTCGTTTCCGCTCAGCATTCTACCCTTAAGAATACAGAGGTAAATCTGATAAAGCAAAAACTCGTAGAGTTAGAAAATAGAACAACGACCACTCCTCTAGACATCGAATTGGGCGGTCAGATATATTCTATGGACGTCATAGAAAATGATCTCATGGCTCCTGAGTTCAAAGCAGAAATGCCAAATTTAAAAACCTACACCCTTTATAATCATACTGATAACCAGCGTATGGGGGCTCTTACTGTTTTGGATGACTTCGTAAATATGATTGTAAGAAGCACTCATGGGTTGCAGGTACATAGTACTCAGGAGCAGAAGAATAATAAACATGTCCATAGTCGCACCTGTGGCGTAGATCACGATATTATAAAGGAGAGTAATATCAAAGAAATCGACCCGATTCAGAGATCAGAAAACATTATTGAAAATGGGGATGTCAGACGTGTATATCGATTGGCAATTGTAACTACAGGAGAATATTTTAGAGAAAACGGGAATAGTACCAATGCTGTAAATGCAGCGGTTACAGCTGCAGTAAATAATGTCCAGATGATTTTCGATAGAGACTTGGCCATAAATTTCCAACTGCTTACGCCATTTCTTTACACTAACCCAAATGGAGATCCATTTATTCCCGATGGTAATGGAGGTGACGGAAGAACTCAGCAGGCAATGAATGCTGTTTCACAAATCTTCAACATAGGCTCCTATGACATCGGCCATGTACTTCATGAACATGCTCAGGGAGATGGATGGTCTAGTGGTGGAGTTGCTTTTCTAAATGCTGTCTGTAATGATGGATTTAATAGTACAATTCTCAAAGCAGGTGGCTGGTCAGGTTCTTTTAATACTCAAGGCGATGGGTTTATTTCATTATTTGCCCATGAGCTCGGACATATGTTTGGGGCTCAGCATACTTTTAATGGAACTGGTGCCTCCTGTACAGATGCCATAAGTGATGATACAGCGTATGAGATCGGTAGCGGTACGACCATTATGTCTTACGAGGGCATTTGCTCAGATCTTCAAAATATTCCAGATGATGGAGGAGATAACAGCTACTTCCATGCCCATAGTTTAGTTCAGATGACGAACTATATAAATAATGGAGGAGATTGTGCCATTATGATACCTACCGGTAATAGTCTACCTGAGGTAGAAGCAAGTCCATGTAATGTAAATTATGATTTGCCCTTCGGTACACCTTTTATGCTATCAGGAGAAGCAACAGATGCAGATGGAGATAATCTGATCTATGCTTGGGAGCAATATAACGAGGATGGTAACAATACTCCGACTCAAGGACTCATAGGTCTATCGGCAGGGCTTAATAATCGAGCTCCACTTTTTAGAAGTTTTCCACCTACTACGGATAGTCATAGATTTTTTCCTACTGAAGCTGTCGTACATTCTGGAGTTATAGATCCATTTCAAGTTTTGCCTCAGGTGAGTAGAACACTTAATTTTCGATTAACCGTAAGAGATAATAATTCATCAGGTGGAGGAATGGCACAAGATGAGGTTGCGATTCAGGTTTCTAATAATGGACCCTTTGAAGTTACCAGTCCCAATGGTTCAGAAACTGTAATGGCGGGTGAAGACTTAACTCTAAACTGGGATACTGGTGGATCTGATGCTTTATGTGATAATATTAGGATAGAAATGTCCATCGATGGAGGCCTAAATTATTCCATCCTTGTATCTGAGTCTACTCCATATAATGGAGGATCTTTTACTTACAATTTACCAGCTGGTATAAATGCTACTACACAGGCAAGAGTTAGAATGACCTGTATAGACAATGAGTGTTTTCAGTTTTATGATGTTTCTGATTCAGACTTTAGTATAGATTCGCCATGTGCAGGAGATATAAGTTCGGTTTGTGATACAGAACCTTTGATTGCCAATGCAGGTAGTACGGACTTAGAATTAAATCTAGAGAATATCAGAGGACAGCTTTTTGAAACCAACATATTAAGAATTACCAATACTACTCCTCAAACTGACATCGCAATTAATAACCCAGCAAATACAGCCTGTGATAATCTGGTGCCCAATAGGAGTTCTATTTCTATGATTATTAAAGTATCTGAAGATGGGACATATCGCTTTGATACAGATTGTGGCTTTGAAACTCAATCGATAAGTTTCTTCAGTGTTTTTACTGAGTCTAATTTTAATCCTGCTAATCCATGTCCTTCCTTTGTAGGTTCTACGGGACGTCGAGCAATGGCAGGGAGTACCTCTACTTTTTGCTCTAATGTTCTTTCTATAGAGCTGGAGAAGTGTAGAGAGTATAGAGTAGTTTTCTGGACCTTCGGAGGAACACCTCAAAACGTTATTATGGAGGCAATCACTGGTCCTGGAGATATCTATTTAGACGATGTAACTAACCCAGATTATGCCATTACCTATGTGGCTATAGAGCAGAGTTCTGGAATTATAAGAGCTGTAAATGATCAGTCAAATTTTATAAATCTAGCAGCGGGAGAATACAACGTACATTCTCTATCTTATAAAAGCGGAGGAACAACTCCTCCAGAAAATGTAGACCCGGTAAATCTTGTAGGACTTACGCTTATAGAAGCAGCTCAGAATGGATCGTGCATAAGATTATCTGATAATTTTAAACCAGTCACAATAGAAACAAGTTGCATAATAAGTAATGTAACAGCAGGAACCACTGGTGCTTGTGATCCTATAAACAATAGATATACACAAGACCTAACCCTTACCTATGACTTAGAACCTACCTCTGGAGATTTGGTGGTAAATGGTCAGATCTTTGCGATTACAGGTAGTCCACAAACCGTTACCTTAGAAAATTTAGATTCTGATGCACTGTCACTCGATGTGCTTGCATTTTTTACAGAAGACCCATCTTGCCGCAGAGAGATTTCAGCTCTTATTACAGCACCTGATAATTGTTGTCCTATAGATATTTCCTTAGATCCGACCATGACAGGTTGTGGAGGGGAAGATGTAGAACTCGATGCTGGACCTGATGGTGTGAGTTATAACTGGTCACGTGATGGAATGAATCTTATGGAAACCAGCAGTATTATTTTTGTAGAGATGGCAGGTATGTATAGCGTTACCGTTACAAACGGAACGGGTTGTGTAAAAACTCAAGAAACAATTGTGAATTTTGAAGACGGTCCTACTTTAGGAGCTGTTAATGATTTTTCCTTTTGTGATATAAATCCAGAAATGATAACCTTAGATACAGATGCAGAATCAGTTGAGGTGTTTAATTCAAACGGAGACTTAGTTTTTGATACCTTTTCTTTTGAAGTAAGTGCCGAAGATAGCTATACAGTTATAGCTAGTGGTGCAAACGGATGTACCTCTGATATTACTTTTGAGGCAACCTCTATAGTTACTCCACTAGTAGACTTAGGTCCAAATATAGTTGCTTGCTTAGGTAGTCAAGTCGAGCTAGATGCAGGCGTTATAGCTGATGAGTATGTATGGATACAACAAGGGCAGAGTACTGTGCTTTCTACAACTAGTGAGCTTACAGTCTCTACACCTGGTACTTATATTCTTACAGCTAGTAATGAAGGTCAATGTGTAGGCAGCAGTGAAGTAACAGTAGATTTTGAAGCAGGACCTAATTTAACTCTTCCATCGACAGTTGATTTTTGTGAGGGAGAAAGTGGAATCATTCCAGCAACTACAAATGCCACAGATATAATATGGTTTTTTAATGAGGTCCAGATTATGGGAGAGACGGATTTTGAACTAGAAGTATCAGAGGCCGGAGAATATACTGCTCAGGTATTCGGAGCAGGAGGATGTGAGGTAAGTCAGACTACCGATGTGACTATAAATGAACTTCCAGAATTGGATCTCGATGGAGATCAGACCATTTGTGAAGGAGAAAGCTATGATTTAGATGTCAATACTGGTAATTCTGGAGATAGATATATGTATACCTTAGATGGAACACCTCTACCTATTCCACCTACACAATCATCTGTTAACCTGATGGAAGCTGGACAGATAGAAGTAACGATAACCAGTGCTGATGATTGTTCAGTAAGCGGAACCTTTGAGCTCAATGTAACTGAAAAACCAGAAATAGAAATAACGGGTTCTAATACCCTGTGCAATGGAGAGACGGCGGAACTTACTGCTGTGAGTAATGCCACTTCATTTGAGTGGTTTTTGGATAGTAATCCTTTACCAGATGTAACTGCCACGATTCAGATAAGTATGGAAGGAGATTATATGTGTATCGCATCCGTCGGTTCTGATTGTTCTGAGACTGATTTCTTTGAAGTGGCTATGGTAGATTCGCCGGTTTTAGATTTAGGTCCGGAAGAAGAGTTATGTCCGGGCGAGATGACTAGCTTAGATGCTGGAAATCATAGCTCATATTTATGGTCAGATGGAAGTGAGGACTCAACACTAGATATTACAGCTCCTTCTAATCCGCAGAACTCATCTGCAACGTTTTCTGTAACCGTTACTAATGCTGAGGGATGTACGAGCATGGATGAGATAGACTTGAGTTACTTGCCTACCATTACCAGTAGTATTAGCCTTTCGGCGAATGGCGTATGTCCAGACAGTGATGTTACGATTATGGCTACTGGAGGAACAGATTATTTATGGGACAATAGTTCTAGTACACTGAGTTCTACAGAGGGTAGTGAGGTCACAGCAACACCTACAGAGTCAACCATCTATAGCGTTACGATCACAGATGAATGTCCTGGAAATATGTCTATAGAGACGATAGAAGTACCCGTTTTTACAGCAGATGGAATCAGTGCAGGTGTAGACGATTGTGTAATAGATGGAAACGAATTTGAACTACAAGCAGAAGGAGGCTCATCTTATCTATGGGATGAAAATAGCACTATAGTAGGTGCAAGAGATATAGCCAATCCGATAGTCATGCCCACAGAGACCACAACCTATTCTGTACTCATTACGGATAGTAATGGCTGCGAGTTCCGTGATGAAGTAGAGATATGTGTACTAGATAGTCCACTCGATCTTATAAAAGCGGTAAGCATCATTACTCCTAATAATGATGGGCAGAATGATAATCTCCAGTTTAACGGACTAGAAAGCTTTCCTGATAATAACCTAACCGTCTTTAATAGATGGGGTAATGTAATCTATGAGGCAGACGGTTATCAGACCGATGACTTTAGATGGGATGGAACTCGACAGGGACAACCTCTGCCTGCAGGCACCTATTACTACGTTCTAAACTTTGATGAATTTACTTTTAAATCAGCCTTAAC
Organism: uncultured Saprospiraceae bacterium; assembly: GCA_964509175.1. GTDB lineage: Bacteria > Bacteroidota > Bacteroidia > Chitinophagales > Saprospiraceae > JAHDHU01. The sequence continues at coordinate 12,787 of CAZDWO010000026.1, forward strand.
CATTATTTACGAATAAGCCATAACCGAACAGCATTATGAAAAATACACTACTATTATTTACAGCAATCTTTATTTTTTCTATTACTAGCTCTGCTCAGCAAATTGGTTATGATAGCCAAATTAACGAGACCAAGGCGTTTTGGAATCCAGCGATTACCGCACCCAGTTCCATAATGTCTTTCGATGGATTTTTTAGACAACAGTGGCTAGGGTTTAATGGAGCACCACAGACTGGTTATGCCTCTATAATGTATCCCTTTGTAGACCTAAATATGTCTGCAGGAGCATATTTATACAACGATGCCACTGGTCCGATTAATCGAACAGGCTTAAAAATAAATTATAGCTATAGGCTAAATGATTTTCTGACTGATGATGGAATTTTAGCAATTGGAATTTCAGGAAACATGCAAAGCTTTAGATTCAATGCCGCTGGCCAACAGTTTAATGATGAGCAGGATGTTTTAATCCTAGGTTCTAACGAGGGGACTTTTTTCCCAGCTGTAGGAGTTGGTTTGTATTTTAATTCTCATCCTATTGACTTTGACAGAGAGCAGAATTCATTCTATACAGGTATCGCTTTTAATCAAGCCTACACTACAGATGTACTCATAAGTGAGTCTAATTTCCAAAGACAAAGACATCTTCACTTCCTAGTAGGAGGCAAGATTATGGGTTATGAAAGTTTTATAGAGCCCTCCATATCAGCTAACTATGTAAATCCACAGATAATTGATTTTATAATGTCAGTAAAATATGAAAGAGAAGATGCATTTTGGGCAGGTCTAGGATATAGCAGTGTAAGTGATCTAGCGATACAAGGAGGATGGATACTAGATGATTTTCTAGGTAACAGATATGCAAAGCTTAGAATCGGAGCTCTTGCAAATATGGTAGTAACTGATTTTAGTAAAGAAGCTGGTCCGAGTCTAGAGATGTTTATTCGATATGAGATTGATATCGATTAAAATTTATTACTTGAATCTTTATAAGTTGGAGAAATAAAAAAACGGAACAAGTCTCACGACTTGTCCCGTCAAGGGTGGAAGATGGGATTCGAACCCACGGCCCCCGGAACCACAAACCGGTGCTCTAACCAACTGAGCTACAACCACCATTTTATCATATAGTAAGCACTTGAGCTCACTGAGAGGAATTTATTCTGTTTCTATTTATGAGAACCGGAATCCACTCTTTTTTTAAGAGCCGCAAATTTAGAATCATTTTCTTAATTGACCGCTCTTACAACTCAAAATATTTTACCCAGCAGGCGTAGGATCTTCTTTTAAAGTAAAGACTCTCTTTACAGGATTAAGTGGAACGTCTACGGCATCGCCAGTTCTGTTTTTTAAGACGAGGCTTACGTAGTTATCTCCCATAGGTAGACCTTCTATATAATAAGGCTGCCATTTAGTGATTTTATGTATCTCTCCATTTATATTAGCTTCCACATAGAAACCATCCTCAGATAGCTCTGTATTTACTAGGTAGAAATCTAGCATTACCTTTTCAGTATTTGCTTTACCTACATAAGTTCCTTTAGGACGGCTGTAGAACACCATATTGTACGGCACGTCATGACTACTTAGAATACCACCATCTTTTACATCTACTCTCTTTACGATATGTGCATCTTTAGTTTTTATACTCTCATGATAAGACCTAGATAGAAAGGCAAGTATAAAGTGACCACCATTCTCCACGCCGTGATCGAACTCATTGACATATTTTGCAGCATATGGTAGAGAATCTACGATTAAGTGGATATGCTGGCCTTTTCCAGAGTTTGCACACATCTTAGATGCTGCATCCGGTGTTTGGGTACCCAAATCATAATTACTTACATCGAAATTGAAGTTTCCTTCTGCATACTGCATATTAGATAATTTGGCATCAGCATATTCCTTAGAGGCCGTAAAAGGAGTTAAAGTGTATTTTGTCTTGTTCTCATCTTCTGTTACTGATGTATTTTTCGCTTCATTTTTACATGAGATAGCGAGTATTAGTAAGAAAAATGACGCAATGCTTAATTTAATCTTCATAACTTCTTCTTTAATTGAATATGTGAATATATTGAAAATAGCATCATTAATTTCAAATAAAGTACTACATTTATATTATAATAAATTGTTATATGTAGTGCGTTGAGCTTCTTCCGCTTAAAGAACACATGGAAAATACGGATAAGGAAATTATTGAACTTTTAAAGACGGATGGCGAAAAAGCCATGGAGCGTATCTATACCCTCTACTATAATTACCTGTGTCATGCAACCTATAAGATTCTAAAAGATAGTGTTACGACAGAGGACATTGTACAGGATGTATTGATGGAAATCTGGAAGAAAAAAGAAACAATAAATATTAATATTTCGCTTAAAGCGTATCTGAGAAGAGCTTCTATAAATAAGGCTCTTAATTTCTTGAGAGGTAAGAAAATGAAGTTTGAGGACGATGAGTCTATAAAGGAGACCTTCGTAGATAATGATGATTCTCTGCAAAGAATGGAGTATCAGGAATTGTCAGATGTAATAGATAATACGATAGAGTCCTTGCCGGAGAAGTGTAGATTGGTTTTTTCTATGTCGAGATTTGAATATATGTCCTATATGGAAATAGCTACAAAGCTGGGTATATCTGTTAAAACTGTAGAAAATCAAATCTCTAAAGCACTAAGAATACTTAGGGCTAGCGTAAAAGAACATGAGATGAGTGGAAGAGCCATTAAAGTACTCGATGAAAATAATTTTTAAAATAAAGTAGATCTTTAGTAGGGTGGAAGTAGGATTTGAGTGTCTTATAGTCATAATATAGCTGGAATGAAACAAATTAATCACGTATCACTTGTACACAAGTATCTTAGCGATGACCTAAGTACAACTGAGAGAGAAGCCTACGATTCTTGGGTAGCCATACCTGGAAACAACAAAGTCGTAGAAGATTTAAGTAGAATTTGGGATTTGAGTGCTGATTATCAGCCTACATCATTTCAACCAAATGCTGCACTAGCATTTAATAAGTTTAAGCAAGAAATAAGTAACAGTACAGTAGATAATGCTATACCAGTCATTGCAGATAGACCTACGAGTTCTATTCCTGTTATTGCTGATAGGCCTATGAGTTCAGACTCATCTGCTAAGATAATAAAGATGAACCCTATGAAATGGGTAGGACGTATAGCTGCCTCTATGGTATTTATAGCAGCGTCATTCTTTTTATTAAAAGATATCGGGACTAATAATGTAGATTACAATCAACAATTTGCTGCAACTAGCATAGAAAAGACTTCATTAGAAGATGGTTCTATAATAACTATGGATGCAGGAAGTCTTGTATCACTTGCTAGTGATTATGGACAGTCAGATAGAAAAGTAAAACTTGAGGGTAAAGCATTTTTTGATGTAGAGCGTATGGAGGATAAGCCATTCATAGTAGATATGGGAGGAAGTATTCTAGAAGTACTAGGTACATCCTTTAATATCGATAATACCTCAGAAAACGTAGTAGTAGAAGTAAAGACTGGTTTAGTAAAAGTTTCTACTGAGACACAATCTGCAACACTTAAAGCTGGACAGAGTGCAGTGATTAACTATAATGAAGATAATATCACTGTAGGAGAGAATGCACAAGAGAGCTTCGATTGGTATGCTAAGCAGTTAGCTATTAAGAATATGCCGATAGAAGAGGCTTTCGCCAAAATTGCAAACTATTATGATGTAGAAATAGACCTTGCGGCAAATGTAGACAAGACCTGTCCACTTACTTCACCATTGGCAGCTTCATCTAGTATAGATGATTTAATGGAAGTACTAAGTGTAGCATATAGTATGCAATACCAAAAAATAAACAATCAAAAGTATCTTATAAAGTTGCTAGATTGTAAAAAATAAGAATTAGAATTTAGAATGGTTGATACCTGCTTCGATTTAAGTTGAAGCAGGTATTTTTTTGTCCCTACCTCAGTAGTGCTTGGTCTAGAGCATTTTTAAATGATGAGAATTTTTCTAAAAAAATATCTACAATTTATTGT
>CAZDWO010000026.1:16915-43491 GCA_964509175.1 uncultured Saprospiraceae bacterium
GATTTCTCCACATATAGTAATGCTTGCAACGCTCTGCAGCTACGATAAAAATGTACCTCCGGATACTTTCCCAATCGATTAGATTGATTTTTACTTGACAGAATGACTAATTGGCGGCATTTTTGCCCTACATTATTGTTTTTACCTCGTTTTAGGGTACTTAATGATGCAAAGTAGATTATTTAAGGTCTTGGTAATTCTGATACTACCTCTTATTGTCTGGGGACAAGAGGTAGTCCCTGATGATATACGTGTAGATTACTCTGCAAACAAAAAATCCCTAGAGTCCGTAATCGTAGACTTGAGCGAAGCCTCTGAGGTAAACATTACCTTCAATCCAAATGATTTACCAAAAGATAAACTTCTCAGCTTCAATGCTCAGAATAAAAGGGTAGGAACTATCCTGAATGCAATCCTCAAGGGTACAGAAACTAAGTACAAAATCATAGGAGATCAGCTCGTCATTTATAAGGACGAATTTGTTACTTCAGATGAAATACTGACTATAAGTGGATACCTAACAGACAGTCTTTCTGGAGAACCTCTAATTTTTGCCAATATATTTAACCAGCAAAAACAGCTCGGTACCAATACCAATGAGTATGGTTTCTATAGCTTTTCTATAAATAAGGGAGTCCAGAGGATTTACTACTCTTATCTAGGATATAAAAAACAGATTATCGAAGTAAAACTCAAGCAGGATACTACCATAAATGTAGAGCTTAGTCCAGAAGCAGTTATAAACGAGGTACTTATTCTGGATAAACAGGTAGATGCACAAGAGGTTGAACCCTTGTCAGCAGATGTACTGCCAGTTGATAAAATCTGGTCCATATCATCGCTAGCTGGAGAATCGGATATAATGGGACTTGCTCAGCTCTTATCAGGAGTATCTACAGGTGCTGATGGTCTCGGAGGACTGAATGTTAGAGGAGGTTCCTTTGATCAGAATTTAGTTCTTTTTGATGGCGTACCAGTTTACAATACTTCTCATGCTCTAGGGATTTTCTCTGTTTTTAATCCTAGTACTATAAAATCTGCCAAGCTAATCAAAGGTTCATTCCCAGCTCGATATGGAGGAAGACTTTCTTCGGTCTTCGATGTAAGAACTAAGGATGGTAGTACTAAACGACTCAAAGGAGATGTAAGTCTAGGCCTAGTAGCTCTGCGAGGTACCTTAGAGGGTCCTTTAGGAAAAAATGGAAGTTCCTTTCTAGTCTCGGTAAGAAGGACACATCTAGATCTATGGTTGCTAGATATTCTTCAAAGCATAAACAATGCAAATAATACGAGCAATCAAAATAACTCAGACTATTCTTTCTCGGATTTTAACGCCAAATTGAATCTCAAATTGGGCCAAAAGAATAAGCTATTAGTCTCGTTTTATAATGGGATCGATGATCTTTTAAATCAGAATATAGAATTCCGATCCATACTTCCAGATATGCCCACAGAAACCAACGAGAGAGAGTCAGAATGGGGCAATCAGATTCTATCCCTACGGTTAAATTCCGAGCTGAGCCAAAAGCTTTATCATAATCTAACTGTATATACGAGTAGATTTAGATTAAATAACTTTGATTTACAGCAGTTTGAGACGGATAGCGGCGGAGCTCCTACCAGAACCTTTGATGCAAATCTATTTCAGTCTGGCATTCGGGATTTGGGGATTAAGTCTGATTTTGACTTTGTACCTAATTATAAAAACTATGTAAAATTTGGATTAGGTTTTGTAAGGCATGATTTTTCTCCTGGTCTAATCCAGCAGAATCAGAACAATTCGCCGATAACCGGAGCTGTCGATAGAGATACATTGACTGATTTATTGAACAACCCAGAACTCAGAGGTTCAGAAATCTATGTCTATGCTGAGGATGAGATTCGGTTTTCGGATAAGGTTAAATTAAATGTAGGTATTCGATATAATTTGGTCAAAACAGAAAATGACTTCGATCATTCTATCGAGCCGAGAATTAGTTTGCTGGCTGGAGGGGATAATGCGTATTTCAAAATTGGCGTAAGCCGTATGTCTCAGTATCTACATCTATTATCAAATGGTGACTTCGGGATACCATCCGATGTATGGGTGCCTTCTACAGACCTACTAAAGCCAGAAAAAGCGTGGGTTGCTAATGCAGGATTTGGGTTTAATTTATCAGAGTCTTTAGAAGCTCAGATTGAGGGATTTTATAAAACCTTTGATCAGATAGTTGCTTTCAGTGTAGATGGAATTTTTACCATTACAGAAGATTTAGACTGGGAAGCTACACTACCACTAGGCGATGGATCTGCTTACGGCGTTGAAATAAATTTAAATAAGCGATACGGTAAGGCAAATATATTGGCAAATTATACCTGGTCGAGATCATTGAGGCAATTTGAAGACATAAATTTTAATGAAGAATTTGCCTTTAGATTTGATAGAACTCATATGCTTAAATTTGCTTATCTCCAGAAGCTCAATAAAAATGCAGAATTTAGTGCCAACTGGCAGATAAATTCAGGTTCTCCAGTTAGTGTACCCTTTGAAGTAAGAACCATATTCGATGCGGAAAATAACCCAGTCCCTTTACCCTTAATAGAAGGTAGAAATTTGCAAAGATTGCCCATTTATCATCGTCTTGATTTGGCCTTTAATATTTACAATAAGTACGATTGGGCAAATCAGAAGTTTTCCATCGGTGCTTACAACGCTTATGCCCGTAATAATCCTTATTTTATTGATTTGGGCTTTGATGAAAGGATTCCTGGCAATTTTAGAACCTTTCAAAATAGTGTTATCCCGTTTGTTACGCCATATATTAGTTATAGCTTATCATTTTAATTCATTGAATAGTAGTGGTTTACAGATAACTAATTATTATAATATGTTATTCTCTAAATGTTAAAGATTAGGTTGCTTTTAGCTTAATGTTGTATATTTGAGACTTACACGACTTGGATTCGTCTTCGCGGGCAGTGACCTAAGGACATTAAGTCAGTCAAAAATGATACTACTTATTTAGTGAGAAAAACTACTTACATACTATTATTGTTTACTCTGGGCCTATGCGTTGTTTCGTGTACACCTGAGGAAGTAGATTTTCGTAATGGTACCGAGTCAGAAAAGATTGTAATAGAATCTGTCCTCTCTCCATCAGCTGATATCAATATAACTAAGTTGAGCACCTCAGTAGTCATAAATGCTGAAGTTCAGGATATAGAGCATCCCTTTGATGCTGCTGTAATGATTAGAAATGTAGGTACAGGGGATAACAACATGTCTAGTCCCAGTGATATTAATGGTTGTTACTTAGACGAATTTTCTAATATCGTAGAAGGTAACACATATGAGCTTACTGCCTCCATACCAGATTCTGAATTAAGAGATGTATTTGCTAGCACTACTGTTCCTTTCAGAACAGATATAGAAAATATAGAAATAGTAGAGATTGATACCATATATAATGTCGATTTAGTGGATAGATATGGATTACGATTTACTTATGAGATAACAATAGGAGACGTAGTTCAGCAACCTGCTTTTTTTAGATTGATTACTTCTCGTAATGATGTTTTTCTAGATGGTAGTGGAAATCAAATCACAAGATCTTTAGATAAAATTCCATTCAATAATTTTGATTTTGTACATGGAGCAAATGCCTGTCATGACTTAGAACATAGAGATGGCGTTTTGATAAACCATTCAAAATTATCTGATAGTAAATTTACCATTTCTTTCTACACCGATGATGACTTACGAATCGGAACAGATGTAGTTCCTAATTTGTTTTTTGAGCTTCAGACAGTAGAAGAAGATTTTTATCATTACTTCTTATCTACTTCGAGACAGTTGAAAGCACATGCAAACGGTTCTTCACAACCAGTTTCTGCCTTTAATAATGTTACAAATGGTCTAGGAGTATTTACCTCATACTCAGAAACAATCGATACTGTTCAGGTTCAATAAAAACTTTTTCCAACTTTTAAAGTTCTAATTGTATGAATAAATTCAAAATTTGTTTTTACGCAATAGCTATATCTACTATGCTGATTGCTTGCAACAGTAAAAACTCCAACACTAGTTCAGTAGATACAAGTAATAACACAGAAGTAAAAGCTGCATCTGTATATGATAATGACGCTCATAATACTAGTGCCGAGGCAGAACTCCAGCCGGCATCTGAAGCTGTTGCTAATGCTAGTGCAACGGATATGTCTGAAAAATCAGAAATGGCTACGATGGCAGAAAAACAAGTAGATAAGCTAAAAGAAATGGCACAATCTGCAGAGGTAACTAAAGCCTCAGCTATCGAAAAAGTAAATAATACAGTAGCTGACGCCAAAGATAAGATGGATTCAAAAATGATGGAAGCTTCTAATAAGGTAGAATCTGTTGAAAAATCTGCAGAGTATAAGGTAGAAACCGTCGCAGCTGCTTCTGCTGAACGTGCTACTGATACTAAAGCCACTGCTGTAGATAAAGCAGAAGCTAAGGTGGAAAAAGTTAAAGCAACTGCGACAGAAGTAAAAACTGCTCCGGCTCCAGTGAAAGAAGCTGCTCCCGCAGCTGCACCAGCTGCTGCAGATATGCATAAAGATTGGAATAGTATTCTCTCTACCTATGTAAGTGCTTCAGGTAAGGTAAACTATGCAGGGATAAAAGGAGAGAAGAATCGTCTAGAAGGATATCTAGCAGTACTCAGTAATAATCCTCCTCAAGGAGACTGGTCTAGGTCTAAAAAATTGGCCTACTGGATAAATGCTTATAATGCTCATACAGTAAAATTTATCGTAGATAACTACCCAGTAAATTCCATTAAAGACCTAGCTGGAGGAAAACCATGGGATAAGAAATGGATAAAAATAGGAGGAAAGACTTACTCTTTGAATAATATAGAAAATGACATTATTCGACCTAAGTTTAATGAGCCTCGTATTCACTTTGCGGTAAACTGTGCTGCTAAGTCTTGTCCACCTCTTCTAAATGAAGCATGGACAGCAAAGAAATTAGAAAGCCAGTTTGAAAAAACAACTAAGAAATTTATAAATAACTCTGCTCATAATACCTTCTCTGGAGGAACTGCTACAGTTTCTAAGATATTTGACTGGTATGGAGTGGACTTTGGAGATTTAAAAGCCTTCTTATCTAAATATTCAGGGCAGAACGTAACCACTATTCAATATAATGATTACGACTGGACACTAAATAACTAGAAAAGATTTAAGCTTTAAACAATAATTAAAAAAGCCCTTGTAGAAATTCTGCAAGGGCTTTTTTTATAGTGTTCTAAAAACTATTATTTATTAGGAATTCTGAGTGTCTGACCGACAAAAATCTTATCAGGGTCAGATAACATTGGCTTATTAGCCTCAAAAATGTCCATATATTTCATCGGATCACCGTAGTATTTCTTTGCAATCTTAGATAGACTTTCTCCAGATTGTACCTCATGGAAGGTAGATTGAGGAGGAGTCACCACAGATAAACGGTCATCTACAGCACCCACACCATCTACATTTCCTACCATCAAAATTACCTTTTCCTTGTCCTCGATAGACTCAGTCTGTCCATATACTGTAACTTTCTCATCGCTATAGTCCATTGTAAGGTTTTCAACACTTATGCCTGAACCCGATACGATGTCTTCTAATAATCTCGATTTCCTAGCATTTGCTGCAGCTGCATCTACTGCACTAGTTTCTACCTTTTCTGTTAAATCTTTACGACCTACATTTTTTAAAAATGAAAATAATCCCATTGTATGTGTATTTTATTTAATATTTAATTACGCAAGTTAAATAGATTTTAGAGTTAATTTAGTTCCCTAAAGTTTTAACTTTTGCAAGTAATTGCTCATTATAAGAGATATGTTTGTCTCCCGCTTTAAAACATAGGTATTCACCGCATTTCCAAGCTTAAAAGCAGTATATTTGCGGCGTTTTTTTCCATAAAATATACATTCTAATGCAAGGAAAAGGTCTGATAAAACTGTTTTTGATACTACTAATAATTGTCACTGTCGTGCAGTTTTTATACATGTTACCTACTAATAGAGTAGAGAAAGATGCTACTAATTATGCTGAACAGATAGCTGCCCAATATGAGGGTTCTGAAGATCAGCTAATACGTAAGAGAGAAGCAGAAATGGCATATCTAGACTCCATGTCTGGAGAAAAGATATTTTCTATTCCTCTACTTAAGGATTACACTTATTCTGAGTTAAAAAAGGCTCAGCTGGCTTTGGGACTCGACCTCAAAGGTGGTATGAGTGCAGTAGCTCAAGTAGATGTAAAAGAGTTAATCTATGCTTTATCTGCAGAAAATAAAGATGAGAACTTTAATCTCGCTCTAGACAATGCAGAGGCGGCTCAAGCAAATGCTCAATCTAATTTTGTAGTTCTATTCGGACAAGAATATGCTAAGCTGGAAACAGACAAGTCCCTCGCTAAGATATTCCTAAAAAATCCAGCTCTTAGAGATGAGATAAATATTGAAACAGGCGATGGAGAAGTTCTGAGATTGCTTAGAAATAAGACTACAGAAACTGTTCAGAATACCTTCGATAGATTACGTAAGAGAATAGATAAGCTCGGTGTTACTCAACCAAATGTAACGCTCGATGCAGCTAGAGATTTAATTCTAGTAGAGATGCCAGGAATGGATAATCAGAAAAGAGCAACAGAGTTTATTACCAAAGGAGCAAAACTAGAGTTCTGGGATACCTATGAAATAAGTGATCCGGGAGTTCTTTCTGCACTGAGTGAAGCGGATAGAAGATTAAAAGAAGCAGCTGGTCAGTCTACCGCAGCCACTACTATAATAGATACTTTTTATCAACCTGTTTATGATTCTATATCAGGAGAGCAGATAGATTCTACCTTACAGACAAATGAAAGAATCAATCCATTAGGAAACGAAGGACCTTTATTCTCTATGCTACGACCTAATACCGGAGCTAATATGTATAGAGTAGTTATGGGTATGGCGGATAAAAAGAATAAGGATAAGGTAATGGAGTTATTGTCTGGAGACAATATAAAAGCTCTCTTTCCTTCTAATTCTAAGTTCTTATGGGGAGCATCAGAATCTAGTGATCCTGAAACTGGAGAGGCACTAGGAGAATATGAGCTTTACTTAGTTAAAACATTACCAGGTACTAAAAATGCCTCTATAGAAGGAGATGTTATAAATAGTGCAGGACAAGGACCAGATCCTACGACAGGTCAGATACAAGTTACACTAGGTATGAAACCAGAGGGAGCTAAGAAATGGGCAGACATGACTACGAGAGCTTCTCAAAATGGAAATCGTATAGTGGCAATTGCACTTGATGATGAAGTAGTATCTGCACCTAGAGTAAACGGACCAATTTTAGGAGGAAATACATCCATAACTGGTGATTTCAATACTCAAGAAGCAATTGATTTAGCACAGATATTAGAGGTAGGAAAACTACCTGCTAATCTAGACATTATACAATCGGCAACAGTAGGACCATCATTAGGTCAGAAGAACATTACTTCTTCTATGTGGTCGATGATTATCGGTTTCGGACTAGTACTTCTATTTATGATTTTCTACTACGGAGGATCAGGTATCATTTCTATTATCGCACTATTTGCAAACATGCTATTCATCTTTGGAGCCTTGGCTTCATTTGGAACAGTACTGACACTACCTGGTTTTGCAGGAATCATCTTGACAATCGGTATGGCGGTAGATGCAAACGTAATCATCTACGAGCGGATAAGGGAAGAGTTGAGAGCTGGTAAGTCTACCATTGCTTCTATAACAGACGGATTTAAAAACTCATATTCTGCAATTATCGATGCAAACGTTACTACACTCTTAGTAGCAGGAGTATTGGCTTATTTCGGAATAGGACCTATAAAAGGATTTGCGGTAGTTTTGATTATCGGTGTTATCTGTTCATTATTTACAGCGGTACTAGTTACTAGACTGATGATGGACTGGTGGACCTCTAAGGATAGAGAATTAACTTTCTGGACAGGAGCTTCTAAGAATGCCTTTGCAAATCTTAGTGTAGACTGGTTAGGAAAAAGAAAGCTGGCTTATGTAATTTCTGGTGTTATACTGATTGCTGGAATAGCATCTATGTTTACTAGAGGATTTGATTTAGGGGTAGACTTTAAAGGAGGATATTCTTATACTGTACAGTTTGCAGAAGATGTAGAAGCGGAGGATATCAGAAATGGCCTTTCGGCAAATTTTGGTACTAGCCCAGTAGTAAAGGCGGTTAGTGCTTCTAATACTTATCAAATTGTTACGGACTATCTAATTGATGATAAGGATAAAAAGGCAGCTGATACGTTAGTTGTAGCAGAACTTTATAAAGGACTAGCTTCTATAACAGGTTCTAGCGTAAGCTTAGAAAACTTCTTACGATCTGATTCAGAAAACGCTACTCACATAATCAGCTCTAGTAAGGTAGGACCTACTATAGCAGATGATATAAAAACGAGTTCGTTCTATGCAGGTATTTTTGCATTGATATTGATATTCTTATACATCTTTATCAGGTTTAACAAGTGGCAGTATAGTTTAGGAGCGGTTGCAGCACTCTTGCATGATTCCTTGATTGTACTATCTGTATTCTCACTATTATGGGGAATCGTACCATGGACTATGGAAATCGATCAGGCCTTTATCGCAGCCATACTTACAGTAATTGGTTACTCGATAAACGATACAGTGGTAGTGTTTGATAGAATCAGAGAAGACATGGGTATTTATACAAACAAGTCTAAGGATGAAGTCATCAATGGTGCGATAAACAGTACCTTCTCTAGAACGATAATTACCTCTTTAACTACTTTACTGATGGTAGCGATATTATTCATCTTTGGAGGAGGAAGTATAAAAGGATTTGCTTTTGCACTTCTAGTAGGTATTATCGTGGGTACGTACTCTTCTATTTTCGTGGCTACACCGATAGTAAGAGACCTAGCAGATGATTTAAAAACTTCTAGAGGATCGGACTCTAAGCGTAATAAAAAGACTTTTTCTCGTGCAGCGAGTAAATCTTAAAACATAATATTTAAAATTTAAAAAGCTCATTTACGTTATGTGAATGAGCTTTTTTATTTTGTAGGCATATGAGGATATTTTACCTGAGGATATTTTATTTCTTACTTGTTTTATCGACACTGTCTTGTGCGTACACCAAGAAAGTAAACAATGGCCAAGTAGCTTATGATTCTAAAAAATATTCTATTGCCGTAGACCTCCTGGGAGAGGAATTTAATGAAGCAAAGAATAAAGAAGTAAAAGCCCGCAAAGCATACCAAATCGCCAAATCATATACCTTTCTCAATCAAAATAAAAATGCTCTAGAATGGTTTTCTAAAGCTGCTGAACTAGAGTATGGTCCTGCAGCCATAAGACAGCAAGCCTTAGCTTTTAAAAGAGATCAGCAATATGTCGCAGCTATTAGAGCTTTTGAGAATTTAGAAAGACTTACTGGGAAAGATTCACAGATTACTAGAGAAATAAATATCTGTAAGCAGGCTTTAAATTGGCTCGAGCCAAATGAAAAGGTAGAAGTAGCTCTTTTTCCCTTTGAGGCAAATTCTGAATACATGGAATACAGTCCGTTTTTCTATGGCGAAGAACTTATAGTATTCTCCTCGGATCGAGTCCAAAAAGAAAAGGATCAGATATATGAGTGGACTGGAAATGGGTTTTCAGATTTGTATGTGCTCAATCGGAATACAAATGATGTTTTGATATTTGATACTCCTGTAAATAGTGAGTTTAATGAGGCCACTGCAGTTTTTAATAAGGACAATACAGAGATATTCTTTACCAGATGTTTTTCTGAAGATGCTGCCGTCGAAGATCAGTATTGCCGGATTATGCATTCTAGTTTAGAAGATAGTCGCTGGTCTGAGCCTGTACAGTTGGTTTTCCAAGAGTCAAATAGAAACTACGGACATCCAGCACTCATAGAAGAAGATTCTGTACTGGTTTTTACGCTCAAAGAAAATGATGGATCAGAAACCTATGATTTATACTATTCCGTACTAGATGAGGAAGGATGGTCAGAGGCCATACCGATGCCAGAAAGTATAAATACTGATGGCAACGAAAAGTTTCCAACCAGTGATGGTGATACCCTTTATTTTTCTTCTGACTATCTGCCTGGACTGGGTGGTTTAGATATTTTTAAAACCTATCTAAGAGCAGATAACTCCTGGTCTTCTCCTAATAATTTAAAAGCTCCTTTTAATTCAGGGTCTGATGATTTTGGGTTGATAGTAGATCGCGTATCGAGTAGTGCAAGTGATATTGTATCTAAGGGATACTTTAGTTCGACGCGTAGTGAGGCCAGTAATGATGACATCTTTGGATATGAGGTTCGTAGAAAAATAGAGGAGATAGAAACAGAAGAACCTGTAGAAGAAATTACAGAAGACTTTAAGGTTTACATCGCAGGCAGAGTAGTCCTCAATCTTTACGAACAAAAAAATAATCCAGCCAGTAAACTAATAGGTAAGGATCCACTACAAGGAGCAGAGGTCACACTTAACTCTTCCGTAGAGCAATACAACTTTGTCTCAGATGATAAGGGGAGATTTCTACAAGAGGTTTCTAAGGATCAAGATTTCAGAATAGAGGCTTTTAAAGAGGACTATCTAAGTTCCCGTAAAGTAGTTTCTACAAGAAATCTCAAAGTAGAAAAATCTAAAAAATCCATTACCATAAATGTAGAATTGGCTCTATCACAGATTGAATATGGAAAGGAAATCGTCCTAGACAATATCTATTACGACCTGGACAAGTACGCCATAAGAGAGGATGCTCAGCCATCACTAGACAGACTTTCTACCTTACTTCTAAATAATCCCAGCATCTCCATAGAACTGGCATCACATACAGATTGCCAAGGTAACAATGCCTATAACCAAAACCTATCTCAGAAGAGAGCCCAGTCTGCCGTAAACTACATCGTCACTAAAGGCATAAGTAAAAGCCGACTGATTGCTCGTGGATACGGAGAAAACCGTTTACAAGAGACCTGTGCCTGTGAAGACTGTACGGATGATCAGCATCAGAGAAATAGACGGACGAGTTTTACGGTGCTTAAGGGAGAGTAGGGTGGATGGTAGGTTTCCAGTCTGATAGATTTATGGTTCGGGTTATTTCTAAGGTGTCGATTTTATTTACTTTCTTGTTTAGACTTACTTTTCTGAATAGTATATGGATTGTATCCGCATAGGGAATTTCGTAATTGTTTTCATATTCTGGCTCTACATAAGAATTGTTGAAGGAAATGTCTAAAGCCTCATCCCTGGCTTCGGGCCATGAATCTGTTCCAAACATTAATTCATTACTTATTACATCTTTTTTAAAAAGGTATATATCCAATGCATCTCCGCTATAATTAAAGGAATTACTAAACAGTCTTTGTTCTGCAAGTTTCCTATTATGAAGGAGGTCGTTATAAGTTTGAGTAAAATAAGGACTGTTTTCTTTTTCGATATTTTCCATTTGGATGGGGTCAGGGTAGCGTTTTAGTCTTATAATTTTAGCCAGCTCATTATTGGTATCCATAAATTCAATATGACTTTCTTGCCCTTCGTAGATCTTGTTTATTCTTTGCAATTTGATGTAATAATTAGTTAATGCATAAAAACTTACACAGATTGAGATTGCCATGATTATCTGATATATCCACTTAGAAGATTTTTTCATCTGGCTTGGATTTTTTTCTCTACTGATGTTACCGGATTACGTATTATAGCATAGACAGAGTCCAAAGGATCTGTGAAGCTTTTCATTTCCATTTGAGTTAGTTGTTTTGTCCCAATGTAAAATTTTATGTCCTCATGGTGATTTGGGGAATTAAATAATTGAACATTAAGACTTATGTTTTCTTCCGCTAGATCTACTCTATTAATTAAAATCTTGTCAGTGGAATTTGAGCTGTTTTTTGAGTCTAGGCTATCAGGTAGTAATTCTATCTTGCTTACTAAAACATAATTATTTTGATAAATGGAATACTCTCTTTGCTGTGAATCCAGAATGCTACAGATTTCATTTCTTATGCCTTTATCATATGGTTTGTTCTCTTCTACTTTCTTTATAAGATTCCTAACTTTTTCTAACCATGATTTCAATTCAGATTTATTTTTAATCTCCAGTCTGTGAAGTTTAATATTTACATCCTTTATTAAAGATCTACAGTTTCTCTTCTTCTCTATACTTTCATGAGAAATTACATTTTTCATTAACTCTGATCTATCCTCTAACCAAAAAGCTAAAGCAATAGAAAATATAAGAGAAGTAATACTTAGATATTTAAGTTTCAAAGTTTATAAGGTTTTTAATAAAACGCATCATTGGAATTTATAGTCTTTGTTACAATAACAGTTGTTCTCAATTATAGAAGTCAATGTTGAATAATCACAAATTATATTACAACAAAAGTCCTAAGAATACGTTTATTTAGTTCACTAATTGGTTAACTTTGTGGAGTGGAAAGAAGGATAACTATCTATAAAAATTACTTTTCTGATTTTTACTTATTACAAACAGAAAAGGTGAAAGACAAAATTGATTATGTCCTTGATCTTGTAAAACATGAAGAAAGAGTTCCTCAGAAATTTTTAAAATATTTGGCTGGCACAGATGGCCTTTATGAAATTAGAGTTACAACCTCTTTTAAAAATATTAGGATATTTTGTTTTTTTGATGAAGGGAAATTGATTGTATTGACAAACTGCTTTGTAAAGAAAACTCAAAAGACTCCGAAAAAAGAACTACGATTAGCGATTAAGCTTAAAAAAGAGTATTACAAAAATAAAATATAATATAATAGCCATGAATAAATTAACCTCATTCGAGGATCATTTAAAAAAGCATCGAGGTGCAAAAGGTTCTGAAGAACGGGCTAAATTCGATGCTGATTCACTTGCATTTAGATTAGGAGTGATGCTGCAAGAAGCAAGAAAAGAAGCTAAAATGACTCAAGAACAATTGGCTGAGAAAACTGGAACTAAGAAAAGCTATATATCCCGAATAGAAACAGGTAAAAGTGATATACAATTAAGCACTTTTTATAAGTTGATAGAAATTGGACTAGGTAAATCACTAAATATTAGTATTGGATAATATATAGATTTTCTTCATCTACCGCTGAATAATAAACGGCAATGTCTTAAAAGAACCTTCCTTAGAAATTCTGATATAATACAAAGAACTAGGAAGTGAGGAAGTAGATAATTGAGAAAGGGTGGACTCCAGAATTCCTGAATTTACTCTCCGACCGTCTGAGCTAATAAGCTCGTAAGACCAGTCAGTAGTAGGAGTTGTAATCTGCAATATATCAATACTAGAAATATTAATAATTTTCACCTGACTGAGTTCTAAGTCAGAAACAGCAGTAACATTATCTACAAAAAAGGAGGTATCAATAGAACAGCTGTTTGCATCTAGGATACTTAGAAAATAAGTGTCCGATGTGAGGTTAATGGCGAGTTGCTCATTTAGAGTATTTGCATTTTCGCTCCAGTCAAAAAAGTAAAAAGGAACTCCTCCGTCCACTTCTACATTTATGCTTCCGCTCCCGTTTCCATTTATGTCATTTGCTACAGTAGCATCTATGATTATTTCGGGCGGTTGGTTAATAATAATATCTGGTGCTGATAGTGAGCAGTCATTATCGTCGAGTAGTTCAAATGAGTATGCTCCTGCTGGCAAATCTGTAATAAGAGACTCAGTATCACCATTGCTCCACTGTATGTCATAAGGAGTGAGGCCACCATCTATTTCTATTTCGATTAGTCCAGTTAGGTCATCGTAACAATCTAAGTCCTCGGCCTGTGCAACGAAGTAGGAGAGTCTTTCTGGGCTGGTAATTTCTAGAAACTCTGAGATACCTACACAGCCTTCTGCATCTGTAATGGTTACATTGTAAATACCATTAGGAAGGTTTGTTAGGCTGTCTGTGTCAGTGTTTACGATGTTCTGGAAGCCCGAGTTCCAGTTATAATCTAGTGGCCACCTCATACTCTCTACAGCCGATGCAATTACCCCAGTCGAATCTCCGAAACAGAGATTCTCTTGTACGATTGTATTATTTACTTCTAGAGGTAGATTGATGGCATTTATTTCTATCCCTGGTGGAGAGAATTTACAATCAAAGAAATCTAATAAGGTAAGGTCATAAGTTCCAGCTGAGAGGCCAGAAATTATATTGGTATCTGCTTCTAACTGATCCCAGAAGTAATTGTACTGAGGAGTTCCACCCGTAACAGATAAATTTATTTCTCCAGCATCACTAAAGGGACAATCGACATGCAGTACCTCGTCTATCGATATTTCTAGCGGATCTGGTGTAAGAACATCAATAGTATCACCGATTATCTGACAGCCCTTGCTATCGGTAATGGTAACTACATAATTACCATTTGACAAGTTAAAAAGGTCTTCTGTAAACGAGCCAGTGTTCCATAGGTAGGAGTAGGGTGCAGTTCCTCCTGTTACACTTAGTTCGATTCTTCCATTTTCTTCTCCATGGCATCTTACATCTTCAACTCCTTCTATGAAGATAGAAATTGAATCTGGTTGAGTTATTTCGATATCTGATACTACCTCGAAGCAACCATTTATATCCGTTACGGTACAGCCGTAAGTGCCCGCTGATAGATTATTTACAAAGGACACTGTAGGTCCATGACTCCATTCAAATTCAAAAGGTCCATCACCTTGTATGATCCCGATCTGAATGCTACCTGTGTTTTCCTTGAAACAATTTATATCTTGTTTGAGTTGGACTCCGGCATTTATAGCCGAAGGAGTTGGAAGTTTTATCGCTTCGCTTACTGCGAAGCATCCCTCCGTATCTGTCACAGTTACATAATGATCTCCACCTGATAGATTTATGCCGATGGAATCTGTACTTCCATCATCCCAGATAAAGTCATAAGGCCCAGCTCCTCCGATAACCTCCACCGATATCATACCGTTATCTATTCCATCACAGCTAGGTGATACAGATTCTGAAGGAAAAATCTGTATAGTAGACTCTGCATTTATTTCTATAAAATCGGTCTGTATTTTACATCCAGTACCATCCGTTATGGTTGCAAAATAAACACCCTTGGTTAGGTTGGATATCGAGGCTCCCATAAATCCATTGTTCCATTCTACTAGATATGGAAGGGTGCCTTGAGAAATGTCCAGTGTAATCATACCGTCTACTATTCCAGAGCAGGATTCATTTATCAGTTCAGCCACACTAAAAATTACTGGATTATTCTGGATAGGGTCGTCATCATTTCCATTGCAGTTCTCATCGATAAGATTACAAGGGAGTTCTTCTGCTGCCGGATTTATAGAACTCTCCTCATCATTACAGTCTCCAGATAGTAGACTGAAGTTACTCATCGGATTTCCACAAAAGATAATCGAATCAGTACCACCGAAGCCATCCAAATCATTATCGATAAAATATTTTATTCCATCGTCTAAAAAGTTTGCTCCAAAAAACTCTAATTGGTCCAGAGCAATGTCTCCTTCAGTTCCACCAGATATTCCGATAAATCTAAATTGCACTTGCTGTCCGCTATAATTGCTTAAATCTAAATTGGCTTCTTGCCAAAGGTTTCCTTGGTCACCTCTTAATGAGAAAATGCCAGTCCATGACTCAGCATTATCCTCTGATATTTCAAGTCTTAATTCATTGGTTTCTAAACCGAACATATGATATCTAAAACTAAAGTCCGAACAGGCATCAGTAGTAGCCGGAATCTCTATACAGTTACTTTGTAAAATTGCCTTTGCTCCATCATTACAGATAGAAGGAGTATTTTCTATGTAGATATAATTTCCGCATAGAAATGCATCTCGTTCAGGACCTGTAAACGAAGATGGAGTAGGACCGTTATTTACAATCCAGTCATGATTGTCATCAGAACTATTTATCCAGTTGCCTGAAAATAAACAGGGTGTTACACAGAGTTGCTCACATAACTGGTAGTCATCAAAGCTTTCTCTTTCTGTAACTGCTGTACAAGCTGTAGTAAACAATACCGCACAAGAAAATGGCGAATTACTCTGACTGCATTCTGCTCTGAGGTAGACCTCGTAAGTGGTAGCTGGTTCTAGATTGGGAATCGTGATAGTACCATTTTGACAATTTACAAAAAACGAATTACCAGTCCCTAAAGCAAAGCCTTCAAAACCCCATTCCATACGTAGAAAACCACAGTTAAACGGTGGTGTCCACTTAACTTCTACTTCTGTAGCATCTATGTTTTGTACTACCATCTCAGAGGGAATCGGACATACCTCCTCACTAAATCTAATTTCTACAAATCTTAAGGAACCGATATTATCATCTGCTCGATCACATATTTCTAGTTTCCATATACCGTTTGCATCTGAGCCATCGAGAAATAGATTTATATCTCCTTCTGCTTTAAAGGTGCCTACAAAAGGTGGATCTACCTCATCTATTCCTAAACAGGCCTCATTATTAAAAGAAGCAAAAGAGGTACATGTGATGTCACTAGGGTCACCATAGTTGTCGATACTGTTTCCGTGGAAGGCAGATAATAAAACTGATTTGCCAGAAGGAGAGGTGAGTTCTAGCTTTAAATCTCTCGGCCATGAGTGCTCTATGATAAAATTTACCTCTTCTATAAAGATGCTTTCTCCTAATTCTGAGGGAGAGACATCAGCAACTTCTATAAAGTAATCATTACAATCATCGTCCTCTATGCCGATGTCGATATTGCAGGCATCACCATTTTGAATATTTGTATAAAAAGAAAAAGGTCCATTCCAGTCAGTGGTTCCTTTGTCGCATACTGTTCTTAAAAAGATTGTATATACAGTAGAGTGTTGCAGGCCTGTAAAGAGATGAGTTTTTTCTAGTAAGACTCCAGTAGTCGGATTTCCTGTTGCAACATTTCCAGCCTCTACCAGTTCTATTTCCCAGCCTAGAGCATCAGATCCATTTACATCTATCCAAGTAAGCTCTGCAGATTCTGAATCTATTAAAATAAAATTAGGATTAAAAGGAGCATTACAACTTGCCTCTATTTCAGAAAGACTGATAGATAAAAAGCAGAATACCGCAAGCAATGTCTTTTTAATAAGGCTCAAATTTTTCAGGTGTCTAGTAATCGACTACGGAGTTACTACAATTTTTTGTTGATAAACATTTTCTTGATTTTGGACTACAGTCAAAAAGTATACCGCTCCACTTAAGTGTGATAAGTCTAATAATGAAATTCTATTCTGCTCAGTCACTCTCAAGATTTCTCTGCCTAGCTGATCATATAAGTAAACATCAAAATCTGTATCTATATCCTTGCTCTGTACATTTAAAATGTTACTAGTCGGATTAGGATATACGATATACTCGTTTTCTCCAAATTTGGCTTCGTCTACAGTCTTATCGAAAAAACGAATATTATCTATAAGTGCAGCATCTGTAAGACCAAAATGCTCTTCTTCTGTAAACGGAAACTCATATCCTGTAAGTGCTATGGCTTGTATTTCTATTTTTCCAACGTAGTTCTGAGGAAGTTCATATTCAAAATAGGTTGAGACGCCATCTTCTAATCCATAGATGTAATCGTAGCTCGTACTATCTGTGACCACTCTTACTATGGTCTGATAGAAATCATTTCCTATGGCTTGATTAAATTCTGTATTCCTTAGTTGAATTAAGTCAAAGGCAAAAAACGGCCTATCCATAGAAGTCGCATCTGCACAGTATCTGATGATAGAATGATAATTATAGTCCTCATAAAAATCATCTAAGTCTGCACAGTCGTTATAATTACCTGCTCGACGTTGTCCAGTAAAGGCTAGCATATGATTTCCATTATAATCTATGATCGTATCTACACCACGGAAGGTGCTAGAAGAAATAAAAAATACGCTGTCATCCACATCCGGACTGAAGTCTTCTAAATATTCATCATCTATAACATCTAGGAAGCTGATTTTTCCTGATTGGCTATTGTTGTCAGTATTAATATCCGTTACGTCTTTAAATTCTACCCATGCGGTATAATTCTGGAAATCACCAAGTAAGGGTTCTGTCAAGGTAAGAGAAGCACCTTGGAAACTTCCTGGTGTAAAATCAAAGAAGAGAGCTCTTCTAAATTCTAGAATATCATCTCCTACATCCACAGATATTATAATGCTGTCTCCCACACTTAAAGATTCGCATCCTACATTCTGAATAGTGTAAGAGTATCTAGTCAGCGTAGGTATTCCACATTCTTCATCTTGAGTAAAGGAGAAGCTTAAAAGATTAGTATCCATGCCAGCGTTTAGCGAGCCACTTATGGTCATGACGCCTAGATTATTTATAGCATTTAAATCACCTTCTACTTCTAAAGTAATCTCTAAAAAAGTAGTGCCCGTAAAGATTCCAGATATTTCCTGAGTAAGCACGTGGCTTATAGAATCACCAAGATTAAAATCAGTGGCTAAGATTATTTGATCCACGTGATCAGTCCCGTTTAGTGTATAGTTGAGGCTTAAGGTCTGTCCTGCCGGTAGTCCTAGATTACCTACATTTCTTATTTTCAGCTCTCCCGGTTTCACTTCGCCTGGACAGATAGATACATTCTCAGTTACTGCTTCGATGGATAAATCGATGTCATCCATTCCTGGAAATAGATTTGCGGTCATCCATGCTTCTATTACATTTTCTTGTTGCACAGAACCAGTTCCATATAGGTCACCTGCAGCTTCTATAGTGGAATACATCGCATCGAAATAATCTGAGTCAAGTGTCAGTCCACCGAGATGAGCATGATAGACTATCTGTAAAGCATCCTCTAGCCCTATGGCTTCAACATTATAGTCATACCCAAATTCGTTGGTGCCAGATTCTCCTTCCACCAGTAAATAGTACCAGTAATTCATTACGCCACTGTTAGTGTGTACACCACCTCTATCAGCTGTTCCGGTAAACCAGAATTCTCCACCGAATGCTTTAGGATCTGATTTAAGATGTGGGTCGCTCATAGATCTGAATCCTGTAACGTCTTCAGTACGAGCTGCTTTTTTTGCTAGACTCCAGGTAAAGTTATCGGCGTCGTATACGTATTCCAGTGATTTTCCAAATATGTCTGCAGTAGATTCATTTAAAGCTCCTGACTGATCTTGATAGACTAAATCAGAAGTAAAGTCTACAAATCCATGAGCATACTCATGACCGACCACATCTAGAATCGTAAGAGGGAAGTAGGAGTCACAATCACCATTTCCAAAACTTGCAAACGTTCCGTTCCAAGTTGCATTTACCCAGTACTGACCACCCTGGTTTACACGAGTAAGCATCGCTCCTCCGATTCCATCTACACCGTTCCATTCAAATTGGTCAATCATAAAATCATGATATTTAGAAGTGCAATAGTGAGCATCTGCAGCAGCCCATGGAACACTGCTATTGTCTGTGTCAAAATTGTTTTCTTGATTGGTAACCGGTTTGCTGCCATTTTCAGAATCCAAAACTCGGTTTCCATTTCTTGTATTGTCCTCCAGTAAATAAAGTGAACTAGATTCTTCCTCTACCGTGACTGTTTGCTTTCCATACTGGAAGGTTTGTATATCCGTCTCGATAGGAGCGGAGTGTACATTTGTAAAGTGATTTATATATCTGCCAGAATGTGCATCTATGTACAAGGTCTCATCTATCATACGAGGCTGCTCAGTAACTAGATTTAGTTCGTAGGCTAGGGTGTAGTTTTCTGAAGCCTCCGGAAATTTGTTTCCGATGATTACGAGTCTATGGTCTGAGAGTGCAAATTCTGGAAGCTCATTTCCTACATTCTCTGGCGAAACATTCATCAGATTGCTTACGAGTTTAGAGGCTGCAATTTCTTGAGCAAAATTTAAACTGACTAAAGGAGAAATATTAATATCTAAATCTGGGATTAGTTTTCCTCTACCTCTCATTACCTTTCCATTCTGAGTATGCAGAATATAAACACCACCAACTATCTCAATATTCTTATAATACTGTTGATACCGACTATAGTTATATTTTGTTTTTGACTTTGGAGAATTACCTTTAGAAAAGGAACAATGGCTGAGGCCAATTTCATTTTCCATCGTTTGGAAGAAGTTTCTTTCTGTAAGATTACGATGGGAGAAATCTGCTCTTTCTAGGGATTGAATCTTAGCAATTCTTGTGTCATTTTGGCCCTGAGCCAAAAAAGGCAAACATATGAAAATCAGGCAAAGGTGGACTATGTATTTCATGCAGGTCTGATATACCTACTAAGATACTCAATCTAGAGTGGAAATGATAGTCCCATGGGAGACTCCACGTCTTTAAAAACCCTTAAAATAAAGTTAGCCGATCACTACATTTATCATACGTCCAGGCACTACGATCACTTTCTTAATGTCTTTTCCTTCTTTCCATTTTAGGGTAACCTCATGGTCTCTAGCAATGGCTTCGATTTCTTCCTTAGAAAGGCCATTTTTTATGGTAAGATCTGCTCTTTTTTTACCATTTATAGAAAGCGGTAAGGTAAGTTCATCTTCTATCAATACCGACTCATCTAGCACTGGGAAAGTAGTGAGATGTATAGAACCAGTATTGCCTAGCTGATGCCACAGTTCTTCTGTAGTAAATGGAGCAAAAGGTGCCATCACCTGCAATAATTCTTGAAGAATGGCTTTGCTGTGACAGCCTTGTTTTTTGAGCTCATTTACACAAACCATAAAGGCACTTATGGAGGTGTTTAAGGATAAGCTTTCTATGTCACTTTCTACCTTTTTTATGGTGGTATGCAGTGCTTTTAAAGCAGCCTTATTAGGTGCTTCATCATTAAAAACTGCGGCTCCTTCTTCATTGTAAAAGAGGCTCCATAGTTTTCTGAAGAATTTAGAAACTCCATCTATTCCTTTAGTATCCCAGGGTTTAGACTGTTCTATAGGACCTAAAAACATCTCGTACATACGGAAACAATCAGCACCGTATCTATCTACCATATCATCAGGATTGACGACATTATATTTAGACTTAGACATTTTTCCGATCTCAGAAGAGGTTACAAGAGCAGATTCTGTATTGCCATCTATTCCTTCAAATTTACCTGCCTGATAGGTTCCTTTGCCACAAACAAAAATGGCATCCTGATACTCTGGTCTCCATCTTAAAAACTCTTCTATACCTGCTTTATCTAGATAGGAATTAGGAGAACCGTAGTCTCTTACAAAGTCTATGTGTACGGGAATCTTTATTACCTCATCATGAAGGTTTAGTTTGTCAACAAAACCAGAGCAGATAAACTTAGTCTTGCCATCTTGCTTTTCTTTATACATATAAAGAAACTCTATGACGCCCTGTATCATTCCCTGATTGACCAGTTTTTTAAAGGGTTCGGTAGTCGGAACTAGGCCTTTGTCATATAAGAATTTATGCCAGAATCTAGAGTACATCAGGTGACCTACAGCATGTTCTGTACCTCCGATATAGAGGTCTACATCTTGCCAGTAATCGACTGCTTCTTTAGAAAATGGCTCGGCCTTATTATCAGCATCCATGTATCTTAAAAAGTACCAGCTAGATCCTGCATAGCCAGGCATGGTGTCACTTTCTTTGGTGTAGTCTCCCTCATGTACCCATTCCTTGACCTTATGCAGAGGTGATTTTCCGCCACTGGCTGGTTTAAAATCATTGAGGTCTGGAAGGGTAATAGGCAACTCACTTAGCTCTCTCGGGATGGCTTTTCCACTTTTATCAAATTTGATAGGGAAGGGTTCACCCCAGTATCGTTGTCTAGAGAAGTTTGCATCTCTTAGTCTATAATTTATTCTATGCTTTCCGATTCCTTTTTCTTGTAGGTCGTAGGCGACTTTTTTAATGGCGTCTTTTACTTTGAGTCCATTTAGGAAATCTGAATTTATCATGGTTCCTACCTTATCGCCTCGTTCTGCTTTGGGATGCTTAGACTTGTCTACTACGTCTACAATCTTGAGGTCAAACTTAGTAGCAAAATTAAAATCTCTCTCATCATCACTAGGCACTGCCATAATAGCTCCTGTGCCATAATCTTTCAATACATATTCTCCTATCCATACCGGCAATCTCTCCTGCGTATATGGATGTAAGGCATAGGCACCAGTAAAGGCTCCTGTGACTACTTTTACCTCACTCATACGCTCTCTCTCAGATCGAGAATTTACATACTCTAGGTATTTATCTATTTCTTCTTGTTGCTCGTCGGTAGTAAATTCTTTAACGAGGTCATGCTCAGGTGCAAGGACGATATAGGTTGCCCCAAAAATAGTATCAGGACGAGTGGTAAATATTTCTATTTTCTGCTGAGAATTTAGAACACTAAAGAACAACTGTGCTCCTGTAGATTTCCCTATCCAGTTACGTTGCATGGCTTTTAAAGAATCACTCCATTCTAGATTATTGAGATCAGCAAGCAGTCTTTCTGCATATGCAGTAATTCTCAAAGCCCACTGAGTCATAGATCGCTTCTCCACAGGATGACCTCCTCTTTCTGATTTACCTTCTATCACCTCATCGTTTGCAAGGACAGTTCCTAATTCTTCACACCAGTTTACATATCCTTCTTTTAAAAAGGCAAGTCTGTAATGCATGAGTACCTGGTCTTTTTCAACTTCATCGTAGTTATTCCATTCCTCTGCAGTAAATTCGCTAGGGTAGTCATTATGAGCGGGTAGGTCTTTATTTCCTGATTGGGAAAAGGCTTTTGTTAGGTCAGAAATAGGCTGAGCCTTATCTTCTAGGGTATCATAATAGTGGTCAAAGAGCTGTAGGAAAATCCATTGAGTCCATTTATAATAATCTGGATCACAGGTTTGTATTTCTCTAGACCAGTCATAGTTGAATCCGAGATTGTCTAGTTGCGATTTATACTTCTCGATATTGGTAGCTGTAGATTCTGCAGGATGTACTCCTGTCTCGATGGCATACTGTTCTGCCGGTAAGCCGAATGCATCAAAGCCCATCGGATGCAGTACATTAAATCCTTTGAGAACTTTATATCTGGCATAGATGTCTGAAGCGATGTATCCTAGTGGATGACCGACATGTAGCCCTGCACCAGACGGATAAGGAAACATGTCTAGTACGTAATACTTAGGCTTATCACTATTATTAGATACGGCATATACCTTATCTTTTTTCCACTGAGCCTTCCACTTTTTTTCTATTTCTGCAGGATTATATTGCATCTCTCTACCGTGTTTATCATTCTACACATGTGCATTACATATATAGAATTATTTTAATCGGCAAAAGTACAACAACTGAGTATGATAAGGGCTTATCTAGTGATTTCTCTTACTTTACAGCTATTAGGAGTCTTTCCTATAAATCCCCACATTTCTACCCACTCATTGGTTTGTTTATCACGACCTATGATTTTGTAATCTTCTCTGAAGAGTACTTTTCCTGTGGCATCTGCTACGGTTAGTGAGTTTTCGTTTTTCTCGTCATCGTAGCCGATTAGGAATGATCTATTGAGTACATCATCTGCATCTCTAACCTCTTTAACATTTCGGAGATCTCGATCATTATACTGATAACGCTCTATTCTTAGGAGCTCATTATTAGAAGCATCGTAGGCATGTGAGGAGATTCTTTGTCCCTTTGCATTGTACATAAACTTGTAGTAACTCAGCTTAGTCCCATCTGCATCGAAGTAAGTAGAACCCTTGGCATATCGACTTCCTGGTGCAAAATCGTAGATTTCTTTTGCCTTGAGCGACTCATCTGGGTTTAGATAATGGTGTTCTATTTTTACATCTCTTTGATCGAACATCTCTTTTTCTATAAACCTTATCTCATCTATCTGATAAGCAGAGGTACCTTCTACAGTAAAGACTGTTGTCTTTATGGTCTTGGCAATTTTAAGATCTGAGTCATTACAGGCCACAAAGGCTAGAAATGCAGTAACAAATAATACTATTCTCATTGTTGAATTTGTTTTTGGGCGAATCGGAGAAGTTCTAATTCTCCCCAATAATAGGACTTTCCTTTTGTATGGAAGCCACAATGTCCTCCGTATTTTGTCGCCTGTAAGTGAAAAAAGGGATGGTTTTCTGCCAGTTTATAAGGATAAGAGCTGTCGCTCAAAAATGGGTCGTTATGTGCGGTAAGCAATAAAGAAGGAATCGTAATGTTAGGAATAAACTGTAAGCTATTGCACTTGCTATAATAATCTCTAGCTCCCTCAAACCCATGCAAGGGTCCAGTTACGACATCATCGAAATCATAGAGCTTCTTCAAATTGCTAATTTTCTCTTTATCTAGTTCTTCAGTAAATATTTCTGCCTTTTCTAGTGTTTTGGCCTTTAGGGTCTTTAGGAAGTTTTTCTCGTAAAGGATGTTTTTTCTTTTGCTGAGTTCTAGTACACAACCGTATAAATCTATCGGAGCGGATACAGCCATAACTGCTTTTATTTTTTCGCTTAAAGCGAAAACCTCCTCTCCAGCGTATTTTAAAACCAGATTACCTCCCAGACTAAAACCTGCCAATACTACCTCGACGTAAGAGTCGATATAATTGTTAATCACAAAATCTGCATCATGAGTCGCACCACTATGATAGGCTCGAGCAAAACGATTCATCTCGCCGGAGCATCCTCGATAATTTACTGCGATTACGTTATAGCCATTATTAGAAAAGAGATCAGTTGTGGCTCTCATATAATTAGAATCGGTCGATCCCTCTAATCCATGGAAAAGAAAAAGTACTTTCTCGTGTCCACCATCGACTATGTCGATATCCATAAAGTCTCCATCTGGAGTCTCTAATCTTTCTCGCTCAAATGCAGGCTTAGGATATCCTCTAAAAAGAGAAGGATACATGCTGCTGACATGAGAGTTTCTAAAAAGTCTATTTGTTTTATAGCGGTCCTCTATTAATGGCATTCTGCTTCTTCTAATCTATCTCTGTGCTTAATAAAATTTATGCTCGACTGCAGCTTCTGATATCCGACATATTATCGAGTAGGACATTTCCTCTAGTTGTCGATGGAGCATATGCCTCGATGATTATGTATTTCATCTCCTTTTCTGGAGTAAATTCTACTTTCAGTTTCTTCCATCTTTTATGACTGATGGTCTTAGACTCATAGATGAGTTGTTCTCGTTTACACTTAGAGGAGGCCAGGTAAACTCTGAGCTGAATCGGCTGGTTATATCCTGCGTAGGCTCTCGAGTATGCCACGTCTAAACTAAAGGCATAACAGTCTCCCTTCTCTAAGGCTGGAAGTAGTCGCTGACCGATACTCTCATAGGATCCATCGGGTCTACTGATGATACCCATGTAGGTATTGCCCTCAGAAGCCTTCTGATCTACACCCCAGAACCCAGGAAGAATATCAGGAGTCGTACCCTCGCTGCACATAAACCATCCATGTGGAATGATGGCATCGGACGGCTCATCCTCAAAAGAAGGGTTCTGTAAGACAGTCTGGCTCAGGGCCAAAGTAGTAGTACATAAAAACAGAAGTAGGCTTAAAAAAGAGTTCTTTAGATACATCTCGATAAATGAACCTGCAATCTCGTACTTTTTTTACTTAGTGTAAATGTTACTGGCTTTTTATTTCCTATAGTTTCATTCTTTCCGATGTACGTACTCTATGTTGAGTATTTCTTCTTTTTGTAATATCTCCTTAATAAGATTTACAGATTTCATCTTCACGGATTTGTCTATACGTAGAATTGCTTTGGACGGAAATAGCTGTGCTTCTTTCATATCATTGATGGATTTAGAAATTAGGCTTGCACAGTTATCGATTAGATTTTTGCTTCCATTGATTATTATCTGATCTGAGTCTGTACTAGAGGGACTTATGATTATCTGTAGTTCGTCTGGTCTAGAGCGATCAGTAGATTCGTCAGTGATGGTGTTAGGTAATACTAGTTGTTCTTTATTGTCAGGTGGTTGTATGACCGTGGTAACCATAAAGAAGAATAGTAGCATAAATATAATGTCGGGTAGAGCAGTAGTATTTATTTCTGGAGTCGATGGTTTCTTTTTACGCTTGATCATATTTTTATTTCTTGTTCGCTAATCTGGATTTTCAATAGTTTTTCTATCTGTCTCTTATTTTCTAAGGGAATGGCAGCATAGTCTTCCTTATATATCTGCTCGCTGAGCTCTAGCCGTAGTTCGTTTTTAGCAGCATTTATTTTTGCGAGTACCTCTATGTATGCCTGATAGTCTGTGCTAGGATGCATCTTTATGATGACTATGGGTTTCAGGCCTTTTGTAATTATGGTATTTATATTTTTTGAAATGGTAGAGACCATTTTAGTATCTACGTTCTGCTCATTTACCATGATTTGGTTTTGAGCATTTATCAGAATGTTTAAGAGTCGCTCTCCATTTACTTGTCCAGCTGCTTGAACGGGAGCATAGGGTGGAAGTGACATTGATAATTTATAATCCTTATTAAAGGTTGTCACAACCATAAAAAATATGAGCAGTAGAAAAGAGACATCGGCGATGGCTCCTGAGTTAGAGGTTGGGAGTTTTCTGTGTCTTTTCATATCTATTGTTTTTATAATAGATGCAGAAAAGGGGGAGAGGGATGTGTGAGG
>CAZDWO010000027.1:0-18567 GCA_964509175.1 uncultured Saprospiraceae bacterium
AACTTTTTATATCAGTAATCATGATAGTAATTAAGGCATAGTAGATTGCTAGTGTTGCTTTTATAGTCAATGCCTCAATTAAAAAAGGAGGAACAAAATAAATTGTTCCTCCTTCAATTATAGTTATACTAAATTATTCTTTTAGCAATTACAACAATCGTTTTGGTCGAGATTTCTATTTCTATCTACATCTCTCTGTGGAAGTGGCCATATATCATCACAATTTGCATCGTAACCTAGTGCCCCTAAAACAGAAACTGCATTTCCGGTTCTTCTTAAATCAAGTAATCTATGTGGTCCTTCCATTGCAAGTTCCACAAATCTTTCTTGTAAAATTAAATCCACGAAATTTCCTCCATCTAAGGTAACATCTCCTAAACCTGCTCTATTTCTAACAGCATTTATCATACCTGAAGCACCACCGAAATCTCCATTTCTAGCCATTCCTTCTGCAGCTATTAAAGCCAGCTCAGCATGTCTGATAAAGAATATCGGATCTGTTGCAGAACCTGAATTAGCATTGTCAAAACTTGGGTATTTAATACCAAATGGTACTGAAGCTTGAAGCGTATCATTTACAAAACTCATAGCCGCTCTAGCATCTCCATCTTCATAAGCATTCATCAATGTTGCAGATGGCTCAATAGAATGTCTACCTCCAAACTCTGCTGGTCCATAGAAAAACGCAATAGAATTTCCATCTGTAGGGGTAAATCCTAAGCTATAAATCTGGTCCGCTAAATATGCAACAGTAGTAAGATCTACGCCACCTAGTGCCTCCATAGATAAGCTCACAGCATCATTCCATCTTTCCTGATAAAGTGCAACTCTAGCTAAAAAAGCTGTAGCTGCTTGCTGACTAGCAAACAGTGGCCCTGTAGCTGCAGTTACATTTGCCTGAGCAAAGGTAAAATCATCTATAACCTGAGTATAAATTGCATCAACAGAAGAAACAGGTACTTCTAATACTTCTCCTACATCAACAGTAGGTTGAGTAATTAACGGTACTTCCTGCCATAGTGTTACTAAATGAAAATACACGTGACCTCTAACAAATCTTGCCTGAGCGATAGCATCTTGTCTAGCCTCGTCTGTAAATGAATCATCTTCTACTAGAGGAACGTTTGCTATTACATTGTTAGCCCTGTTAATTACTTCATATAAGTCACTATAAACAACTGCCATTGTTGTATTGGCTGGAAATACATTAAAGTTGCCAAATTCCAATCTTGTCGGGAAAGTACCTGTGAAAACAGTTTCATCTGAAAAATATTGTGGCAGTGCCAACCATCCATCAAATGCCAAAGTCGCATCTTGTAAATCACTATAAACTCCATTAAGAGCTGCTCCTACAGATTCTTTATCTGCAAAGGCGAACTGAGTTGCAATACTATTAATCGGTTGTGGACTGTCTAAGTCTGTGCATGAAGCTGAAAATATAGCCAACAACAAAAATATTTTTATGTTTTTAATCATGATTTGTAAATTTAGAATCCAACGTTTATGCCTACGTTTACTTGCTTAGGCTGAGGGAAAGTTAAAAAATCGGTTCCTGCTGCACCATTACTAATATCAAAAGTACTTACCTCAGGGTCAAACCAAGAGTATCCTGTAAAAGTCAAAAGATTATAACCAGATACATAAATTCTAGCTCTCTCGATTCCGATATTACTCAATGCAGATCTAGGAATTGTATATCCTAAAGAAATGGTTTTTAATCTTAGGTAATCACCATCTTCTACAAATCTGTCAGAATCTCCTCTATTTCCATTAGGATCTCCATTAACTAATCTAGGTACATTAGTAATATCTCCTTCTTGTTGCCATCTGTTTTCCCATGCATTTACTGTAGGAGCAAAAACACTATTTAAACCTTCAGCAAAAGCTAGGTTATTATTGTATATCTGAAATCCTGTTGCAAACTGGAAGAAAACGTTTAGGTCAAATCCTGCAAAATTTATAGAGTTTCTGATACCACCTGTCCAATCTGGAATAGCTTTACCTAAAAAGTCTCTGTCATTGTCATTTATAACACCATCTGGTGCTAAGTCATCTGCAGTGTTCAATATACCATCATCTCCGGCACCTCCACTAATATCAACAAATCTAAAATCTCCAGGAGCTGCATTTGGTTGTGTAGCATGATTTTCAATCTCAGCCTCATTTTGGAATAATCCATCTGTAACTCTTCCATAGAAACTTCCTAATGGCTGACCTTCAGCGATACGTGATCCAAAACCTTGATCGATAGGAATACCATCTACAAGTGTTAATACCTCATTTTGGTTATATGCCGCAATAAAAGATATATCCCAAGTTACTGCATTTGTTTCAACGATTCCGTAGTTAAGCTCTAATTCCAATCCTCTGTTTTGTACCTCTCCAATATTTTGAAGTACACTATTAAAACCAGAAGTGGTAGGAATAGGTCTATTTAATAATAAATCCGTGGTATTTTTCTGATAAAGATTAATCGATCCTGCTAGTCTATTATTGTTAAACCCAAAATCTAAGCCTGCATCGATTGCAGTAGTTGTTTCCCATCTCAAATCAGGATTTCCGATTTGTGAAGGAGCCGTTCCAGGTGAATCTAGGAAGTTTTCACCACCACCAAATAACTGACGTGCTGCAAAGTTTCCAACATTATTATTTCCAGTTTGTCCCCATCCTAATCTTAATTTAAGATCAGATAAAGCTCCATCACTACCTAGAAAGTCTTCTTTAGATATTCTCCATGCTGCAGAAATTCCAGGGAAAGTACCGAATCTATTGTTTACAAATCTAGATGATCCATCTCTCCTTACTGAAGCAGCAATAAAGTACTTCTCATCATAATTATAGTTAACATTTCCAAAGAATGACTGTAACTCATCTCCTCCAAAGAATCCATTAGTAGTAAGAGGCTGTGCTCCAGAACTAAGTCCAGTAAACCCATCTGTAGGGAAATCTACTGTTTCTCCTAAAGAGAAATTCTGCTCATCTTGCTGGAAAGATACTCCTGCAGTTACGTTAAAAGTATTGAGATTATTTTCATATATGTAGGTTGCGAAATTATCCCATACTACTCTCTGATTTAAAACATTACCCAAGAATGCTCTTCCAGTAGCTGAACTTTGCAGAACTCTAGGCTCTATAACTTCTTCTCTAGAATTTAAAATATCCACACCTACTCTGGAGGTGAAATTCAAGCTAGGTAATATTTTTACCCTTCCGAAAACATTTCCTTGTAATCTATTTCGATTTACATTATTGCTGTAAGCTGTAGTTGCAGCAACTGGATTTTCTAATCCAAATGCAGAACCAAAACTTCCATCTTCATTAAAGATCGGTACTACTGGTGGTAAAAGAATGGCGGTAGATAACGCTCCGAAGATATTGTTATCATTCTGTACCTGATCAGTACTAGAGTTACTATACCCCATCTTCATTCCAAAATCCAACCAATCATTGGCATTCTGATCAATATTAAGTCGAGCTGAATATCTCTGGAATCTAGATCCTACAATTATCCCTTCTTCATCATTGTATCCTAAAGAAGCAAAATATTTAGTCTTCTCAGAGCCACCACTTAAATCAATACTATACTCTTGTACAGTTCCAGTTCTGAATATCTCATCTTGCCAATTTGTATTGGCTTCAGTTCCTACAATATTTGCTCCGAAAACTTCAGTAATGTATTCTATATAAGTAGGCCCGTCTACTACGTCTATCCTTTTAATTGTACTAGCACCTCCTCTAGACGCATTAAAATTAATCTTAGTATCTCCTTTTGCACCTTTTTTGGTCGTAATTAAAACTACTCCATTAGCTGCACGTGATCCATAAATCGCAGATGATGCTGCATCTTTTATTACTTCCATAGATTCTATCTCATTAGGATTTAAATCAGAAAGTACACTCAGTTGTGCATTTCCTACTCCTTCTTGAGTAAAATCAGTATTATCATCGATAATCGGAATACCATCAACTACATAAAGTGGCTGACTACTCGCATTGATAGAAGTAGTACCTCTTACTCTTACGTCTATCCCTCCTCCTGGAGTTCCAGAACTTTTAGTAACGTTTACTCCTGATGAGCTTCCTTGCAATGCTGCAGCAGCTGTAGGGAGCCTGACATCAGCATAGTCTGTAAGTTTTACACTACTTACTGCACCAGTTAGGTCTTTTCTTTTTTGCTGGGTAAAACCAGTAAATACAATTTCATCTAACAATTCACCTTGGCTCAAGGTTAGATTTACATTATTGAGACCATCGATATTTACTGTCTGAGTAGAATATCCAGTGTAGGATACTACAAGAGCAGTTGCATCATTAGGTACTTCTAAGGAAAAATTACCATCTATATCAGTAATGGTTCCTAGTGTAGAATTTTCGATAAGAACATTAGCACCTATGAGGGCTAGTCCCGTATCGTCTACGATTGTTCCTGTCACTGTCCTCTGGGCAATAGCCGCCGAAACAGTAAAAATGAACATAAATAATAGTAAAGAAAGTTTTTTCATACTACGGTTGATTTTAATTAATAATAGTTTTTTAATACTAGGTTCAATAGTTCATAGTTAACGCAATGTTAACGAATTTGAATCAAAATAAAGCACTAGTATTATGATATATTTAACATAACTAGTCGCCACGAATATATTAAAAGTTTTATTTCCCTTAATTCAAAATTTTATTTCTTTAATTGATGCAGATACATTTGAATAATATTCTTTAAACCGTAATATAAAGAATCACAAACTAGAGCATGCCCAATACTAACTTCCAAAAGCTGGGGAACGCTGCTTTTGTAATAATTGAGATTGTCTAGATTTAAATCATGTCCTGCATTAATACCTAAGTCATACTGGTTAGCTACTTTGGCGGCAGCTATATGGCTTTTTACTGCTAATTCTTTGCCAGAATGGTAATTATGGGCATAATTACCCGTGTAGAACTCGATTCTATCTGCCCCGGTTTCCTTGGCGGCTTTGACCAAATCTTCTTTAGGATCTAAGAAAAGAGAGACTCTAACTCCAGCACCTTGCAGTCTTTTAACGACCTCTATCAACTCTTCTTTGCGATTTATGGTATCCCAGCCTTCAGAACTGGTCAGTACTCCAGGTGGATCTGGAACTAGTGTGCACTGATGAGGCTTGTGCTCACAGACCATTTTTAAGAACTTTTCATTGGGGTAACCCTCTATGTTAAATTCTGTCTGTACTACTTCTTTTAATATAGGAATATCAGAATACCTAATGTGCCGCTCATCTGGACGTGGATGTACTGTGATTCCTTCTGCCCCAAACTCCTCGCAGTCTATAGCTACTTTTTTAAGGTCAGGTAGATTAGAACCTCTGGCATTACGGATAAGAGCTATTTTATTAATATTGACACTAAGTCGGGTCATATTCTCAAGGTTTGGCACTATGAAATTATTAATTTTGCTCATATGAACGAAACGCTTAATCAAAAGCTTTTGACACGAACGAAGAGTGCTGTTGTATTTGGGATAATCGTTATCGGATTATTGTCTTATAACTACTGGACAAATATTCTTTTTCTCGCTCTTGTAGGAATATTTAGTACTAGAGAATTTTATCTCCTCGACAAGAATAAACTAGATCAGCTACAGTTTAATGAGCTCATGGCTTTATTAATTTCTAGCGTATTTATTATGTTTCCTTTGTATGGGATAATGCAAGATGAATATTGGTTTTACTATTCATACCTAGGAATCGCTGTAATTTATTCCATACTTGCAATTGTAAATCTTTACACTCCCTTTGGATGGTATAATTATGTAAAATTCAATAGGCATCACTTGGAGATATATACAATCTACCCTCTTGTACTTGCTAGCATCTTGATAACAGAGATGGAAACCTTCTCTTATTTTCTGCTCAAGGTAATCGTACTTATTTGGGTCTGTGATTCTGGTGCATATTTGGTAGGTTCCAGAATAGGTAAGAACAAGTTGTTCCCATCTGTTTCTCCAAATAAAACGATAGAAGGTTCTATAGGAGCAGGAGTATTGACACTTTTAGGAGGATTGGCTATAGGCCAATATTTTGATGCATCAGGGCTATTTTACTGGGTAGGGCTAGCAGCCATAGTTTGGATTTCCGGAACATATGGAGATCTGGTACAATCTAAGATTAAGAGACAATATAAAATCAAGGATTCTGGAAATATTATGCCTGGTCATGGTGGTTTCTTAGACCGTTTTGATAGTTTTATTTTTGTGTGGCCATTTATAGCAGTTTGGCATTTATTTATTTACTCTTAAGAAATTAAATGATTCATAAAGAAGGTACGGTTAGTATCATACTAGCACTCATAGTGGGTGCAGGATTTGTTTTTCTCTTTAATTGGCTTACGCCAAATATGAACTGGATTGGATGGACATTGGCCATAGCCTTACTTATAATTATCCTACAGTTTTTTAGAAACCCTAAGAGGTCGATAGAAGAATACGATGATAATCTTGTATACGCTCCAGCTGATGGAAAGGTGGTAATCATAGAAGAGACACAAGAGGATGAATATTTCAAAGCCAAAAGACTTATGGTCTCAGTATTCATGTCTCCTATAAATGTACATGTAAATCGAAATCCATTTAGCG
Organism: uncultured Saprospiraceae bacterium; assembly: GCA_964509175.1. GTDB lineage: Bacteria > Bacteroidota > Bacteroidia > Chitinophagales > Saprospiraceae > JAHDHU01. The sequence goes on from CAZDWO010000027.1 coordinate 6,605, forward strand.
GAGCAGTGACCTACTTTAAATATCATGCTGGAAAATATCTAGTAGCCTGGCATCCTAAGTCTTCTACAGAAAACGAAAGGACCACTGTCGTAATGTCTAACGGTAAGTCAGAAGTGATGCTCAGACAGGTAGCAGGTGCACTGGCAAGAAGAATCGTCTGTTATGTAAACAAGGGAGACAAGGTTAAGCAGGGTGATGATTTTGGGTTTATAAAATTTGGGTCTAGAGTAGATATTTATTTACCGTTAGATGCAAATATTAAAGTAAAGCTAGAAGACGTTGTAAAAGGAAATAAAAATATAATCGCAAGACTAAAATGAGCAAACCCCTAATCCTAGTGACCAATGATGATGGCATCGAATCCAATGGCATAAAAGCTCTAATAGAAGTCGCTAAAAAATATGGCGAAGTTATCGTAATCGCACCAGATAGTCCTCAGTCTGGGCAGGGTCATGCAATAACACTTACCTCTCCTATCAAGCTACGAAGAAGAGAATTATTCGATGGAATAGAAGCTATGGAATGCTCTGGCACTCCTGTGGACTGTGTAAAGCTGGCTAAAAACGTAATATTAAAAGACCGTAAAATAGACCTCTGTGTATCTGGTATCAACCATGGTAGCAATGCTTCTCTAAACATCATATATTCCGGAACGATGTCTGCTGCTATGGAAGCAAGTATAGAAGGCATAAATGCAATCGGCTTCTCCCTAGAAGACTATAGTAAGAATGCAGACTTTACGGCTGCGAAGCATTATGCAGATATTCTTATCAAAGAATTGCTGGCGTATACAGGAAAAGGTAAACTACTCAATGTAAACATCCCTAAACTTCCTTTAGAGCAAATAAAAGGCTCCAAGGTCTGCATACAAGGAGAAGGTGGCTGGGTAGAAGACTTTAAAGAATCAGAAGACCCACGAGGAGAAAAATATTATTGGCTCGGAGGAAGCTTTAAAGAAGAAGAGCGAAATCCGGAAACTGATCTGTATGCTCTGGGGAAAGGATATGTATCGATTGTACCTTCTCATCACGACCTTACTGACTATAAGTCAATGAAAGAGTTTAAACACTTAGAATCTCTAACTTAAAACCTCAATTATGGAAAGAGCAAAACTGGATCATGTATTATTTGGACTTCTCATCGCTTTTGTAGTAGCTGCTCTGGGATCTTTTATGGTTGCAAGCATTGCAGAAATATATGAAGCTCGAGGAGTAATAGATGAGACCACCTCAAGTATATCTGGAAGAAGATCACGAACTTCTTACCTAATCGGAATCTGCCTAAACATCATTCCGATAAACTACTTTAAACGACTCAACTGGATGGAAGCACAGAGAGGCAATGTAGTCGGCACATTTATCTGCTCCATGATATGGATATACTTTTTTAGAGATGCCATAAATCTTCCTTTTTGAAACTCTACATTATTGCCGGAGAAGCCTCCGGAGACCTACATGGCTCTAATCTCATAAAGGCTTTAAAGAAAAAAAAAGAAGATGTTTCTATAAGAGCCTGGGGTGGAGATAAAATGCAAGAACAGGGTGCAGAGCTAGTCCAGCATTATAAGGATCTTGCTTTTATGGGTTTTATAGAAGTAGCCAAAAACCTCCCAACAATTCTCAAAAACATTTCTTATTGCAAGGAAGATATAGAAGCCTATAATCCAGATGCTCTAATACTTATAGACTATCCTGGTTTTAATCTAAGGATTGCAGGATGGGCAAAAGAAAAAGGACTCAAAGTAATTTATTATATCTCTCCCCAAATCTGGGCATGGAATACTGGACGAGTAAAGAAGATAAAAAAACTGGTCGATGAGATGATTTGCATTCTACCTTTTGAAAAGGATTTTTATGCTGAACATGGAATGCAAGTTAGTTATGTCGGACATCCACTATTGGAAGCAGTCAATGATTCTAAAAGTCAAGCAAAAGGAACTAAAAACCAAGCTACACTCCTCTTACTTCCCGGCAGTAGAAAACAGGAAATAAAACGGATGCTGCCTATCATGTTATCCGCAGCTCAAAAATTAGACAAGTACAAAGTAGTCTTGGCAGGACTAAGTGCAATAGGCAAAGAGTATTATCAGTCACTTGTAAAAACCAATTCTGTCGAACTAAGAATAGACGAAACCTATGCATGTATGCGACAGAGTGACATTGCTTGGGTGAGCTCAGGAACAGCTACATTAGAAGCCGCTTTGTTTAACTTACCTCAGGTAGTTTGTTATAGCGGAAACAAAGTTTCCTATCTAATTGCAAGAAAACTGGTCAAGGTTAAATATATATCACTAGTAAATCTTATAGCCGACAAACCGCTTATAACGGAACTGATACAAGATGAACTAACTATTTCCAGATTACTGTCTGAAACAAAAAACCTAGAAACACAAAAGCAAGAAATATTAGCTGCTTATGAGTCTGATGTCATCTCCCAATTGGGCGATGGAACCAGCTCAAAACAAGCAGCTTCTATTATTCTGACTTCTCTGCTTTCTTAGCAGCTTTGGCAGCAGCCGCTTCTTTTTTCTGTAGAGCTTTTACTTTCTTAATCATAGACTTAGGCTGCTCACCACCGATGATGGCTTGAGCTTCTTCTAACGTAATGCACTTAGCCTGCTCAGAGGTTATACGTACATCATTTATTTTTTCAATCTTAAAGCTCTTCTTTTTAAATCTGATAAACGGTCCCCATCTTCCATTCTCTACTGCGATTTTTTCTTTTTCCCAGACGGTGACAAACTTGTTTGCCTCTTTCTCTTCTTTGATTTTAATCAGCTCCATCATATCATCTGTGGATATGGTTTCTGGATCAAAACGTTTAGGGATATTTACAAAGAGTCCGTTCCATTTAAAGTACGGACCGAATCTACCTTTACCTTTTGTAATAGGCAATTCTTTATAGTGTCCTACTGGAGCAAGTTCTTTTTTCTTTTCTTCTACGAGTTCGATGACTCTTTCTTTAGACATTTCTGTCGGCTCTTCATCTCTAGGTATTGAGATAAATACTTCTCCAAATTTTACATAAGGTCCATATCTCCCCGCATTTATACTTACGGCCTGTCCATCATACTCTCCCATATCAATCGGAAGTTTAAACAGCTCCATCGCTTCATCGTAGGAAATATTTACGATCGACTGACCTATTTTCAATGAGGCAAATCTCGGCTTACCTTCCTCTCCTACTTCCTCAACAGTTCCTATCTGTACTACTGGACCAAATCTAGACATCTGAGCGAGCACAGTATGGCCACTCTCTGGGTCCTTTCCTAGTACTCTGGTTCCCTTAGCACGCTGAGCTTCTTCTATTGTTTTTTCAACTCGATTATGGAATGGATCATAGAAATCATCGATCATATTTTTCCACTGCTCCTTACCAGCCGCTACACCATCTAATCGACTTTCCACATCAGCTGTAAATCTATAATCCATGATGTCATTAAAATGCTCACTGAGAAAATCAGTTACTACTTCTCCTATATCACTGGAGTACAATCTATTAGAAGTAGCACCTGTGTTTTCCGTAAGGACCGCCTTATCTACTTCATTATTACTTAGCGTAAACTCGTTATATTTTCTTTCTTTTCCTTCTCGGCTTTCCTTAGTCACATAGCCTCTATCCTTCTGCATGATACGTGAGATCGTAGGTGCATAAGTAGAAGGTCTCCCGATACCTAATTCCTCGAGCTTTTTTACTAGAGTCGCCTCAGTATACCTAGCAGGTCCTCTGGTAAATCGTTCCGTAGTTTTTAGATTATCTAAATCTAAGGTCTGCCCTACACTTAATGGAGGTAAAATACCTTTAGACTCTTCTCCTTCTGAATCCTCATCCTTGGCCTCCATGTAGAGTTTTAGGAATCCATCAAACTTTATAACCTCACCTTTGGCTTTTAAAACTCTATCTGGATGTGCAGAAATCTCAATGTCTACTGTAGTTTTTTCTAATTGGGCATCAGCCATCTGAGAAGCAACTGCTCTTTTCCATATCAGATCATACAATCTCTGCTGATCCTTATCTGCTCCTAAATTTTTACGATCAAAATAAGTAGGTCTTATCCCTTCGTGAGCTTCCTGAGCATCTTTCTTTTTAGATTTAAATCTACGTGGTTCAGAATATTTATCTCCGAACTCTTTAGCGACCTGCTCTCCGATAGCTGTTATTGCCAACTCACTTAGATTAGGAGAATCTGTTCTCATATAGGTAATAAAACCCTGCTCATATAATCTCTGAGCTACACTCATAGTCCCACTAACACTGAACCCAAAACGTCTACTCGCTTCCTGCTGTAAAGTCGAGGTAATAAAAGGCGGAGCAGGCTTACGCTTGGTCGGTCTTACTTTTATGTCTTTAATAGAGTGAGAAGCATTTTTACACTTTTCTAGAAAATCTAGAGCATCTCCTTCTAGGTCTATATTGTCTTTTAATTCTGCCTTGAGCTTTACGGTTTTACCATTTGCGTTTTGGACGTTATATATAGCGACTACCTTGTAATATGGAGTTGCCTCAAAGTTTCTAATTTCCTTTTCTCTCTCTACGATAAGTTTTACGGCAACAGACTGTACTCTTCCTGCAGATAGCTTATTTCTTACTTTTCTCCACAGTACTCCAGAAAGTTCAAATCCTACTAGCCTATCTAATATCCTTCTCGCTTGCTGAGCATTTACGAGATCTATATCTACCTTACCAGGTGTCAGAACTGCTTTCTGAATCGCTGGCTTTGTAATTTCTCTAAAAACGATACGTTTTGTGGTCTTTGCATCTAAACCTAATTCTTCACATAAGTGCCATGCAATAGCCTCTCCTTCTCGGTCCTCATCCGTTGCGAGCCATACTTCACTGGCATTTTTTGCAGCAGTCTTTAGCTCTTTTACAACCTTTACTTTTTCTGGAGAAACGACATAGCTCGGCTCAAATTTATTTTCTATATCGATGCCTTTATTCCCTTTTTCTAGGTCTCTTATGTGGCCATAGCTAGACTTAACCTTAAAGTCCTCTCCGAGGTATTTCTCTATAGTTTTTGCCTTTGCTGGTGACTCTACAATCAATAAATTTTTAGCCATATCTAGATTATAACACGTGAAACATCAATAAATTATACCTAACTCCACTAACACTATCGGTAGTATACATTAGTCTCGATTTTTATATGATCGAGATGATAAAAGAGTGCAAATGTATAACTTTTGGAAAATTAGACTTTCCTTATAGACAAAGTAAGTGGAAATAACACCTAGTTCTTAGGTATTTTCTTTTTTTCGGTTTTGAGAATTTTGGCGTCTTTTCGTCTTTCATCAGACTCTGCTTTTCTCATTTTGACATACTCTAGAGCAAGGACTTTTTCCTCGAGTGGCAGATTATTTAAATGTCTATGAAAGGTTCTTAAGACGAACTGTGCCATATCATCTGGATGACTGAGACCTAATCGTTTTAAGCGATGGGATAATCTAGAACCATTGTAAAAGGACCACTTGGCAATCATCCACTTTCCTAGGCCATGGTGAAGTTTCTTAGCAACTACCTCCTCTGGTGCTTCTTTATATTTAATTATAGACTCTTCTGGAGATAGTGCTACTAACTCTCTAAAAGCATCTTTTAGATTCTTAGGGATGTAGACTCCATTAATCTTAGATTTTCTGATATTCTTTTTATACTCAGCTTCAAATTCTTCAGGAGTACTGGCACTCGTAGGTCCTGATTTTAGAAATTCGTCATTTTGTGCGGATGCGAGACTAGCCACAAATAGAAGACCTAAAAAGAATATTTTTTTCATGCTAAGGATAATTATCTATAGTAATAAGCGATTATTTGTTTCTATAAGTTGAAAATCAGATTAAGATTAACACTTTGTTAAAGCTATTCTCCCCATCTGTAGGTACTCTGTTTTAACTGTGCAAGGTCTATTATTCTATCTACTACTGTCAGTATTATATCGTCAATAGACTCTGGAGAAGAATAAAACGAAGGACAAGCTGGACATATTATACCACCTGCTTCAGTTATAGTCGTCATATTTCTTAAATGAATCAGACTATATGGAGTTTCTCTGGGTACTATTATAAGCTTTCTCCTTTCCTTTAATATTACATCTGCAGCTCTAGTCATGAGATCATTGGATATTCCCGTAGCCACTCGTCCTATAATACCCGTAGAACTAGGGCAGATAATCATCGTATCATATTGTGCCGAACCACTTGCAAAAGGAGCATTAAAATCTTGCTTGCCATATACCTTAAAAGGAATCTGACTTGCGTCAAATTTGCCTATCTCTATTTCCCAGTTGGTTATGGCATTTGTGCTCATTACTACACCGACTTCTAAATCAGAGATGGTAGCGAGTTTCTTAATTAAAGCTTGTGCATATACTGAGCCGCTAGACCCTGCTATACCTAAGACGATTTTTCTCATATTAACTATATAGCAAATATATTGCTAGAATGTTCAATCAATATGACTTCATGTTTTATGTTTCATATTTCATGAAACATGTTTTATGAAATGTACCACGATGTATTTCTAAGAAGATGTATAGAGAGATATGCCTAGCCTACAATTTATTCTTTATCTCCTCTAAATCAGATTTTATATCTCGGAGCATATCTCCATGTAGCTGAGTATCCACGTCTTTACTGATTTTACTGTGGAATACCCATAATTCTTTTACAGATGATTTAGCGATCTCTACTGTAGAATATTCTTTATTTAAAGAAATAAGCTGCAGTGTATCTTCTAGTTTTCTGACCTTTTTTACTCGGACACTTTCGTCCTCTACGACGACATGGATATCTCCATCTTTTAGTTCGTCGATATTAGATAGTGCTTTTGCGAGTATCCAGTCATTTTCTAGAATGGCAGGACTCATACTATCGCCCTCTACCTGAAATCCTCTAAAACTTGTATTGCGATACTCTGGAAGCGGAAAGCTAAAGGCTGGAAGGTTATTATAGAATTGCTGATCATTTATATTGCCGGAGTATCCTGCTGCCGCTTTTACATTTACCATAAGGATATTTTCTAATCCCTGATTATCGACACTTACTACCTGTGGAGCTACATTTTGTGATTGGATATTCAGATACTGCTGCTTACTATCGCCATAGAGCCACATCGGATTTACGTTGAACTGGCTCAATAAGTCTTTAACTATATGACCGGTGATTTTTACCTTTCCTCGTTCTATATCAGCAGTCGTATTTTTAATTCCTAGCCTTTCGGCAAAAGCCGACTGAGTATATCCTAGTTCCTCACGGAGTTGCTTAAATCGCTGTGCTGCTACTGATAAAGGCATGTGCTTCTTTAGAAATTTTTATTCCATGCGGCCGTCGATATTGGCCATCATGATTGCTCGTTGCATCAGTTTACGATCTGTCTTTACCTCATTTATCCAGAATGAGATTCCTTCCATATCTTTTTTATTCTCTCCATTTATCACTAGACCATCACCTTCTGCATCGAACTCTACTCGACTGAGTAGATCTGGATCTTTAATTTTTAAAACACCATAGAGAATTCCTTCCCATGATGGGCCTCCTCCCTGATATCCCTGTGAGCTCAGATACTCGTAATCAGAGTCTGCTTCATTTATATCATAGTAAGCAATTCCGTAATTAGAAATATATCCATTGGGCTCGAAAATCTCCCCTCTCCTTTTATTGCTCCTTACTGGTACTGTTTGCTGTTTGGGAGGTTCGGGATTCGATTTTTTCTTTGGTCTAGCTACTGGTTTCTCAATCTGATTCTTGTCACGATACAGAAACTGTACGATGGCCGCAGTTACTAAGAATATCAATAAAAATCTCCACATGGTTTAAAGACGTATTTACACCCTATAAATATAAGGGATTTTATTTTAATAGGAATAATTCCATATATTTGGAATATTTCCATAATTTAGTTCTCGGAATCTATTTTTTCTAACCACTAGAGTGTGATATGCAACGAACCATCCTACATATGGACCTAGACAGCTTCTTTGTCTCTGTAGAGCGACTTATAGACAGTCAGCTCATCGGTAAGCCCATACTCGTAGGAGGCACTGGAGATCGAGGAGTCGTCTCTACTGCTAGCTATGAAGCGAGAGCCTATGGAGCACATTCAGGGATGCCTATGCGTATGGCCCGTATACTCTGCCCAGAAGCCATCGTCATCAGAGGCAATGCTGGCACCTACACTAAGTACTCTAAGATGGTCACCGAGATTATGAAGCAAGATGTTCCTGTCTTAGAAAAAGCAAGCATCGACGAATTCTATGCTGACCTCTCAGGTATGGATAAATATGTAGGCTGCTATAAATTTTCCTCAGAACTCAGACAGACTATTATGAGAGAAACGGGACTACCTATCTCATTCGGACTGTCGTCCAATAAAACAGTATCTAAGGTTGCCACCGGAGAAGCCAAGCCCAATAACCAAATCAAAATCGACACTGGCTACGAAAAACCTTTTCTCGCTCCTCTATCGATTAAAAAGATACCGATGGTCGGTGATAAGATGTTTCAGACCTTCTGTAATCTCGGGATAAAACGAGTAGAAAAAGTACAGCAGATGCCTATAGAGATGATGGAATCTGTATTCGGTAAAAATGGAAGAACGATATGGAAACGAGCAAATGCCATAGATGACCGACCCATCATAGAATATCATGAGCGTAAGTCTATCTCTAGTGAGCGGACCTTCGGCAAAGACACGACAGATATCTATAAACTCAAGACCATCATCCGTGCCATGGCAGAAGACCTGGCTTTCCAGCTCAGAAATGGAAATCGACTCACCTCCTGTGTAACCGTAAAAATCAGATACTCTGATTTCAACACATACACTAAGCAGTTAAAAATACCTTACACCTCAGCTGACCATAATCTCATCTCTAGAGTACTGGATATTTTTAATACCTTATACAATCGACGACTACTGGTACGTCTGATCGGTGTACGGTTCAGCAGTCTAGTACAAGGAAATTATCAGATCAGTCTTTTTGAAAACACAACTAAAACCGTAAACTTATACAGTGCTATGGATTATATACGTAATAAATATGGAACCCGCAGTGTAATGCGAGCCTCGACCTATGGAGCTAAAACCATCGGCGGATTTACTAATCCTTTTAATGGGGAGCCGCCGGTAGTTTTGGCACATAGACATCAGTAATTAATGTGTAAATATGTAAATGAGATAATGTGTAAATGATTTTGCTCTGCCTCTGGGCTACCCTAAAATTTGGAAATGTGGAAATGTGGAAATTTGAAAATGAGCTAAGTAGGACAGGTTCCAAAGGCATGCAGGCTCCACAAGGTCGACATGACAAGACGGAGCTTTATAAACTGATAACAAACACTTCGAAACCTTTGAACCTTTGAACCTTTGAACCTTGAAACCTTTGAACCTCGAGACCTTGAAACCTTGAAACCTTTGAACCTCGAGACCTTGAAACCTTGATAAAAAATGTGTGGAAGATATACCATAATTACTAAAATAAAAGTCATCGAAAAACGATTTCAGGTCGATGCGACTGAGGTCAAAGAAATCTTTACTGAGAATGTAAATGTAGCTCCTGGAGATAAGGCTCCTGTGGTAACTAGTGCAGATCCTCATAAGTTGCAGCTGCTTACCTTCGGGATGTCACCATCGTGGGCAAAGAAAAGAATGTATCTTATAAATGCTCGGAGCGAAGGAGATCACAACAAAGAAAATGACCCAAATTTTAAAGGCTCTAAGGGCATCATCCGTAAACCGAGTTTCCGTAAGCCTATACGCTCACAGCGATGCCTAGTCATAGCAGATGCCTTTATAGAAGGACCACAAAAAGAGCGACTCAGCAAACCCTACCTCATCTATTCTAAGGATAAAAAAAGGCCTTTTGCATTTGCAGGAATATGGGACGAATGGATAGACCAGAAAACAGGAGAAGTACATCAGGGTTTTGCAATCATAACGACTACTCCTAATGCACTCCTTCAGAAAGTAGGACACCATAGAAGTCCAGTCATCATCGCTCCAGAAGATGAGCACTCATGGTTAAACCTCCAAACTCCACTCCACGAAGTGACCAGTCTGCTCAAACCTTTTCCTCCAGAAGATTTTAATGCCTATCCCATATCGCCTGAGATAAAAAAAGCAAGGAACAAAGACCCATACCTCCTACAACCCATAGGTGAACGACTCATCACAGAATACGACTATATCCTGTTTCAGGAACTCGATTTACAAGGCATGGGAGAGTCGCAGGCAAAACGTAGAAGAGAAGCCGAGGACCAGGATGATAATCCGCAACTGAATTTATTTTAATGTGGAAATATGTAAATGGTTTTGCTCTGCTCGTAGGCAGCTCTTTTAATTTGACAATTTGAAAATGTGGGAATTTGAAAATGAACTAAGTAGGACTTACATAATTGTGGTAACGTGGGAAATGGCTAAGTAGGGCTTGTACAGCTATACGATACTCTATTTTTCAAAACAAAAAGATGTCTCCACAAGGTCGACATGAAAAGAAAACCTTAAATTTTTTGCCTTCGAAGCCTCAAAACCTTGACACCTCAAAACCTTGACACCTCAAAACCTTGACACCTTGACACCTTGACACCTTTAACCCTCTGAACCTTTAAACCGCTAAACCTCCAAGTGCACATAAACAACCACAGTTACTACAGCCTCCGATACGGCACCATCTCAGAAAAAGAACTGCTCGAAAAGGCTATGGACTATGGTATAGAATGCCTAGCACTTACAGACATAAACAACACCTCTGCTGCATTAAATTTCATAAGACTAGCACCTAAATATAAGATAAGACCGATTATAGGTATAGACTTTCGTAATGGCGTATATCAGCAATACGTTGCCCTAGCAAAAAACAATGAAGGATTTCTCGAACTCAATCGATTTCTATCCCACCACTTACATCGCAAAAAAAAGCTTCCTGACCTCGCTCCGCAGTTTGACAATGCGATCGTAATCTACCCTTTCGAGCAGGCTCTACTTATCAACAAGATGCAGTATGATGAGCATGAATACATTGGCGTAAGCCTTAAAGACCTCCGTAAAATTAAATACTCGCAGCTGTATCAGCACAAAGAAAAAATGGTCGTCTTACAAGGCGTAAGCTTCAGAGGAAAACGAGACTTTAATACACATCGACTACTACGAGCCATCGACAACAATCTCCTACTCAGCAAACTACCTGAGTCCGAACAAGGCGACCCCAGAGAGCTATTCTACAGTCCTGACCAGCTAAAAGAAGCTTATAAAGACCATCCGTTTATCATCGATAATACAGAACGTATAAAAACAGAGTGTGAGATATCTTTTGATTTCAGTGACAGTAGACCGCATCAGAATCTAGTGACTTATACTGGCTCTCATCAGAAAGACATAGAACTACTCAACAAGCTCTGCACAGAGGGTCTCCGATACCGTTACCCCACTGTTACAGAAGAGATAGAAAACAGAATAGAAAAGGAACTCGGCCTGATTAGAGAGACCAATTTCATGTCCTTCTTCCTGACCAACTGGGATATCGTAGACTATGCTCAGAAGCAGGGTTATTTCCATGTCGGCAGAGGAAGTGGAGCAAACAGTATCATCGCCTACCTACTCGGAATCACAGATGTCGACCCTATAGAACTGGACCTCTACTTCGAGCGGTTTATGAATCTATATCGTAAAAATCCACCAGACTTTGATATAGATTTTTCTTGGAGAGATAGACCTGATGTGACTCGATATATTTTTGAGCGATTCGGAGGAGATGGACAGGTAGCCCTACTCGGAACCTATAATACCTTCAAGCATAAAGGAGCAGTAAGAGAACTCGGAAAAGTATTCGGACTACCTAAGCATGAGATGGATATACTGAGTAGTGGGAAGTTTAATTTTTCTCAACTAGATAAGCTTCCTCAACTTGTCATTAGATACACAGAATTTCTAAAAGGTATGCCTAATATCATAAGCGTACACTCTGCCGGAATCGT
>CAZDWO010000027.1:18667-42761 GCA_964509175.1 uncultured Saprospiraceae bacterium
GTAGCAGCCAGTTCAATCATCCGTCCGGGCGTATCTCAGAGCGGCATGATGCAAGAATACATCCGTCGACATAAGGATCCAGATCGCCGTAAGACCGCTCATCCTGTAATGATGAAACTTATGGAAGACACCTATGGAGTGATGGTATATCAAGAAGATGTAATAAAAGTAGCACACCATTTTGCTGGTCTATCACTCGGAGAAGCAGATGTACTACGTAGAGGTATGAGTGGGAAATATCGATCACGAGAAGAGTTCCAGAAGATAAAAGATACGTTCTTTGATAACTGCAGAGCTAAGGGATATGACGACAAGCTCATTCTAGAAATATGGCTGCAGATAGAAAGTTTTGCAGGCTATGCATTTGCTAAGGGTCACTCAGCTTCCTATGCTGTAGAAAGCTACCAGAGTCTATATCTCAAGCATTACTATCCCCTAGAATACATGGTTGCCGTCCTGAATAATGGTGGAGGATTTTATAGAGCAGAGACCTATATCCATGAGACCCGCAGACTCGGTGGCATCATCCATGCTCCATGTGTAAATAGCAGCAAGTACGAGACGACTATAAAAGGAAATGACATCTATCTAGGATTTCAGCATCTAGATCGGCTCGAGGCCAAATTGGCTAATCGCATAACCAAAGAACGCTCTCTCAACGGTCCTTATCAATCGATAGATGACCTCGTAGATCGCATACCCATAGGCATGGAAAATCTAGATACGCTGATCCGTATAGGAGCTTTCCGATTTACGGGTATAGATAAGCGTACACTGCTCTGGAAAGGACATTTTAAAACCAGACATCAGCCCAAGGTCGCCATCCAAAAACCACTCTTCCAGTCTCAAAGCAGAAACTTCAAACTTCCAGAGTTTACGATCAGCAAATTAGAGACAGCCTTTGACGAGATCGAGTTACTCGGTTTTCCTCTGAGTGATCCTTTTAAACTATTAAGAGAAGCACTTCCTTCTCGCTTTGTAGCCAGTAATATGCCCAGCTTTATAAACAAACGCATAACCATATATGGCTACCTAGTAACCATAAAACCTACCAAGACCAAAAAAGGAGATCGTATGAATTTCGGAACCTTTCTGGATCAGGATGGAGAATGGATAGATACTGTACATTTTCCTCCTGTTGCTAAACGCTATCCATTTAGAGGACGAGGAATTTATAAACTGCAAGGAGTGGTAAAAGAAGAATTTGGATTTTTAACACTAGAGATCAGCAGTCAGGAAAGACTCCAATATATAAAGGATCCGAGGTTTGCGATGAATTAAAGCAATAAGCTTTTATCACAAAAGTAGATCTTAATCAGACAGAATAAATATTGGCTTTAGCCAAATAAAAAAAGAAGGCTACCTCATATGAGATAACCTCCTGTAATTTATTGACTTAGAAATGTTTATTTAAAAATCGTCATTTTTCGAGTCTGTGTAAAACCGTTTACGCTAATAGAATAATATAACATTCCACTTGCTGATTGTAAATCAGATTTATGAATACTGAATGTATGAGCTCCTTTTGCAAATTCTCTCTCGTTAGAGTAGACTACTTTTCCATTTACATCAAATACAGTCAAGGTAGTTAAACCTGCCTCTATTATATTAAAGCTTATATCTGTATAATCCAAAAATGGATTAGGAACATTCTGGTATAAGGCATTCTGTAGCAACTCTTCTCCACCTTCTGTAAATAATTTAATATCTATTTTATCTACTAGATTCTCTTTATAAGCCTCCTTCTCTGTACGAGAGTTGTTAATCTCTACCATATCAGCTAGCTTACCATCTCTATCTGCGATTACATTAATCGTAAATAAGGTAAAATTTGATTTTACGCTCACACCATTATGGTTAAACCAACTAAATGTATGATTGTTAGAATCTAAATGTCCTAGATTCTCATCAGAGATATCTATATTATCCGCTACGATATTATCATATTGTAATCCGTTAAAAGCCATAGTCATCTGGAATCCATAAACCGCATTAAAGTTAGATGACTTAAAAGGAATACTGATTCTATCTCCTTTCTCTACAGAAAGATTAGGAATCGTAAAATCTAAGGTTGCATCCGTTCTTACGTCTACAACATCAGAACCAAAATTAGCTTCTACATCATTGTTAACATCACCATATTTTATAGCTAATAAGTTTGTGTTGTCTTTATTCTCATCTAGATCTTCTAAAGCGATATAAAAGTCAGTATTGAAAACATTATTAGATGTAATAGGTACTTCTGCGTCGATAAAGTTCCAACTTAAACCTGATGGAAACTCATCATAAATTCCCAAGATTAATTTTCTCATAACAACGAGATCAATCGCAGAAACATCATCACTTTGATTTACATCAGCGGCGATATATTTATATGTTTCATTAAAAGTCTGAATTCCTAGTAAATGCTTCTGGATAATAATCAAATCTAGTGTAGAAACACCGTTAGCATGATCATCATTTTTAGCTGCACTTAGATAGTAATCTTCGCCAATAGGCAGATCTGAAAAAGCATAAAGTCCATCTTCTTCTGTAGTAGAGTCATAAATATCTAGTGGGCTTTCTATAGAAACTATTGCCCCTTCTACACCTTCGCTTGAGGCAGTTCTTAAAGCACCACTTACAGCAACTCTATTACCGGTTCCACTACATACTCCTAATACGTTAATCTCATCTATATCCCAAGCATCTACGGTTGCATTATTGCCTACAAGGCAGTAAGCTAATAACTCAAAAGTATAGGTAGCTACAGAACCAGTAGAAAACGAAGCATCAGAAAAATCGAATGCCTCTAAAGTCCATCCAGTAGTCGTACTTATATCTATAGATCTAAATATCTCTGCTCCATCTTTCAACACTCTCAATCCATATCTAGTAGGATAGTTATTAGGGCCAGAAGCTCCATCTATCCAATCATAATTGGATGGTGCTTTTTCATAAAAGCTCAATTGAGAAATAGAAGCAGTCTCTCCTCCACTAGGATTTAAGGTTACATCAAATAAGATAGCTTTACTATTTCCTGGAGAGTACGCACAAGAATTCATAGAACCCACACACATTGCCTCTCCTGCAAAACCAGGAGTACATGAATGAGTATTAGAACTAGGAGTTCTATTTACAATGCCTGCACTCACAGAGGCACAATCTAAGGTGTTAGGATAAGCAGGTACAAATTCTGAATAATCTGCATTAGAATTATCTGAAAAGAAAGAAGTACATCCGTCTAAGTCGTAGAAAACTATAGACTCTGGCTCCTCTGCAATTACTCTACAACTAGTATAACTAACTGCCGATGCTCCTTGGAAAAACTCGCTAGATGCAGGGGCAACATCTCCATCTAGTGTAGGAATATTAAACGTTAGAAATCTTCCACCAGCATTTGCTCGTTCTGCTATAAATATTAATCCTGCTGTATCATCGTAAGCCACATCTACCGGATTACCTAAGGTAGATAAAGGACCTTCTATTCTTATTTGTTCAGCTGCGGTAATGGTTCCATCTGCTGATGCACCAATCCAATTAGTAATATAAGCAAAGGCTCCGTCATCAGCTACAGCCCCACTTCCTACATCTGTAAGAATCATAATGTCATTATCAGCGTCATATGCTAGACCATGTGTTCTCACCATATCAGAAACAGTAATGATAGCACTAGCCGTAACGGCACCATTGGGCTGAGCTAAGAAGTCATTAAAGACTGCAACATCTGAAGAGTTGTCAACAATCGCCACCAGGTCAGCCCCATCAAAAGTAATACCCCATAGATTAATATCAGTCGGCTGTACTTTATCCAAAGTAATCGAAGTGCCACTAATGGTATAAGTTACAAACTGATTTACGTCTCCATTAGATGCAGATGCATCTTGAGCGACAACTAGTTTATTCCCAGAGACTGCTATTTCTCTACCATTTGTAAAATCAGATGTAGACGTAGCTGTAAGTGTAGGAGCACCTCCAGTGGTTAAGCTTCCCTGAACATTACTATATGCATTTATTACATTATCAGTTCTATTTAACTGATATAGTACATCTGCTAATTCATCATAATGCACACCATCTGCATCATTTGCTACTGAGCCAAAACTAGAAGAAGTAATTCCTCCAGCATCACTATAACCATAAGCAGCTATAGTACCAGCATTATTACTAGACACAAAAACTTTTGCATCGGCATTAGCATTTAAATTTTGAGTTTTGAAAAACAGCTCTCCACTACACGCTCCAGTACCACTGTGAGGCTGAGCTAAGTAAGGGAAAGAACTTGTAAAATCTTTATCATTATTTTCAATACCCGTCGTATACGTTAGAACATTTAACAGATCATCCGTAACTGGACTGGGTGATGTCATCGGATCATAATCGTCGTACCATAAACCTATTGCGGCAAGTACAACTCCAGAAACAGCTTGTAATTCTATTCTAGTAACATCATCTTCTAGTCTTCTACCATTTGGAAATCCATCCATATTAGGGATGAATTCTAAATTTGAATTGGTATTAAAAGGAGCTACTGTAAGCCCTATAGCTGCTGCTTGTATTAATCCGAGTGAACTGAAGTTAGCATCAGCCCTGCTAGTTGCAGGAACTGCCATGTTTAAACGCAACATATCTCCACCGTTAGGTAAAAAGTTATTTACAAATGGTTTTCCTGCTGCTAGAGGGTCTCCCCCCTTTCCTGTGGCCAGCTGATAAGGTCTTACGTTCGGTACACCAGTATGAAAGGCAGGCCATAAATCTACAGATCTAGGTTTCCCGGCTGCTGGCAATAATAAAGTACCAAAAACTGCATCGTCTAAAGCAGTACCAGCTACCGCCGCACTTCCTTTAAGCCCAAAAAGTCCATCTTGTCCATTTCTAAAATCAAAGGCCCCTAAAGAAGCAGACTGTATTCTTAATGGAGCTAAAGCAGGTACCGCCCCTCCAAATTGAGAATCATCCATGTAAAGAGCTAACTCTGGATTATAAAAATACTCATCTAGAGAAGTCTCAGTAATCTCATCATAAGGTGTTAAACTATTCCAATAATCTTTATCTCCGATAGCTATTACAGCCTCGTTAGTCAATGGCATTCCCAGTCTTGAAACCTGTACCCAATCTCCCGCAAACTGATCATCATTATCTTTACTGATCGTAGTTACAGCAGGTCGACTAGCAGATGCCCATACTCCGATTACATAATCAGAATCCAAAATATTAGTAGGAGTTGTAGGTGCTCCTGCCTT
The DNA here is from genome assembly GCA_964509175.1 of uncultured Saprospiraceae bacterium. Taxonomy (GTDB): domain Bacteria; phylum Bacteroidota; class Bacteroidia; order Chitinophagales; family Saprospiraceae; genus JAHDHU01. The sequence goes on from CAZDWO010000027.1 coordinate 23,890, forward strand.
TAATAAAGTAGTAATCGGTACTTGAATCGCAATAGCACTTACATTAAAACAAGCTACAGCATCTGAAGGATTTCCATTCTGTCTAGGAGCATCACCTAAATCAAAAATACCAGCAAGATCCACAAAAAACGGATCATCTGTAGGACCAGCAAAAACTACTTCACCAGAACTTGCTGTAGTTACAGCATTTTGGAATAAAGTATTATAATCTGTGTTAAGTCCTGCTCCACCAGTAATAGATCTGTCACCGATGTTATTAGGAGGGACTACACCATTAGTAATGATAGTCTGAAAACTCACACCACCATCTATACTTCTTTCTAAAGTATAAGTAGCTTTTTGGTTTTGAGCTCCGAGTCTGATATTAAAAAATGTAGAAGGATCTTCGTTTATGATGTTAAATGTAAATCTGTAAGTGATCTCATCCCCTGGTACACTGGCGTCGTTATCTACATGTACTTCATATCTAATATTCTCTCCGAATGTATAGTAGTTAGGTCCACCCTGCGGCAACTGTAAAGGAACGTAGGTAGCGATTAAGGTAATCATGTCTGGATTATCAGGACTCTTAAATGCATATAAATCTACGTTATCAGCCAATGGATCATTAGCAATAAGTGGTGCCTCCCTATGACTAGAACTAAAGCCTGTAGAAAGAGCTACAAGCATCGCGATCATTGTGATCGATATATTTTTTATAAAATTATTTTTCATTTTTATTATTTGTCTTTGCTATTATTCAAAAGTTTTTTTTAATTGCAATAAGTCTATTGTCCTACCTCAGTACCTCTCCATGGCATAGCGACATATGGAAAACTAGTTGAGAATTTAGCATCATTGTTATTAACTCCTGTTGAATAAGTCAAAACGTTTAAAAGGTCTCCCGTCACCGGACTAGGTGAAGTCGCAGGATCATAATCATCATACCATAACCCTACAGCTGCTAGGACAACTCCTGCAACAGCTTGCAACTCGATTACAGTTACATCATCTTCTAATCTTCTACCATTAGGAAATCCATCCATATTAGGAATAAATTCTAGATTAGTAGTAGTATTAAATGGAGCCACTGTCAGACCGATTGCAGCTGCTTGTATTATCCCTAGTGGGCTAAAATTAGGATCTGTTCTCGGTGTAGGAGGCACAGCCATATTTAATCTCAGCATATCTCCACCATTAGGTAAGAAATTATTTATAAACGGTTTTCCCGCTGCCAGTGGATTTCCACCTTTTCCAGTTGCTAATTGATACGGAATCACATTAGGCACTCCTGTGTGGAATGTAGGCCATAGATCCACAGATCTTGGTTTTCCAGCAGCAGGTAATAATAATGTCCCAAAAACTGCATCATCTAAAGCTGTTCCAGCTAATGCAGGATCTCCTTTCAATCCAAAAAGTCCATCTTGTCCATTTCTAAAATCAAAACCTCCTAAAGAAGCTGATTGTATTCTTAATGGTGCAAAGGCAGGAACTGCTCCTCCAAATTGAGAATCGTCCATATATAGAGCTAATTCTGGATTGTAAAAGAATTCATCTAAAGTAGTCTCTCCAATTTCATCATAAGGACTTAGCTTATTCCAAAAATCTTTAGAACCGATCGGAATTACTGCTTCGTTTGTCAATGGCATTCCTATTCTAGAAACCTGTACCCAGTCTCCAGAGTAATCCACATCTCCGCCACTACCTAGTGTCTTAATAGCCGGACGACTAGCAGAAGCCCATACTCCGATCACATAGTCAGCATCTAGGATACTAGTAGGTGATGTAGGAGCTCCACTTTTTAATAAAGTAGATATTGGAATCTGTAATGCGATTGTATGACAGTTATATTTTGCTAATGCATCCCTAGGTCCACTTCCCTGTCTAGGTGCATCACCCAAATCAAAAATACCTCCTAAGTCTACGTAAAATGGATCATCGATAGACCCTGCAAATACAGTTTCACCAGTAGATGCTGTAGTTATGGCATCATTAAATAAAGCGTCGTAGGTAGTATTTAGACCTGCAGCACCCTCTATAGATCTAGGACCTATATTAGGTGGAGGGACTACTCCGTTAGATACGATGGTCTGAAAAGTCGCACCACCATCAATACTTCTTTCTAGTGTATACGTAGTTTTCAAATTCTGTTGACCTAGCCTGATGTTAAAGAAGGTGGTAGGATCTTCATTTACCTTTTCAAAAGTCATTCTATATACTATCTCATCACCAGCAATACTCGCATCATTATCTACGTGTATCTCGTACCTTATATTCTCTCCAAAACTGTAATAGTTAGGTCCTCCGTATGCGGCTTGTCCAGGAATATAGTTTGCAATGATGGTAATGGTGTTAGGATTATCCGGACTTCTAAATGCGTATAAGTCTGTGTTATCTGCAAGAGGGTCATTAGAAATAAGAGGAGCTTCACGATGGCTTGATGCCTGTAAACTTATAGAAATCACTAAAAACAAAAGGGTCAAACAAAATCCAAAACCATGTTTAAATAAATTTTGTTCTCGAAGAAAAGATCTTTTCATAATTAAATATTTAGATATTAAATGTTAACCCAATGCATCTGCTGATGAGTTAACCCTATTTTAAATAAGTAACACTTCAAGATGTATGTTTCTCGATGAAATATTACTTTATAAATATTTAGAATGAAATGTAATCCGGTCTCTATTAAATAATTCTGAGCGGACTGTTTGATTAATTAAAAATTAAACGAGACCCTAAAATGAAAATTCTTGACATTTAAAGTTATAAAATTAAAAGCAAATAAGTATTTAAAGTGTACTCTTATTTTGCATTGAATAGATTTATCGCTAAGTCATAACTGAAAAATAAAAGCCCTTCCAAAAAATTGAAAGGGCCGTGTCAAGAACAACATTTACATGACATTCTAATTCATTTTTTCTCTATCGTAATTCTTTAGAGTCACCTTAATACCCTATGTATTGTTAAATACGGTGTTTAAGCAGAGATTGGATTTATAAATTGAATAAAAAATTTTGCGATAAGCTAATAAATTACCAATCGAGGCAAATGAGAACCCTTTAGCAACTGAACTGACCATGTACAGAAGGAGTGTTAAAATTCCTTGAATAGCGGCTTTAGGCAAGGGAATAATAGGTATATATTAAACTGAGAGAAGGTCTGATTGCTTACTAGGAATGAAGTCTTAAGCACATTTGCTCCAATTTATTTTCAATTAATCGTAAAAGTCTTTCACCTCATCTAAAGTTTTGGGCTACATTTGCGGATTGCTAAAACTCAACACCACCATAAAAGAGTGAATCAAGGCCATAAGAAGAAAAAGGAGCTGTACGATTATCAGAAGGAAGACCTTGAAAACGTCTTTGCAAAGATTGTAAGCAGTCCTACCGACCATAACATCGTTTACCAACTGCCTACTGGAGGTGGTAAAACGGTAATCTTCTCGGAAATCACGAGAAAATACATCGAAGACTTTAACAAAAAAGTACTCATCCTTACCCACAGAATAGAGCTGAGTGAGCAGACCTCAGGTATGCTCACAGAGTTCGGGGTGGAGAATATGGTGATAAATGCCAAGGTCAAGGAAATGCCTGACCAGAATAAATATCAGGCCTACGTGGCAATGGTAGAAACTCTAAATAATCGTCTAAAGTATGACGAGTGGAAACTAGAGAACATCGGGCTGGTTATTATAGATGAAGCACACTACAACTCGTTTAGAAAGCTGTTTCAGTATTTTGACGATAGTATGATACTCGGAGTGACCGCTACTCCACTGAGTAGTAATATAAAACTTCCGATGAACGAGGTCTACAAAGAACTCATCGTAGGAAATAACATCGCCACACTTATAAAGAAGGGCTTCCTTGCAGAGGCTACGATTTATAGTTTCGAGGTAGGGCTAGGGACACTTACCATCGGGATAAACGGAGATTATACTGTAAAGTCATCAGAGGAACTTTATACCTCCGATAAGATGGTAAATAAGCTCATCTACGCTTATAATAAAATCGCCAAAGGAAAAAAGACACTGATATTTAATAATGGAATAGCAACCTCTCGAGCTGTCTATCATAATTTTAAAGAAGCAGGCTTACCAGTCAGACACCTAGATAGTAAGATGGGTAAGAATGAGCGAAAAGAAGTACTGGCATGGTTTAAAACTACACCAGATGCGATACTCTCTTCTGTGGGGATTTTGACAACTGGTTTTGATGAGCCGACGATAGAGTGTATCATTATGAATCGAGCGACCAGATCACTCACTCTTTATTTCCAGATGATAGGTAGAGGATCTAGGGTACTAGAAAATAAAAAGACCTTCTCCGTAATAGATTTAGGAAATAATGCACTGAGATTCGGACAGTGGTCAGCGGATATCGACTGGTATAAAATATTCAGATCACCGCAGTACTTTATCGATAATCTTATTAGTGATGCAGAGATAGAAAAACGTTTTGTCTATAGAGTACCAGAAGAGATTAAAGTTCAGTTTCCTAATTCTGACAATATAGAATTCGATATTAAGAAAGCACATCAGGAGGTCGTTGCTAAACGTCAAAAGACCTCTGTCATTCTAGAGATGTCTTTAGAAAATCACATAGAGATTATTACTAAAAATGCGGAAAGCTTTGAAGAAGCCATCGGACTTATAAATGTCTTAAATGAGCAAATCGGAGATCGTATCAGACGCTACTCTTACTGTCTGGTAAATACTACTAGAAACTATAGAGACTGGGTAGAGGAAGAGTACAAAAAGAAGCTTAAGTCTAGACTCATGAAAGAATACTAGAGTTCTTCAAAAAACGCTTTTACAAATGGTAAGGTCGGAGGACCAGTAAAAATTCTAAGGTCTTCTAAGAACGAACTTTCCTCATCTAAAAATTTAAATATCTGTGAGGAGCTTAAGTTTTTAAACATTTTTCCAAAGACCTCATCGCCTGTGGCTTTCCGAGTAAGGAGTGCATTTAGAAAAATCTTGTCATAGTTTCTAAATCTATTTTTTCCACTTATGGCCTTATCTATAGATTTGTGTTCTGCTATAGCTTGAGCCAAATTTTTAGCATTTTTTTGAATACGAGTAAAGGCATATCCAGAAGAAGCTTTTACCCAGCCACCAGCAGTACCGATATGTTTTACCCAAGAGGTGTTATGCTTCTCAAACGGATAAGTTGTCATCGGGATGATTCCAAATTCGCTTTCTAAAACATTGTAGGATTTTATATTCAGTTCTTTAGAAATATAAGAGCTCAGAATCTCATCATAGTCCTGCTCTACTAGCAGCTCATTTGAAAAGATTGCAACTTCTACCAGTGCTTTCCTAGGACTATCTGGCAGCACGTACATAAATCTCAAATCATCCTTTTGGTCTATTCTAAAATCCATGAAGGTTGCTACATCAGCATCAAAGGTGTCTTCAGAAGTTTCTATCTCCCAACCTTTAAAGTGCTGAAGTACATTTTGGCTAGAGCCAAAATCAAAACCTTTTTCTAGATAACTTTTAAAAACTATATTTCCGCTGTATTCTCCATCAGCAGTAATTACCCTCACCTGCTCATCAGACTCCTCTATTTTCTGGATTGGAGTAATGACTAGCTCTATATTTTTATTTTTGTCAAGCTTGTTTTGCACAAACTTATAGAAGGCAGCAGACCTTATTTTCTTATATCGATAAGGAGCAATCGGTATCCGCTCACTATGCACCGAACTGAAAAAATCTATCTGAGACCATGAAGCATGAAGAATGGATTCAAAAGGTCCAGCTTCTTTTTCCCAGAAGGACCAGGTACGATCGTTTCCTTTTTTTTCTTGCTGATCTATGAGTAATATTCTACGATCTCCTAAATCCAATAAGGATAAATAATAGGCCAAACTCAAGCCAGCACAACCTGCTCCACATATGATATAATCGTATCTTTCCGTCATCAACTATAGATTAAAAGTAAGGCTAATTTATCGTCAATATGCGTTCTTATAAACAGTGTTTAGATTTTTTATATTCCCAGTTACCGATGTATCAGCGAGTCGGAGCTCAAGCTTTTAAAAAAGACCTGAATAACATAAAGGCTTTATGTAAGCATCTCGATAATCCACATAAAAAGTTTAAAAGCATACATATAGCTGGAACCAATGGAAAAGGATCGACCACTCACTTTACCGCTTCTATTTTAAAAGAGGCTGGATACAAGGTAGGTATCTACACCTCTCCACATTATAAGGATTTTAGAGAACGCATTAAGATTGGTAATGAGTTTATTACTAAAAAAGAGGTAGTCTCCTTTGTAAAAGATAATCTTGATATCATAAAAGAAATCCAGCCTTCATTTTTTGAGATAACCGTCGCCATGGCATTTGACCATTTTGCAAAAAACGAAGTAGATGTTGCAGTAATCGAGGTAGGACTCGGAGGTCGTTTAGATAGCACCAATGTTTTGAAACCACTGCTCTCTGTTATCACCAATATCAGCCTAGACCATCAAAGTATGCTAGGCAATACACTTAAAAAAATAGCCAGAGAAAAAGCAGGAATTATAAAGAAGAATATACCCGTAATCATCGGAGAGAAACAAAAAGAAGTCGCTCAGGTATTTACAGATATCGCAAAACGAAAATCAAGCAAAATCACATTTGCAAAAAATCTAATCAAAAAAGAGGCATACAATAAACTGCTCAAAAAGCATCCTGCTCCTTTCCAAGACCGGAATATTAACACAGCCTTAAACATAGTAAGCAATCTTAAAAAATCCTTTCCAAAAATCAAAGAGAAGCACATTATAGAGGGAATCAGCAAGGTAGATAAAAACGTTTTCTATATCGGAAGATGGCAGACTCTCAGTAAGCAACCTCTTATCATTGCTGATAGTGCTCATAATGAAGCAGGGCTGCAATTAAATCTTACTCATTTAAAAAGTCTAAAGAAGAAGAAAATCCATTTTGTACTGGGTTTTGTAAATGATAAAAGCCTTGACTCTATCCTATCTTCATTTCCACAAGAAGCCACCTACTATTTTGCCAAAGCAAATATCCCTCGAGGACTAGCCGCAGTTAAGCTAAAAGAGATTGCTACAAAACAAGGATTAAATGGGAAGGCATATAGCTCCGTAAAAAGAGCTTTGGCCTCAGCCAAAAGAAAATGTAAAGCTGGAGAAATGATATATATCGGTGGAAGCATTTTTGTAGTTGCAGAACTGATATAAGTCATAGTTTAAGTATCTGTCTAAATCATAATATTACGTAATATTACACTCTATGCAACCGCTAGCCGAAAGAATGCGACCTCGCTCACTGGAAGATTATGTAGGTCAGGATCACCTCATGGCTCCTGGAGCTATACTACGTAATATTATAGAGACTGGAAATGTACCTTCCTTTATTCTCTGGGGTCCACCAGGAGTCGGAAAAACGAGTATCGCCTCTGTAATTGCCGAACAATCAAATACTAAATACTATGCTCTAAGTGCTGTAAATTCTGGAGTAAAAGATGTAAGACAGACCATAGAATCTGCAAAGAAGCAAAAGTTCTTTGATAGTAATCCGCCTATCTTATTTATAGATGAGATCCATCGATTTAGTAAATCTCAGCAGGACTCTTTGCTCATGGCAGTAGAAAAGGGAATTGTTACACTTATAGGAGCGACAACCGAGAATCCTTCATTTGAGGTGATCTCCGCTCTCCTATCTAGATGTCAGGTATATATTCTCAAGGCTTTAGAAAAAGCAGACCTTACTCGACTGGTGGATAAGGCTCTTAAAGAAGATGTCTTTTTTAAAGAGAAGAATATAAAAGTCGATTCTTATGATGCACTACTTAGATTTTCGGGTGGAGATGCTCGTAAGCTTTATAACTCTCTCGAAATATTAATAAATCAAATAGGTGATGTAGATGAAGTCATCATAACCGATGAGCTAGTAGAAAAAAATATACAGCAGAATATCCAGCAATATGATAAAACTGGAGAGAATCATTACGATACAGTGTCTGCCTTTATAAAATCTGTTAGAGGCAGTGACCCTAATGCAGCAGTCTACTACCTCGCTCGAATGATAGCAGGAGGAGAAGACCCAAAATTTATTTGCCGCAGAATGATTATTCTAGCAGCAGAAGACATCGGCCTCGCAAACCCTAATGCACTTCTCATCGCAACCAACTGTTTCTCTGCCTTAGAAAAAATAGGAATGCCGGAGGGAAGAATTATTATGTCGCAGGTAGCGATTTATCTGGCCGCTTCGCCTAAGAGTAACAGTGCTTATGAAGCGATAGCAAGAGCACAAGAATCTGTACAAAAAACAGGAGGACTATCGATCCCTCTCAAAATCAGAAATGCTCCTACAGAACTTATGAAAGAGCTGAATTACGGAAAAGATTATCAGTATGCTCATAACTACGAACAGAATTTTGTGATGGACGAGTATCTACCTGAGGAGATCGCAGGAAGCATGTTTTACAAACCTAGCGAAAATGGAAGTGAAAAAACGCTGGCTCAGAGATTAAGAACCCTATGGAAAGAAAAATATAAATTTTAGCAATTGAATTATATCAATTATCTCTTTCTAAGATTTACAGTTTTCATCATAGGCATATTGCCATGGTCGGTTTTTTATAAGCTGTCTGATTTTTTGGCTTGGGTCCTAAGAACAGTTGTACGTTATCGTAAAAAAGTAATCGTTCAAAATCTATCTAATTCCTTTCCTGATTTAGAGCAGAAAGAAATTTTGGCTCTAGCCAAAAAATCATATATCAATCTAGCAGACGTCCTACTAGAAGGCCTACGTGGCTTTACGATGAGTAGCGAAGAGGCCAATAAAAGATATGTATGGAAAAACCCAGAGGTCACTGACAAATACTTCCATAAGGGAAAGCATGTAATTGGACTGGCTAGTCATTACGGAAACTGGGAATGGGGAACACAGACCATCGGTCATCAGCTCAAGCATCGTACACTAGGAATCGTAAGGCTTCTTAAAAATCCACTGGTAAATGACTATCTACAAAAAACCAGATGTGCAAAAAACGTCTATGTCGCTGACATCGGAGAAACTCGAGCTGCTGTAGAAAGATTCAAATCCGAGCCCACTCTATTCATTCTGATATCTGATCAAGGTCCTCGCAATGCAAAAAAAGCACACTGGATGCAATTTCTAAATCAGGAAACTCCTTGTCTATATGGAGCTGATAATCTGGCAAGAGAAAATAACTGGCCGGTGGTAAATATCTCAACAGAACGTATAAAAAGAGGCTATTACGAACTTACCATAGAAGAACTCTCTGAAGAGTCTAGACTAAACTTACCAGGTGTAATTACGGAGAAGTATATGCGACGACTAGAACAACAGATAATCCAAAAACCAGAAAACTGGTTATGGAGTCATCGTAGATGGAAAAGAGCACATCTAAAACCAACGGAATAAATAGTTTTTTTTAGAAATACGGAACAAAATTATTATCAGAAGAAATTCTCATCTGATAGAGATCTAGGATTTCCAAAATATTGGAATAAACAGGTCTCTCCTCTTCGTAGAAATGCTGCAGCGTCATCCACTCTGCTTTTACGATGTCTTCTTCAGTCTGAGGAGTACTCTCCTGCTTATAGGTATTCATAAGATACCAGTGGGTAACTTTTAGGATACGCTTGCCACTTTTGTTTCTGTAAGAGTGATTAGACTTTCCGATTTTTCCAGCGATGAGCATATCTCTGATCCCAGTTTCTTCCTCTACCTCTCTGATGGCAGCTTTCTTCTTTTTTTCATTAGGATCTATTTTGCCCTTAGGCAAATCCCAAAAACCCCTTCTAAAAATAAACATGATCTCACTTTCTTCATTGAGTACAAGACCACCTGCAGCTGGTATAATTTTATAGAGTCCTTTTACCTCTTTTTTTAATTGCTCGTATTCTGTAGAGTGGATTATTACTTCGTCATACTCATCTCCCTTCTCCATCATATCGATATAATTGAGCAGAGATTTTTTCTTTAGGGTATATTTTACAACTAGTTGCTTCCTATCTGCGTTTGTCAGTAAGCTTACCTTCTCTGTAGGACAGAGGATAAGTGGAGAGTCATTGATGTATATTTTGTACATTTGCCGCCTATTTCAAGGTCGAAAGTAATGAATATAGCTATAGAGCTAGCAGAAAAACTACTTAAAATAAATGCTATTAAGTTAAGCCCTAAGGAACCTTACACTTGGGCTTCAGGAATGAGGTCACCTATCTACTGTGATAATCGACTCAGCCTGTCACATCCTGAGGTTAGAATTTTTATAAAAAAGGCTTTTGCACTGGAGTGTAATAAGCTTACTGCTAAACCTGATATAATCATCGGAGTAGCGACTGCAGGGATTGCTCATGGTGCTTTACTGGCTGATGAGCTAGGGATTCCTTTTGCTTATGTACGTAGTAAGGCCAAAGCTCATGGTAGACAAAACCAAATAGAAGGAGAGGTAAAAGCAGGACAGAAAGCACTGGTGATCGAAGATCTGATATCTACCGGAGGCAGTTCGCTACAGGCAGTGGAGGTATTGAGAGAAGCTAAGATAGAGGTCATCGCTGTGGGAGCAATTTTTGACTACGGTTTTGATATCTCCAAGCAGAATTTTAACATAAAAAATTGTGATTATTTCAGCCTATCTAACTATGTTACACTCCTAGAAAAAGCAGTTGAATCCGACTACATAAATCAAGAACAAAAGAACATCTTAAAAGATTGGAATCAAGACCCTAAAACTTGGTTCGATAAAAACTTTAATTCATAATGTCCCTAATAACAAAGTCCTCAGAAAAGTTTCTTAAATCATATTTAAACACTGCTTCTCCTACGGGTTTTGAGGCAGCTGGTCAGAAGGTATGGCTCAAATATCTAAAGCCCTATATCGACGAGTGGCAGATAGATAATTACGGTACCGTATACGGTGTAATAAATCCAGGCAAACCTTATAAAGTAGTAATAGAAGCTCATGCAGATGAGATCTCATGGTTTGTAAATTATATATCAGAAGATGGCTTTATCAGTGTTACGCGTAATGGTGGATCTGATCATACCATCGCTCCCTCTAAAAGAGTAGATATACATACTTCTAAAGGTATTGTAAAAGGAGTATTTGGATGGCCAGCAATCCATACTAGAGCTGGAAAAAATATAGACATGGCTCCGACCAAGCATAACATCTTTATAGATGTAGGTGCTAAGGACAAGGCAGAGGTTCTCAAAATGGGAATCCATGTAGGTAATGTTATTACTTATGAAGACGAGATGATGATTCTTAATGATCGCTATTATGTAGGTAAAGCACTAGATAATAAACTAGGTGGTTTCTGCATCGCAGAAGTAGCACGTCTTCTAAAAAAGAATAAGAAATCTCTTCCCTACTCACTATATATAGTTAATGCAGTACAGGAAGAAATCGGACTACGAGGTGCACAGATGATTGCAGAGGCTATAAAACCTGATGTAGCAATCGTAACAGATGTATGTCATGATACACGTACTCCACTTATCGATGTAAAGAAACAAGGAGAGACCAAGGCTGGCCTAGGACCATCTCTTACCTACGCTCCTGCTGTACAAACTAAACTGCTAGATTTAGTGATCGCTACAGCGAAAAAGAAGAAAATTCCATTCCAGTATGCTGCCTCTTCTAGAAGTACGGGAACGGATACGGATGCATTTGCATATAGTGGCACAGGTGTACCGAGTATGCTGATTTCTCTACCGCTGAGATATATGCATACCACTGTAGAAATGGCTCATAAGGAGGATGTAGAAAATGTTATAAAATTAATATACGAGTCATTGTTAAATATTAAGAAAAACCACAACTTCAAGTACTTTAAAACTGTTTAAAAGACATGACGTTAAACGAGATAAAAAATCATCTTACTTCCCTAAAAGAAATCGGTTTTAAACTTCCAGATGGAAGCCTGGTTCCGGCTCACTTTCACGTAACTGAAGTAGGTAAGGTTGTAAAAGACTTTATAGACTGTGGAGGTACGAGAAGGCATGAGGCTGTGGCCAATTTCCAATTATGGAATGCTGATGACTACAATCATAGATTACATCCTGAGAAACTGGTAAATATCATAGAGTTATCTCAGAAGGTACTGGAACTCGGAGACCTAGAAATAGAAGTAGAGTATCAAAGTAGTACCATCGGGAAGTATGGATTGGGCTTTGACGGAACACATTTTTTACTCGAAAATAAACAAACAGATTGCCTAGCAAAAGATAAGTGTGATATCCCACAGAAGGATACGATGCTTGATTTATCTGCTATGACTGCTACAGCAAATTCTTGTACTCCTGGTGGAGGCTGCTGCTAAAAAATAAACACTTATGTACTCTTCTTTAAAAGAAAGCATTGCGGCTATCCGTGAGGTATCGATTTCTGATGAACGTAAGGCGGTTTTAGAGCCACTTATCGATTATATAAAGTCATGTCGAGATGCTGATAAAGCAGTTGGCTTAAACTTTATCTGTACTCATAACTCTCGACGTAGCCATCTGGCACAGATATGGGCTCAGACCGCAGCTGCATATCACAACGTAGATAAGGTACACTGCTATTCCGGTGGTACTGAAGCTACTGCTATGTATATAGCGATAAGAAAAACACTGGAGAAACAAGGGTTTGGACTTTTCGCTTTAAGCGAAAGTAAAAATCCGGTTATTGCCATTAAGTACGATCCATCAGCTAATCCCATAATTGCATTTTCTAAAAAATACAATCATCCTGCAAATCCTGAATCTGATTATGTAGCTGTGATGACCTGCTCTCATGCAGACGAAAATTGTCCTATTATTTTTGGAGCGGATAAAAGGATACCGGTTACTTATCTAGATCCTAAGGCCTATGATGACTCTCCTCAGCAGATGGAGAAGTATATGGAGAAGAGTGTGGAGATCGGCTCGGAGATGTTATATGTTTTTGGGGAGGTGTAGGCTGAGCTAGTGCTTATTTTACGGGTTTATTATGTCACCCTTTCAGGGTTTTTGTTTCTATATGACTTGTTGGTTATTGGTATTTCACCTCTTTGGGTTTTCTTACAAGTCTATCCAAAGTATTTCACGTTTTATGCTTCATATTTTATGTAACGTGTTTTATGCAACTCGATTGTGTAGCATATAGTAAACAGGTCTATTTTAAGGTTACCTTTTCTTTTTCTAGTAGGACTAGTTTCTTTTTGTATAAATCTCCGATGGCTTTTTTGAAGGTCTTTTTACTCATACCTGTTAGTGCAGCGATTTTTTCTGGGCTGGATTTATCTCCGATTTCTAGGACTCCTTGACTGGCTTTGAGGATTTTTAATATTTTACCCGATGAGTCTGAAATACGGTCAAAGCCGAGTTTCTGTAGACTTACATCTAGGTCTCCGTCTTCTCTTATGGTTTTAATGTAGCCTTCTCGTTTATCTCCGATTTCTAGTTCTTCATAGATCTCGTTATTGTAGATGAGGCCATAGAAGGCATTATTAATTAAGACATTTCTTCCCAGTTTGGTTTCTTCTCCGATCATGAGATTTACTTTCTGGTTTACCTCAAATTCTGGCTCTTCCACAAAACAAAACTCTCTCCATAGCATACTGCCCGTAAGCTTATCTAGTTCCTCATCTAGATACATATGGACTATTCTCTTATCTCCTACTTCGACTTGCACATTCATCTCTTTGGTCGGAACTAGGAGATCGATATCTAATCCCATGTCAAAGAATGCTCCTATCCGATTTACAGATATTACCTCCAGGCAAGCATAGGAGTTTACCCTAATCTTAGGTCGGATGGTAGTTGCGGTAATTTTATCCTCAGAATTATGATAAATAAAGACCTCTATCTCCTCTCCTACTTTTAAGTCATCTGGCACTTGATCTAGTGGCAACAATAATTCTCCATTTGTAGGACTGCCTATGTACATGCCTTCTTCTGCAGTTCGTAATGCTTTTAGTTTATTGTAGGTGCCTATTTCGAGCATGTATAAGGATATTTTTAAAATCGAATTTGAAAGTACTGCTTTTAATGGAAATGAGAATGGGGCTGCTTACTTGATTCAAACTATTAAGCACTCATCAAACCATCAACCATCTTCTTTACTTCAGCAATAGTATGATCTATATGCAACTTATCATGAACATGCTTTTTTGCTTCTTGCCCTAATTGCTTACAAAGCTCTCTATCGTTATATAATCTAAGAATAGAATTCTTTAAAGCAGCTACATCTTTACTTGGAAATACTAGTCCATTTTTTTCATGAATGACCAGCTCTCTGTTTCCTGGTATGTCAGAAATAATCGGAGGTATTTCCATGGCCATGGCTTCGATTACAGATTTATTTATGGATTCTCCTTTTATAGAGGCTAGGATTTTAACATCGCAGGCAGCTACGATATTGAGAGCATCTTCCTTAAAACCTAGGATGGTGACTCGGTCCTCCATTTTGTGCTTTCTGATTAGGGATAGATTGGTCTTATCATCCATATCATTTCCTATTAATAGAAGATGGATCTTTTCATTAGCTGGAATATCAGCATAGGCCTTGAGCAAAACAGGCATTCCTTTCATCGGACGATTATTTGCTACACAGACGGCTAGAAAAACATCTGAGGCCAGTCCTAACTCCTTACGTATATCGATGGCTGGATACTCCTCATACCACTCTACTCTATGCCCTTTGTTAATCGTAACTAATTTGGACTTATCCAAAAACAACTGCCTTCTAAATGTTTCTTCTACTCCTATCGAGTTGCAGAGTATTTTATCTACGGATCGATGATAAAATTTAAGATGTAAACTCGGATCGAACCATTGTAGATTAGAAGCATCTCCTCTATAGAGTACAATTTTTACATCTAGCTTTTTACATGCCTGTATTCCATTAAGAATCGATCTCCCATTGAATAAAAAGACAATATCTGCTTTCCAGTCTAGGACTACTTTTTTAATAAAGCTTATCTCCTTAGAATCAAATTTTTTAACCGGATGGAAGTCAGTTATTTCTACCCCAGCCTCTAGAAAGGAATCTATATGCTTTCCTTCTTTAAAGGTGAGGATGTGAACTGGATAGGATTGTAGAGCCAGCTGTTTAAAAATCTCAGCTTCTCCTCTGGTGGTATGATATTCTCGGTAATCGCTAATAACTAAGATTCTAGGGAACATAGAACCAAATTAAATCAATTACAACAAATAACAGAATATTGCCACAAGAACAATTAACCAAGTCACTTGCTTTTAATTTTGGACTTAGGCTTCTGTATTTCTTATAACAAATTTACTTCATAACCTTCCAGGTGAAACTGGCCAGTACTGCTCCTAGAATTGTAGCAACTATATAAATCCATAAATCAGCAATATTACCCGATACGATGGCTGGTGCCATAGATCTGGCTGGATTCATAGAGGCTCCGGTAATCGGTCCTGCAAATATAGCCTCGAGCATTACTGTAGCTCCTACTGCTATTGCGGTAAAGGGTTTTGTATCTGGATGTTGACTCACAAACAATATGACCAACATCAAAAAATAGGTAAGTATTAATTCTAAAATGAAGGTCTGGTGCCAGCTGCCATAAGGAAAGGTAGCTCCTAAATTATCATGATCCATAAAGAGGATTCTCAATACACCAGATGCTAGAAAGGCTCCGATGAGCTGAGCGATGATATAGGGAATCAGTTGTTTTTTATCAAATCGATCTGTAAAGGCAAAGGCAATACTTACGGCAGGATTTATATGAGCTCCCGAGATTTTTCCAAAAGCAAAAATCATTGCGGTAACGATCAATCCAAAGGTGACACCGATGCCTACATGAGTCACTGTTCCACCTGTTACATCATTTATAACTATGGCTCCTGTACCACAAAAGACCAGGGCAAATGTTCCAATAAGTTCTGCTAAATATTTTTTCAAATTTCCATGTATCTATAAATTCCAAAATGGCTAAATCAGATTTAATAAATATCCCAGTACTCCTCCAGCTACGATCAACCATAGTGTATTTATCTTTTTATACAGAAAATAGATTGCTGTGGTGATTGCAAAAATTGCAGCCGTTCTCCAGTCAAGCATTACACTCTTTGCCATATAGACAGTTACTACGACCATGACTGCTACAGCTGCAACGTTTACCGCTTCCAAGAATGATCTTAAGATTGCTGACTGCTGCATTTTCTTTACAAAACCATTGAGTATCCATACATAAAAGAAGGATGGCAAGAAGATGCCCAAAGTTGCAAGGATCGCTCCTCCATAACCTCCTACCTTATATCCTACAAAGGTAGCAGTAGATAATACCGGGCCAGGTGTCACTTGCCCGATGGCTATGGCTTCCATGAGATCTGGATGAGATAACCAGCCTGTTCCTTCTATCAACTCTCCATCTAGATAGGCAAACAATACATATCCACTTCCAAACAATACCAATCCCACTTTAAGAAATATTAAAAATAGCTTGATATGAGTGTAATGCGTTTTAATCAAAAAGAACAAAGGAAGTAAGACTACAGAATTGAGTGTATCTCGTTTAATGGCCTGTCTGATAATTACCATCAGGATTCCTGCACCCAGTATGAGCACTACCTCGTTTATTCCTACAAAGGCCAAGGCAATCACCGCTAAGGCAATGAGTACATGGATATAATTCTTAACTGCCTTTTTGCCGAGTTTTAAAATAGCTCCCAGTATAAAAGATATTACCGCCGCTTTGATTCCATTTACGATAGGAACTACCCATTCTATCTCACTAAACTTCTCAAAGAAAACCGCTACTAACAAGGTCAGACATACTGCAGGAAATATAAACGAAAATCCAGCTACAAATAGTCCCTTGACTCCTGCACGGTGATAACCACAGTGCATGGTCATCTCTGTAGAGTTAGGGCCTGGAATAAGATTAGTCGCTCCCATATAGTCTAGGAACTCTTGTGAGGTAAGCCATTTTTTACGTTCGACTAGATCATCTTGCATCATGGCAACATGAGCAGCAGGACCTCCAAAGGCTACAAATCCTAACCTTACGAAGTACTTAAATACTTCTAACAAAGTTGGTTTCATATAATTAAGAATTTAGATTCGGTGGATTAAATCTCACCAGCAACTGATTCATTTATATTTACTAGATGGTCTCCTACTCTTTCTAAAGAAGAAAAGATATTGGTAAAAACCATAGCTGCACTAGCATCATAACCTTTCTCGTTTATATGCTCCTGATTATAGGTTCTCATTTTATTACGTTTCTTATTTATCTCATCTTCTAAATCGTAACATTTATCTAAGGTGGCACTGTCGTAACTCTGTAAGTTGAGATTATAGTTCATCTCATGGAAGGCTCTGTGAACGATTTCTATAAGCTCATTTAGTTGATTGCGTTGTTCAGGTAAGAAATATATTTTACGTTCCATTTTATTTTCAATGGACTTGGCCAACTGGAAAAAGATATCCCCTACTCTTTCCATATCATTACAGATATTAAAGAAGCTCCTAAGTCTTACACTGGTCTTATGAGACATCTCTTTGTTAGAAAGGTTAGTAATGTATTCTGTTATCTCTACTTCAAATTTATCTGTAATGTCTTCGTACTTTTTAAGTTTCTGTATAAGCTCTTTACTGTTTTTCTCGTCTGTACTATTTATAAGCTCCTTAGAGAAATCTAGCATCCTAGTTGTAATTTCGCCATAGCGAGCTACTTCTTTTTGTAATTCTACAGTAGCCAACTCAGGAGTTTTAACTGAAGAATCTATAAACTTAAGAGAGGCAAAATCATCCTCTTCATCATTAGATTTTACAAGTCGATAAGTAAGACGAACTAAAAAAGGAACGATTCCAAAAAGAAGAAGCAGGTTAGTAATATTAAAGGCTGTATGAAAAGCTGCCAAAGAGTTAGACGTCGATTGCCTAAAGTCTTCATTAAGAGTATCTATCATACCCTGAGCGGAAGTCGGTGCATGTCCTCCATTATTTATAGCATCTAACCTCTGAGCATAGGTCTCAGAATCCATGTATCCAAAAGAAAAGATTGAACTTAAATATTCTATCATACTGTTCAACAAATCGATAAAATATGGCATTAGAATAATCATCCACAATACCCCGAATATGTTAAACAAAGTATGGAACCAGGCAGCTCGTTTGGCATTAGAATTTCCAATCAGTGCTGCAAATTGTGCGGTAATCGTCGTCCCTATATTTTCTCCTAAAATCATCGCAGCCGCTATGTCGAAACTCAACCAACCATTAAAAACCATGGTCAGTGTAATCGCCATCGCTGCACTAGAAGACTGAACCACAATGGTCATAAGTGTTCCTACAAATACAAAGAAGAGTCTAGAGAAAAAGCCCCATTCTGCAAACTGATTTAGAAAGGCCAGAGCATCTGTATTTTCCTTCATATCAGGAACTGCTCCTTTGAGGTAACTCAATCCTAAAAATAAAATTGCAAAACCTATGATAAACTCACCCCAGTGCTTAAGCTTTTCTCGATTACTCAGTAACATGGGTAATCCCACAGCAAATAAAGGAACAGATATGGTACTCAATCCAAATTTAAATCCAAGAATGGTAATAATCCAACCTGTAACTGTTGTACCTACATTTGCTCCCATCATAACTCCTGCTGCCTCTGTAAGACTCAGGAGACCCGCATTTACAAACGAAACGGTCATTACGGTCGTAGCCGAAGAGGACTGTACGACAGCAGTAGTAAAGAATCCAGTAAATACACCTAGAGCCCTATTTTTTGTCATGGTGCGTAGAATGTTTCTAAGCTGAGAACCAGCTGCTTTCTGGATACCATCACTCATCATTTTCATTCCATAAATGAAAAAACAGAGTGCCCCCAATATCTGCAAAACATCCCAAAGTCCGAATTCCATAGACCTAATTTATAGTGTTGCAAAAGTACTTAACAACAATTGAAATT
>CAZDWO010000028.1:0-15607 GCA_964509175.1 uncultured Saprospiraceae bacterium
GATATATTTGGAATCGGTTGCACCATGAAATTAAATAGTACTGGTGAACCCTTATGGTCTCGATACTATTCAGTAGGTAAATATGCCGATGATGTTCATGAAAGCCTAGCTGGGAAAGAAAGGTTTTCTAGTTTATATGGATTTATAGTAGAAGAAGACTCAATCTTTCTTACGGGTAGTGCATCTAATGTGGAGTTTGATGAAGAATGGCATAATCATAGCGACATATGGCTTCTCAAAGTAGGAGAGGACGGTTGTTTTATTCCTGATTGTACCAACTGGCAGAATGTCTCCAGTACAGCAGACTATAATCTAGAAAATAAAAATATATCCCTCTATCCCGTCCCTACCTCCGACATTTTAAATATAGAGTATGTGGGAGATGGCTCATACGAGACCATCATCATCTATGATTTACAAGGACAGCCGATATATACGATTATAGGCTCTACCGATCAGATAGAGGTGAGTATACTACCATCTGGGGTCTATGTAGCTCGGTTTTATGATCGAGATAATCAGACGATAGCGGTTAAGAAGTTTAGTAAGATCTAGTCTGCTTAGATTTACTTCTGTAGCAATCTGCCATTTCTCATATTAAAAATTAGGCATCATATTAGCTATTAACTAATATAACTTATCTTGCATATGTGATGTGGATAAAATAATAGTAGGAGCAGAGTAAATAATTGTGTCCTATTAAAAACCATCTAAATGAAAAAATTTCTAATCTTTTCAGGCCTAGTTTCTATGTGGCTGGTCTTTACGGCAGGTACAATAGATTTAGATTTCTTGTTTGATTATGCCAATCAGATCAGACCAGATTACATCACTCAGGACAATACTGATATAAACGAGATTACAAATCCAGGAGCTACGCTAGGAAGAGTACTCTTCTATGATAAGAATCTATCTACAGATAATACCATTGCCTGTGCCAGTTGTCATCAGCAGCAGTTTGCCTTTAGTGATACCAGTCTGGTGAGTACAGGAGTAAATGGAGTTACAGGGAGACATTCTATGAGACTGGTAAATGCTAGATTCTCTGAGCTAGGAAGATTTTTCTGGGACAAGCGAGCTAGCACACTTGAGGAACAGACGACCATGCCGATTCAGGATCATGCAGAGATGGGCTACAGTGGTCAGAACGGAGATCCATCCTTTGATGATTTAATACAGAAATTATATACCGTAGACTATTACGATGATTTATTTTACTTCGTCTATGGAGATGAAACCATAACAGAGGAACGTATCCAGGAGAGCCTGGCACAGTTTATAAGATCTATACAATCCTTTGATACTAAATACGACGAGGGTTTATCCATGGTGGATAATGAGATGATGCCCTTTCCTAATTTTAGCGATGCGGAGAATAGAGGCAAGCAGTTATTTATGCAAGAGCCAGAATTTGATATGGAAGCAAATCGTATCGGAGGTGGAGCAGGCTGTGACAATTGTCATCGAGCTCCAGAGTTCGACATAGACCCACTGTCTAGGTCCAATGGAATAATTACTGAGAT
Source organism: uncultured Saprospiraceae bacterium (assembly GCA_964509175.1). Lineage (GTDB taxonomy): Bacteria > Bacteroidota > Bacteroidia > Chitinophagales > Saprospiraceae > JAHDHU01. The sequence continues at coordinate 1,524 of CAZDWO010000028.1, forward strand.
AAGCGGAGATATAAATATAGAGATACACAGATCCCCTTCTTTAAGAGATATGTTTAATCCCATCACAGGAGATCTAAATGGTCAGCTCATGCATACTGGAGAGTTTTCTGATATGGCATCTGTTCTAGATCACTATAGTAACCTCGGAGTAAACCTTACAGTATCAGAATTGCAACATATAGATACGCGATTAAGAGTAGGACCACGAGCACAGGTATTACATCTAACAGATCAAGACAAGAGTGACATGGAGTCCTTTTTAAGAACCCTAACCGGTACAGATATGTATGTAAACGAGATGTGGTCTGACCCCTTTGACCCAGATGGTAGCCTATCAGTAATCAGCTCACCACTTAGTACAGATTCGGCTGAGGCCAATGATTACAATCTAGATATTTTCCCTAATCCAGTAGTAGATCGCTTAAATATAAACGCTGAAGAGGGTAAGATACAGCAGGTTACTGTTCATGACCAGAGAGGAAAGGTATTAGTAAAGTATAAGCTGAATACTGCTAATAAAGTTCAGATAAATTTTGAGGATTATAGCTCTGGCATATATTTTATATCCGTAAGTTTAAATGGAGACAGGACTACTGTTCAGAAGGTGGTGAAGTTGTAACTAACACTAGTTTGTATCTTCGTACATCTAGCTATTATCCCTTTAAACCCGTAACTTAAAACTCCTAAGTACCAACAGAATATATTTTATGAAACAGCTACTATTTGCAATACTTCTGCTATCCCCGGTGTTGGCCAGTTCTCAAGACATTGACATTCCAGACCCAGATTTTTTATTTGATTTAATAAACAATGGGGTAGATACTAATGGAGATGGCATCATACAGGTAGCTGAAGCAGAAGCCACTGAGTCGCTAAATATTTTTTCTGCTCAAAGCATAGAAGGAATACAGCACTTTATAAATCTTATAGACCTAGATTTAGAAGCAGCTCTAATTATGGAATTTGATATTACTAATCTTGGTCGATTAGAAAGACTAACTATGCCTCATTTTTTTGGAGATGTTGACCTAAGTGGTAATCCTTTATTACGTGTGCTAAATAGTGCCTATGGGGATTTAAGTTCATTGGACTTATCTAATAATTTACTCTTGGACACTTTGGATATTAGTCACAATGGTAGCTTAGATAGCCTAGACTTAACTAACAATGCTAGCCTATCTTTTATAAACGCAGAACATAGTTTTTTAAGCTTTCTAAATATCCCAAACTGCCCAGAATTAAAATTTCTAAACTTAAATTTTAGTCAGCTTGAAGAGCTCAATGTTACCGGTTGTCCCAAACTAGAATTTCTAAACCTAGAATTTAATAGCCTTTTGGAATCTGTAGACCTTTCTGCAAATCCAGAATTGAAAGAATTGAATATAAATGGAGTTCATGAATTGAGATTTTTAAATCTTTCTAACGGTACCGTACTGGATAATTTTGTTTACGATTTTTTTGCTTCCAAAGAAGAGCTTTTTATCTGTGTAGACATTCAAGAATTTGACTGGATGCAGAACTTAGTTAATAATAATTCTAACGAGCCAGAAAATGTTTCTGTAAGTACAGTTTGTAACCATTCTCAAGGTGGCAATTTCACTAAAGTTTCTGGAAACTTCGGTTTCGGAATGGATGGAGTTTGTGATTTCCAAGAAACCATATTTCCCAATGTTCAGTTTTTAGTCGAGAGTAATCAAGGCTTTTCATTTTCAAGCAGTTCTGCTGAAGCAGGTGAGTATGAGATTTATTTACCAGCTACTACAGGCATAGAATATACCATTACTCCGCAGCTATTTAACGCTCCTATTTTTGGGATTAATCCTCCTCAGATACAAGTTATCGGTGATTCTTCTAATCCTGAAATAACACAGGACTTTTGCATCAGTCCTAGAAATGTAATGGTCCCAGATGTTAAGATGTCCATCATCCCTATAGATATAGCCAGACCTGGTTTTGAGGTAGCTTACAAGGTAATCATAGAGAACCAAGGAAACACTTCTAGCGATGGAACGATGGTAGTTGATTACCCAGAAGACTTCGTAAGTTTTATAAGTTCTACAGGTACATGGACAGATAATAATACACACCTAGAAGGGATGTACTCGGACTTATTACCTTTCCAAAGACAAGAGTTTGAGCTCGTATTTAGACTAAATTCTCCGATGGATGACCCTGCTTTAAATGATGGAGACGTTTTAAAATACGAAGTCGTTGTCTTTCCCGATCAGGTAGATGGTCATTCTCCTAGCCTTACCTTTGAGCTATGTCAAGACGTTGTAAACTCTTTTGACCCCAATGATAAAACCTGTCTCAATGGAGCCTTCATAAACATAGACTCACTAGAAAATAATCCACTAGTTTATCAAATCAGATTTGAAAACACAGGTACAGCTGATGCGGTAAATATCACCATCCAAGATGAGATAGACATTCTCAAATATGACCTAAGTACCATCAGATTAATAGATGCCTCTCATCCTGTACAAATGCAGTCGCGGTCAAACACTGTTGACTTTGTTTTTGCCGACATAAACCTACCATGGCAAGATGAGCTTAACGATGGTTACGTAGTTTTCGAAATCGAGACCTTAGATAACATTGCGATAAACGATTCTATTATTAATGCTGCAGACATCTTCTTTGATTTTAATTTTCCGATAGTTACAGAAGATGCCATTTCTATAGTAGTGGAGGATCTGGACAGTGATGGCTACCATCATCTAGAAGACTGCGATGACAAAAATCCAGATATAAATCCTGGGATGATGGAAATAGAAAACAACGGACAGGATGATAATTGTGATGGAGTGACTTCATTACAAGACTTGGCTCAGCACCAGATAGAGATATATCCTAATCCTACAGAAGATATCCTACGAATTAAAGCAGAAGAAAACATCGAGAAAGTCATAATGACAGATATAAATGGAAAACGTATTCTAAAATCTAAACTCCGAAATAGATCGACACTAGAGCTGGATATTTCGTATTTAGAAAGAGGGATATATATTGTAGAGATACAATTGGCTACAAGCCAAGAAAAGATAACTCGAAAACTTACTAAGCTATAGAAAGTAATTCTGGGCATCGGCATGTCAAACAAGCAACTCTGACAAGCGATTATGCCATCTAGGAAAACCATCTATCACACTAGAGCCTGCATGTTTGTGATTAACTCTATTAAAAATAAGTTCATCATTTTGTTCACTGACTAGATACTGATTTCTACCGTGGGCATGAATGATGTTTAGTTGTTGTGTAAGTATAGAGAGACTTATGTTTTTTGATAATGATTGATCAAAACTCCACAGATAGGTTGCATTAGAATCGAGTAGTTCCCAGACATAATGATTCATTTCTGTACCAGTGATATAGAAGATAAACCCAAAACTAGGTGTAGAACTAAAGTAAATTTTATTGGCACTGTTGTGTAAGTAGCCAGATAGATACTCTAGTTGCTTTTGGTTTCTTATCCCTTCTAGACCTATGATTTGTTCTACTAGATCTGCATCAGAAATTTTTACAGTATTACCTAATTCTCTCTCAAACCCATCGAAGTATTCCTCTGGAGTAAACAATGACTTATCTATCTCATTTACTTTAGGCCGTTTAATCTTTTTGTTTAACTCTAGACGCTTTATTCCTTCTATGAGATCTTTATCGATTAGCTCTATCTCAGGAGAATAGAATTTATAAGACGATCTCAGATTCTTATCTGCTATATGCCCAGTTATAGAAATTTTGCGACTATTAAAAACTTGAGAGAAGTACGGTTTTATATATTCAAATTCAGGAATTATAAACGGATTATAAACCTGGATAAGTACCTTTCTAGATACTCCTGCAATGGCCTTATGTGTTTCTACATATCCTAGTTTAAAGGTGAGCTTGCTTATTGACTGTTCTAGATGATATATATTATGGGTATCTAGATTCTCATTTATATCATCTATTATAGATTTAAAAAGTCCAGTAGAGCTTTGCTTAAACTGTATAACATCAGTACTCAAAAAGCATGGCTTTAATAATTTCCACACTACATTTTTAAATACAAAAGCTTTGATCTCCTTTGAGGGTCTTTGTTTTAGAAATTCTTCAGATTTCTCGTAGTTATAGTTGCTTATTTCTAGTTGTAAAGTGAAATCTAGGTCATTAAAAGAAATCATTTTTACCAGCCAGAATACCTTATGATCATGAAGCTTAAAACTGGATGAATCTGGAAAATTTGTCTGAGGCCATCCTATATATTGTGTTGCATTATAGAATAGCCCTTTTCGATCCAGTCTAAGAATTATATATTTTGAAGGAGAGTCTGACATTATATCGGAAATAGAATAAGAACCTTTTTTGGTCTAAAATATAACTATTGGAAGACTTGTACATATGTAGATGGTCATATTCCCTTACCTTTGCACTATGTTTCCAGAATATGACGTAATCGTAGTAGGTGCCGGACACTCCGGATGTGAAGCCGCAGTAGCAGCGGCAAATATGGGCTCTAAGGTCCTACTGGCCACGATGAATATGAATACCATCGCCCAAATGTCTTGTAATCCTGCTATGGGAGGAGTGGCCAAGGGTCAGATCGTAAGAGAAATAGATGCACTCGGTGGTTATTCTGGAATTATCACTGACCATACGATGATTCAGTTCCGTATGCTCAATATGTCCAAAGGACCAGCTATGTGGAGTCCTCGAGCTCAGAGCGATCGGATGATGTTTGCAGGGAAGTGGAGAGAGATGCTAGAGGCTAATGCCAATATCGATTTCTGGCAGGAAATGGTTACTGGTCTCATTGTAAAAGATGGAAGATGCTCAGGAGTAAAAACTGGAATCGGATTAGAAATAAAATCTAAGTCCGTCGTCTTGACTAACGGTACTTTTCTAAACGGTCTTATACACATCGGAGAAAAACAGTTCGGAGGAGGAAGAGCAGGGGAGCGAGCGGCGACTGGAATTACGGAACAGCTGGTAGGACTCGGTTTTGAGGCAGGAAGGATGAAGACGGGTACGCCGCCACGTGTGGATGGAAGATCTCTAGACTGGGATAGAATGGAAACCCAGCCAGGAGATGAGAAACCAGGAAAGTTTTCTTTTACGGATACTCCGACTTTACAAAAACAACGTCCGTGTCACATTACCTATACAAATTCAGAGGTACACGAGCTACTAAAAACAGGTTTCGATAGATCACCGATGTTTAATGGTCGTATACGTGGACTAGGTCCGAGATACTGTCCATCGATAGAGGATAAGATAAATCGTTTTGCAGATAAGGATAGACATCAGCTATTTGTAGAACCAGAAGGATGGAATACAGTAGAAATTTATGTAAATGGATTTTCTTCTTCTCTGCCAGAGGACGTTCAGTATAAAGCACTAAGAAAAATAGAAGGCTTCGAAAATGCCAAAATGTTCCGTCCTGGTTATGCCATAGAATACGACTTCTTCCAGCCTACCCAGCTGAAAATCAACCTAGAGACTAAGCTAGTAGACAATCTCTTCTTTGCAGGTCAGATTAATGGAACCACTGGTTATGAAGAAGCAGGATCGCAAGGACTGATAGCTGGAATAAATGCACACCTCAAAATAAATGAAGAAGAACCATTTGTACTTAAGAGATCAGATGCCTACATAGGAGTACTTATAGATGACCTAGTAAATAAAGGTACTGATGAACCTTATCGAATGTTTACCTCTAGAGCAGAGTATAGAATCCTTTTACGTCAGGACAATGCAGATCTACGTCTCACACCTATAGCAGATAAGCTCGGTATGCATGGATTAGGAGACAGAATGGATAGAGTACATCAAAAAGAAAATGATGTAAAGGACATCCATAAATTCATGAAAAATCTATCTGTAAGCCCTGACGAACTAAACGGATATCTAAGCTCCATAAACTCTGCAACTCTATCTCAGAAAGTAAAAGCACTGACCATTCTTTCTAGACCACATGTAGGACTGACTGATATGATGAAAGTCCATGCAGGCATGTCAGACTATCTAGGCCAGTACTCCCCAGAAACCATCCACCTCGCAGAAACCACAATGAAGTACGAGGGTTATATTAGAAAGGAAAAAGAAATGGCAGATAAGATGAACCGTTTAGAGGAGGTTTATCTTAAAGAAGACATGGATTACCATGGATTACAATCGCTCTCCTCTGAAGCCAGAGAAAAACTCAGCGAGATAAAACCTAGAACCATCGGTCAGGCAAGTCGCATAAGTGGAGTAAGTCCTTCTGATATTTCTGTCTTACTCGTAAAGGTAGGTCGTTAGAATATAAGAACTTCATGTTCCTATTTCCAACGCAACGAACTGAGAGCCTGCATATCAATAACCACCAAATAGCCATTAAACCGGGGTTTGCTCCTACCATTTTGAGGGAAGGTTGGGATGGGTTGAATAAGAAACACTTGGTATCTAATAGCTGATAGGAATCATTTAATAAAAACCCGTAACGGAAAGTGATCAGACTTAGTTTCTGAAATCACTTCATGACTGAGCACCTCTAAAGCAGGATCGACCATAACATAATCGATTCTAAGAAATGGAAGTTTCCCAGCAAAGGTGCCATCTACTCCGAAGCCTTTTTCGATATAAGAATCCTTAAGAACCTTGCTTACTTGTTTATATACATTGGATTGTGGAGGCTCGTTGAAGTCTCCGCAGAGAATAACCTTATGTGGACTTTTATTGATATGAGCAAGGAGTTGCTTAGCCTGTTGTGATCGAGTAGTGGATTGTTTGCCATATTTGCTCAGTACTCCTTTGGTGTCAGAGATGTTTTTTTTGTAATCTCGATTGATATCATTGAGTTCCGTTAAATCATCTGGAGTGATGCGATTAGATTTTAGGTGAGCACTATAAATACGGAAAGTATCTTTTCTGATTTTCACATCTATCCACACACAAGAATTTGTAATTAGCCCAAAATCTACTTTTCCACGGTTTAAAATAGGATGCTTAGAGTAAATAGAAGTGCCATGCTCTCGAGAGAAACGATGTGCCTTATAGGTATCATTCTCATGACCTTTTAACTCAAAACACTCTAGAACATTTTCCTGAAAACAATAGATGTCCGCATTTTTTTCCAGCATCCACTTTTCAAAGGCATTGATTCGTTTATACCAGGTATAGCCTTCACCATGGCCGTATCCGCCACTATTATAACTATAGATTTCTATGCCATCAGACGGAATCTCTTTTGGACTTTTGTTAAACTGAATCAATCCTTGCATAGTCCCGAGACAGCTTAGAATAGCTATGACAGAAATAAGAATCTTTTTAGGTTTGGCTATGAGCCAATATATAATAAACATAACATTTACTGCCAAAAATATAGGAAGAGTCATGGCGACAAGGCTCGCTGGCCAAAATGATTCGGGATCGATATAAGTGGCTCCACAGGAAAGCAGAGTTGCTAGTAGCAACAGCCCATTTATTCCATATACAAACTTTTGGAAAAGATTCACTGGCCGCTGGCCTTATCGAGAATCGCTTTTTCTTCTGGGGTAAGACTACCGATTCCCTGTTGCTTGATTTTATCTAGAATCTGATCTACAGAGTTGTTGGATTTAGAAACAGTCGCTTTTGGTTTTTTATCTTTTTTAGTAGCTAGTAGGTTGGATCGATGAGCGACTTTGAGTTTACTCTTAGGCTTAGAGAATGAAGTTCTAGGAGCGGGATTATTTATATCACTTATCCACTCTTGTACTACTTCTACAGGTCGACCTAGGTTATTGCCATTTCTGAGATTGACCACATATAAGAACCCAAAAATAGCTCCTCCGAGATGAGCAAAACTTCCTCCAGAATTTCCTTGTGTAGTTCCCAGTATATCGAGCACAACTACTGCCAGGGCAATATATTTTAATTTTACATTTCCCAATAAGAGCAATCGCATACCATAGTCAGGTGAAGTCGTTGCAGCCGCTAGTACGATGGCCATAACTCCAGCAGAAGCACCCATAAGCATAGAACCTCCAGTCCATCCAGAGAGTGCAGAAGCCACTAAATAAACTATGGCACCCGCAAAGCCACCTGTAATATAAAGAGGCAGTATTTTTTTATCTCCGATAAGATCACCTACGATTCTTCCGAACCAATAAAGCACGAGCATATTCCATGCAAGATGCCATACTCCTAGGTGCAAGAACATGTAGGTTAGAAAGGTCCAAGGTCTCCACAATACTGTACTCCATTGCGGAGCCAGAGCCAGATACTTTTCTACTAAAGCAGTGTAAAAAGCACTATCAGATTGTGCTACCCAGTTGTAACTGAATACCTTAATTAGAACGAGTGTTACAAAGACAATACAGTTTATAACTATAAGCCGGGTAACCATGTTACCACTTCTAAAGGACCGTTTTATATCATCTACTATAGAGCCTACCATCTTTAGCTATGTCGATTATTTTGCCAATAAATAGCGAGTAATATTCCCGTCACTGCTCCACCGAGGTGAGCAAAATGGGCAATGCCTGTACCACTTCTTGCTACACCACTATATAAATCATAAGCAATCAATCCAAGTGCTAGATATTTTGCCTTTACCGGAATAGGTGGAATAAGCAACATGAGCTTTACATCTGGGAATAAATAAGCAAAGGCAAGTAGTACTCCATAGACAGCTCCTGAGGCACCTACGACTGGAATTATGTTTAGTGCTCCTTGAATATACAGGTAGTAATCTACACCCATATGAGCAACCACCGCTCCGAAACCACTAGCTAGATACAGTATCAAAAATTTCTTAGAACCTAGGTATCTCTCTACATATGGTCCTAGAAAAAACAAGGAAAGCATATTAAAGAATAGATGACCTACACTACTATGCATAAACATATGTGATATAATCTGATAAGGCTGGAAATAGTCAGAGGCTGGAAAAAACAAATAGAGCATCCTATCGAACCCAGAGAATGTAGCACCGAAGTATATTATCACATTGATGATAATGAGATTCTTTACGACGTCGGTTAGATTGTTTGTATTAATCATTCTTCTGTAAAACGTTTTTTTATGTCATCTAATTCCATAGTTATAAAACATTTTCTTCCCGTCGGACTCTTATAAGGAGTCTCACAGGCAAAGAGCTGATCGATAAGATCTTGCATTTCTGCCTCTTCTAGAGAAGTCCCTCTCTTAAGACACGAGGCATACGCCAAAGTTTGAGCCAACCTCGAATTTATTTCTTTAGAGAAGGAAACATTTTCCATGTAATCTTCTACCAGCTTTTCTATATCCCTCGTTAGACCTTCTTTAGACTTAAATCCGACTGGTAAGCCACGTACAATAAAACTATTATTCCCAAACTCATCTATCTCAAAACCCATCCGATTTACCTCACTCAGTATAGATTTTAAAACCTCTGCCTTTCCTGGGGAGAGTTCTACAGTTTCAGAAAACAGCTGTGTCTGTCCCCAGACGGTTCCTTCTTGTAATCCTTGTAGGTGTTTCTCATATAAGATACGTTCATGAGCAGCCTGCTGATCTATAATCATCAGACCAGACTTTATCTGAGTGATGATATAGGATTTTTGCATTTGGAAGGGCTTTTTCCGTGTATTGGCTTTTTCTTGTATTTCTAGCGGATCAGAGAGCTCACTTTTGAGAATCATCGGTCCTCCATTATCCTCACTAGGAGCTTCAGCATCATCTTGTAATCCTTCATAGATGCTTTGCCACTCTTTTCTATTGTTATTTATTCGGGCTTGATCAGGGTTTTTAGGCCTAGAAAACCCTGCAGAAGAGAAGGATTGAACCTCTGGATTCTTTTTAGGAGTAGAAGCCATCGTAATAGCTGGACTGCTCGTTTCAAAATCGATAACTGGCGTAAGTGTGTATTTTCCGATGGCATGTCTGACCGCTACTCTTACATAGTTATAGATGAGCCGCTCTTCTTCAAATTTTATTTCTTGCTTGGTCGGATGTACATTGATGTCGATTTTGCTAGGGTCGATTTTTATAAAGAGTACATAGAGCGGATAATTCTCCTTAGGAACGAGATCCTCATAGGCAGTTTTTATCGCATGATTGAGGTAATTACTACGTATAAATCGCTTGTTCACAAAGAAAAATTGCTCTCCCTTGGTACGTTTTGCAAACTCTGCCTTTCCTATAAATCCATTGATGACAATCCAGTCAGAGCTTTCTTCTACTGGCACTAGCTTCTCATTATAACTCTTACCTAGGATCGCTACTATACGCTGTCTCAGATTAGAACCGGCCAGGTGATACATCTCATTATCATTGTGATGTAGGCTGAAGTGAATCTCAGGATGAGCCAGTGCTATCCGTATAAATTCATCGCAGAGATGTTTTAGTTCAGTAGGATCAGATTTTAGAAACTTCCGTCTTGCTGGGACATTATAGAAAAGATTCTTTATTTGTAGATTGGTCCCGACAGGAGTCGAGCAGGCTTCTTGAGTTATGATTGCAGAACCTTTGATTACTATTTTGGTCCCGAGTTCTCTGCCTTCAGTTTTTGTTTCTAACTGTACCATGGCGATAGAGGCAATAGAAGCCATTGCTTCTCCTCTAAAACCCATCGTGTTTATCTTATAGAGGTCTTCTGATTTTCTGATTTTGGAAGTAGCATGTCGCTCAAAACACATTCTAGCATCAGTCTCAGACATTCCCTTTCCATTATCGATGACTTGGATGAGTGTTTTTCCAGCATCTTTGATAACGATATTTATCTCTGTAGCACCAGCATCTATTGAGTTTTCTAGCAACTCCTTTATAACTGAAGCAGGTCGCTGTATGACCTCACCAGCGGCGATTTGATTGGCTATAGAATCGGGTAATAATTTAATGATATCGGACATGCTCTCTTTAAAACTTCTCTATTACCTCGATTAAATTACTGGTCTTAAAAATCAAAAAAGTAAGTAAGGTCAAAACAGCAATGACATAAAGCAGTGTCTTATTAGACCTCTTTTTTTGTAAGCTACGATAACTTTCATCGACTCGATATTTGGATCTTAATCCAGACTTTATTCTATGCTTTGCCAGCTCAGTAGGGTCTACACCCTCATCCTTATATTTTTGCAGTCGTTTTTCCAGTTCTTCCTTGTCCTTATCGTAAAAACGAGGGACATAATCGAAGCTCCTGTGCTGTGGTCGTTTATTAAATCCAAAGAGTGACATAAAACTGTATGCTTTGTAACAAATATAAGGCATTGTTATTAGGGACAAAATAGCTTAGAAGGCATACATTTGTTATTCCATTTAAGTTTGAAAGGAATCTCAGGCATTAATGGTAAAACTTCTTAAAAAGACTAAGCCTAGATGTCTAAATGAGTGAGCAAATAAAGCATGAATGTGGTCTTGCACTAGTAAGATTGCTCAAACCTCTCGAATACTATCATAAAAAATATGGTACCGCCTTTTACGGCCTCAATAAAATGCAGCTTTTACTACAAAAACAGCGTAATAGAGGTCAGGATGGAGCGGGAATCGCTGTGATAAAAATGGATACAGAACCCGGTAAGCGATACATTAGTCGTAAGCGGTCTAATGATCCACAGTATCTCACTCATCTTTTTAAACTAGTCTTTGATCGTTTTAACGATTGTACTGCGGAGCAGCTAGATGATCCACTTTGGCTTAAAGCCAATAAACCCTATATGGGAGAACTCCTACTAGGACATCTCAGATATGGAACACATGGATCTAATTCTATAGAAACTGTACACCCTTTTTTACGACTCAATAACTGGATATCTAGAAATCTAGTCGTAGCAGGAAACTTTAATCTGACCAATGTACAAGAACTTTTTAAAGAACTCGTAGAGCTCGGCCAGTATCCTAAGGAAATGTCAGATACGGTTACCGTTATGGAGAAAATCGGACACTTCTTAGATGATGAGGTTCAGCGACTTTTTAACTGGTTTAAGGCAGAAGGCTATAGTAATCAGCAGATAAATACTCTTATCGCAGAGCATCTAGATGTACAACGTATTCTACAGCGGTCGAGCCGAAAATTTGATGGAGGATATGTAATGGCGGGACTCATCGGTCATGGAGATGCCTTTGTGATGCGAGACAGTGGAGGGATAAGACCGTGCTACTATTATAAAGATGAAGAAATCGTAGTGGTGGCATCTGAGAGACCAGCTATACAGACAGCGATAAATGTAAAGTATGATGCTGTAAAAGAACTACAGAGAGGCCATGCACTGATTATTAAGAAAAGTGGAAGTGTCTCAGAGCTACTCGTAAAGGACCAGGAAGAAAGAAAGTCTTGCTCCTTTGAACGTATATATTTTTCTAGAGGTACGGAGAAGGCCATCTACCTAGAACGTAAAAAACTAGGATACCTTCTTACAGGCAGAGTTCTTGAGGCTGTAAATCATAACTATAAAAACACCATCTTTTCTTTTATTCCCAACACTGCAGAGGTCGCATTCTACGGAATGGTAGAAGGATTAAACGATGCTGTAAAAAAAGAACAAAAGCTTCGTATAAAAGAAGCTGGTCCTGGAATCACAGACGAGCAGCTGGATGAAATATTTGCCCTAAAACCAAGAGTAGAAAAACTTACGGTCAAGGATGCAAAAATGCGAACCTTCATCGCCAATGATGATCTCCGAGGTAAAATGGTCTCACATGTCTATGATGTCACCTATGGAATAGTAGAAAATGAAGTAGACACAGTAGTCCTGATAGATGACTCTATAGTAAGAGGAACCACTCTGAGGGATAGTATCATACAGATAGTCTCTACACTGAAACCTAAAAAAATAGTAGTCGTTTCTTCCGCTCCACAGATTCGTTACCCAGACTGCTACGGAATCGACATGTCCAAAATGAAGAACTTCGTAGCATTTAAAGCTCTCGTAAAACTCTTGGAAAGAGATAATAAACTAGGTCAGCTAGATGAAGCTTATGAGTCTGCTAAGAAGCAACTAAAATTGCCTGCTGATCAGATGATAAATGTGGTCCAGAAACTCTACGACAATTATACACAGCAGGAGATCAGTAAAATGATAGCAGTAATCGTCACTCCTCCTAATATTACACCTGAGATAGAGGTGATCTATCAGTCTGTAGAAGATTTACATAAGGCCTGTCCAGATCATACCGGTGACTGGTATTTTACAGGAAACTATCCAACTCCAGGAGGAGTAAGAGTAGTAAATCGTGCCTTTATAAACTTTATGGAGAAAAACGATAAAAGAGGCTACTAAACCGAGCTTTTCAGCGAAATTTTATCAAGCACTTATATATGGCGTATTTATATAATATATATTATCTTTGTCCTACCCTTTATATTGTAGAATGTAGTGTTTTGTAGTCTAATTGGGTCAAATTCCATCCATCCAGTAAGTATTTTATTTCAATTAATTTATAGTAGATCATGGGAAGAGTACTTAAGATTGTAATGTATCTAGTTTTGATGTTTCTAGTTTATTTATGGTTTTCTACCGTTTTTAAATCTTGTAATACGCCAGATGTAGCAGGTGCAATAGTAGAAACGACAAGTAATACAATAGACGATATCGCAGAGACTGGTGAAGACTTTGTAGAAGAAGCAGATGACTTTTTTGACGATGAGGATGATTACGAGGAATTGGATTATGAAGCTCTAGATACTGACGAGGATTTTGAAGATGAGGACGTTTATGAGGAAGAAGATTACACAGCTCCAGCAGCAGTAGAAAAACCTAAACCTGCTCCTAGGCAAACCAAGCCAAGCAGCTCTAATAGCAGCAATGCAAAAGGGAACTATTTTGTTATTACAGGAAGTTACCTTGTAGAGAGTAATGCAAAAGAAATGAGAGATAAACTCAGCAAACTAGGTTATGATGCAGAGGTTGTAGTTTTTGACGGATCACAATATCATGCAGTTATCTCTGGAAGATATGTTAAGCACTCAGACGCCAGTGAGGTATCTAGAAAACTCACAGGTAAAGGCATCGATAACTTTGTGCAGAAGCAGAAGTTGTAGGTTTAAATCACTGATTTGGAGGATTTCTGGATTGCACTGATTTGTAAGGCAACACTACACTATAATTAACATATGTAGCCCGAGCCTAGAATCGCTGTGCACTTTAATTTGAATTTGAATTTGA
>CAZDWO010000028.1:15707-41430 GCA_964509175.1 uncultured Saprospiraceae bacterium
TTTGCACTTGACACTTGAATTTGCTATAATCCGCGTTTCCAACCTTAATTTACCACCAAAAAATACCCATCCAAAACCCCAGCCGCCTCCGACAACACCTCCCGAAACTTCTCCTTATGACTAAAGTAATGAGTAATAATCACAGGCAATAAATCCATCTGCTCATAACCCATGGTTTTCAGCAAATGGTCCTTTTTAAAACCACTTACCTCTTCTATATCTTCCCAGTTGAGTTTATCCAACGTATCAAAATCCCAAGTCGGATACTGTTTTATTATCGCTTCTGCATAGGCATGATAGGCAATGTTATAATACTTTTCTGGATGGTTTACTGCATTAAGGATGTAAGGAGTAGTCATAATAATTACACCATCCTCAGCCTGTGTCTCTACAGTATGCAGAAACTGCTTATCTGGAGATCCAAAAGGATGATTGTATAAAAACACTCGATCCCAGTCTCCGATTAGATAATCTTCCTGAGCCATCATCATCTCTACAGCATGACAAGAGATAATAACTTTTATATCCTCAGGAGCATTACGTTGTTCTTTTCCTACACCTTTAAACATACGACCTTCTACGTATAGAGATAACCGTTTTCTAAACTTGTCTTTATCCTTTGGATTTAGCGATTGATAAAAGGAGTTTCTTTTTTCTAGGTGATTTATAACGGATGGATGTAGGTCTATCGGGTTCCGTTCTTGCCACCAGAAATCCATATCCTTCCTCATAAAGTAAATCGCTACTCCGATTATAAATGGAATCAGAAGTAGGTTAGGATTGGGGTCATCAGAGTTAAAAAGAAAATAACCCATAATTAGTATAATGGCAGCGAGGAGGGATAAAATAACTTGGGAGATGGAGTGGATTTTCATATCTATAAAATGTAAAGAGGGTATATTTTTATTGTCTTAGACGTTATAAAAGTAATAAGCCATAGATTAATCATCCCAGTAAGGACAAGCCTAGTCACTTGGATTCTATAATCCAATGACCTATATTTAGAAATCCCTCAATAATGATACTATGATAACCGAACGTTTTACACTGCTATATTTCTCATCATTGTTACTTGCATCTTTGTTGTTTAATCCCGTTTCTGGAAACAGCCAAGATTTTTTATCACCTACCTGTGATGTTGCTTTCCAAAATCCGATAGTATTTAATCAGCAGGTTCAGGGAGAGATATTTACCATGATTCAGTTGCCTAATCCTTCCGGTCCTTTTCCACTATGTTCTGGACAAGGAACACCGAGTAATACCAGTTGGATTTCCTTTATAGCTGGTCCTAATGCTACGTTTCTAGATTTAGACATCGGTTTAGTGAATTGTAATTTTGGTCCCAATGGAGGTATACAATGGGGAATAGTAAGCGATTGTAATTTCACGGAAGTGGTATGTGATGCGAGCTGTTCTCAAGGTCCGGTTATAAATGTTAATGCTAATAATATAATCCCAGGACAGCAATACTGGCTCTGGCTAAATGGGTGTAACGGATCATCTTGTGATTTTGGACTTGTCTTTAATACAGGCTTAGATGATCTTACACCCTGTACAACTAATAGTTGCGGATTTAGTGCAACTACTCTTTCTCCACAGACTGACCTAAATGGCCAGTTTGATTTTACCTGTGTCCAAGGCTGTATGACAGGAGGAGTTCCACAAACCATCACGACATTTTGTGGAGTAGATAGTATACCTACTGTCTGGTATAGAGTAGAAACTGATGCTGCAGCTGAGCAGTTGTTTTTAACCGTCGAAACGACAGCAAACTGGACTCCAGTTTTCTCTGTTTATAATGGAACCTGTAATAATTTGAGTCCGATTTTTTCTGGGGATAGTCCATTTTGCAACACAGACTGGAATAATCCCAGTGCTGTAAATCATGATATATCTGGTGCAGATGATTTCTGGATAGCGATAGGTGCATTGGGTGAGGCAGATGAGATAATGTATAATCCAGATTTTGAAATTTGCGTAAGCACTACTATAGATTTAGTTACCTGTCTGGGTACATTCGGTGGAGAGTGTGATGATTTAACGGATTGGGAATTAATGAGCAGTAGTAATATGGATCAACAGATAGGTCCGATTACAGATATAAGTTTTCCCAATGTTCCGACTCTTTGCCCTGGAGAAACCATAGAGGTCTGCGGTACATTTACCTATGATGCATCCCCAAGTGGACTGGACTGGTTGATAGGCATAACACCTATACTCGGAGAAGGGTGGGATTTGTCAGCTTTCGGTCCTACGATGACCACAGTTACTGCAAACGGGATGCAAGGAGTCTGGCACGACGACGGCACAGCTACTGCTCCTATATTGCAAGAATCGGTGAGCAGTTTGTGTACATATACAGATTCCTCAGGTAATCTTCAGGTCTGTAATGCTCTGTGTTCTTCATGTCCATGTACACCCGGTATGAATCCTCAAGACCCATTGCCAGGAGGATGGTTTTGGATTACTAACGGTAGTAATGCTGGCTGTCTCAATGACGGATCACCAGGTGAGGGATGGGGAATAGGTACAGCAATAGCCGACGTAAGTTTTTGTTTTGACTTAACAGTAAGAAATAATCTAAATATTAATGATTGCAGCTTTACTGATCTTACTGTAGGATTACAAACCTTTTCTGATGGTGTAGCGGGTTGTAGAGATAACCCTATGGGAGAATGTTTAAATGATGAAGCTCAGCTGATACGTTTTAAACTCAGTTGTACAAACACACAATATTTTGCAGATCTAGATATGGATGGTTTTGGAGATCCAGATAATTCAGTAACAACTTGCTCTCGACCTCAGGGTTTTGTAAGCAATGGTCTAGATTGTGATGACACAAACCCTAGTTTTAATCCTAACGGTACAGAAGTATGTGATGGAATAGATAATAACTGTGATGGCCAGATAGACGAGGGTATAAGTGCCCAGACCTATTTCTTTGACCTAGATGGTGATGGCTTTGGAGATCCTAATAATTCTATTCAGAGTTGCTTCCAACCCATGGGTGCACTTCTTAATGACCTAGACTGTAATGATGCAGATGGAACCATAAATCCAGGAGCTGTAGAGCTTTGCGATGGCATAGATAATAACTGTGATGGCCAGATAGACGATGGGCTTACACTTATGGAATTCTTTTTAGATTTAGATGGGGATGGATATGGAGACCCTAACAATTCAGTTTTTGCCTGCTCTCAACCACCAGGAACTTTATTAAATAATTTTGACTGTAATGATGCTGATGCAAACATAAGTCCATCTGCACCAGAACTCTGTGATGGCATAGACAACAATTGTAACGGCCAGATAGACGATGGTTTAAATTTCCAAAACTACTTCCGTGACCTAGATGGTGATGGCTTTGGAGATCCGGACCTTATTATAGTTGCCTGTTCCCAGCCTTCGGGAGCCGTTCTAGATAATCTAGATTGTAATGACGCTGATGCCAGTATAAATCCTGGAGCTACAGAAATATGTGATAATATAGACAACAACTGTGATGGACAGATAGATGAAGGTCTTGCCACTATAGTATTTTATTTCGATACTGACTTTGACGGTTTTGGAGACCCGAATAACAGTATAAGCAGTTGTTTCCAACCTGCTGGTACAGTACTAAATGACCAAGACTGTGATGATAACGATAATTCTATAAATCCTGGATCTTCAGAACTTTGCGATGGTATAGATAATGATTGTGATGGCCAGATAGACGAGGGATTAAGTGATACTGTTTATTTCTTTGACAACGATATGGATGGTTTCGGTGATCCGAACAATAGTATAAGCAGTTGCTCACAACCGACAGGTACGGTAACTAATGACTTCGATTGTAACGATGCTAATGCTAGTATAAATCCCGCTGCTACAGAACTCTGTGATGACATAGACAACAACTGTGATGGACTGACCGACGAAGGACTTTTACAAAGCTTTTTTGCTGACAACGATATGGATGGCTTCGGTGATCCTAATAACAGCATGACTAGCTGTGTACAGCCTACAGGTTTTGTAACTAATAATCTAGATTGTAATGACGCTGATGCGACTATAAATCCAGGAGCCGCAGAGCTCTGTGATGGCATAGATAATGACTGCGATGGCCAGATAGATGAGGGAGTGACTCAGACAGTTTACTATTTTGATAATGACATGGATGGTTTCGGTGACCCTAATAATAGCACAACTGGTTGTACCCAGCCAGCCGGAACAGTTCTAAATGACCAGGATTGTGATGACGCTGATGCGAATATAAATCCTGGAGCCACAGAACTCTGCGATGAGATAGATAATAACTGCGACGGTCAGATAGATGAAGGACTTACGCTGACTGTCTACTATTTTGACAATGATATGGACAGTTTTGGTAACCCAAATAATTTTATAAACAGTTGTACCCAGCCAGCCGGAACAGTTCTAAACAATCAAGATTGTAATGACACAGATGCTACTATAAATCCAAATGCTTCAGAACTTTGCGATGGTATAGACAACAACTGCAATGGCCAGATAGATGAGGGACTTACTACTCAGACCTATTATCCTGATATGGATATGGATGGTTTTGGAAATCCAGCAAGCAGTATACTCTCATGTACCCAACCAGCCGGCTATGTCTTAGACAATACCGATTGCGATGATACAGACAGTACAGTAAATCCGAGTGCTCCAGAACTCTGCGACGGACAAGACAACAACTGCGACACACAAATCGACGAAGGCCTCACCTTCCAAGATTATTTTGCAGACAATGATATGGACGGCTTTGGAAATCCAGAGGTAAGCCTAAATGCCTGTGAGCAGCCACCACTTTTTGTTCTAGACAATACAGATTGTGACGATACAGATGCAGGTATTAACCCGTCCGCAGAAGAAATAGATGGTAACGGCATAGATGAAGACTGCGATGGAACGGATGGCATAAGTGCCACTCATGACCTTGCAGGCACAACTATAGAAATATTCCCAAATCCTACAAATGGATTTTTAAACATTGGCTTAAGCCAAAACTTAGATACTAGAATAGAGTTATTTAGTCTCGATGGCAAACGAGTTCTTGAGATGAATAATGTGGAAAAATTAGATATATCATCTTATAATGATGGAGTCTATCTTTTAAGAATTACAGATCTAAAATTTAATGAATTTGTAATAGAAAGAGTGGTCAAGAGTAATTAACTTTAGCTAAACAAAGCAAAGAACAACTTATGAGAATATTTATTTTTTCTCTAATTCTATTTTCATTAGGATTAAGTAATGCCTATGGTAATGGTAATATAAGGCTAGGTGGATATGTTTTCAATGACCTAAATGAAAACTGTCTTTTTGACTCCAATGAAACTCCATATAAAAATATCGAAGTAACAATCCAAGGGTGTGGTTTTGGTCCGATAACCGTATTAACCGATGTCATTGGCTGGTGGGAGATAGATAATGTACCTGATTGCAACTGCATAGAAGTATTTGTTCCTCAAAACATGTTTGATGTAACAATTGGACCATTTGGAAGTCATGAGATTTGCGGGACTGCTGCAATTTGGAATGAAAATAATGTCAGCGGAATTACTAATAATTCGGATTTTGATTCTCAGGGTAATGCTACTACTGGATGCATGCCATTGTTTTGTGGATCTCTACCGGATATGGACGGCAATGGATTACTGTCCATTGATTTCGGATTTTATTTTGAATGTAATAATTCAACTCCAAATACATTTCCTACTTGTGAAGTTGCAGGAGCTGAAGAAAACTGTGATCCAGGTGGATTTTATTATTTATGCAACATTACTCATTTGGATAATTTTTGTGGAACACTTCCCATTGATAATCCTAGTGGTCCTAGTCCTTTGTGTGATGATGGTGGAGTTGCAGATAATATGTGGTGGATATCATTTATTGCAGGGGAAAATATCGATAGTTTTGAAATGATAGTTGTTGCCCCAGATTGCTCACCATTAGGTGGTTTACAATGGGGAATAGTATCTGATTGTAATTTTACTCAAGTAGATTGTAATGCTACATGTACTGGGCAAGATTCAACATTTATTTCTACGGATTTAATGAATCCTGGACAGAAGTATTGGCTTTGGTTGGATGGTTGTAATGGTTTCAGTTGTGATTTTAAGATAGATCTACTTTCTGGAGAAGGAACCTTTAATTTTCCAAGTATAGAAGTTTCCAATTGTTCAGATTGTTTAGAATCAAGTACTCCTCAATCACATGATTATAATTTATGCATAGGAGCCTCTGGAGTTTCATTTTGCATTGATTCTGATTCTGGTGATTATGAAAACATAAATTCTGACTATTACTGGAACATCGATTCAGATTTAGATGGCATACCTTCAAATTTTGAGAAAGATGGAAACCTAGGATTTACAGAAGAAAATTGCATTTCATTAGACTTAGATCCAGATGATTACCCTATTGGAGATTATGAGCTTTGTATGACCTGGGTAGGAAGTTGTTGTGACAGCGAAGGTCCATTTTGTATGACTATCCATGTTGTAAATCATCCTTCCTGTGATTCTAATATAAATAACGTGGCTCAAAATCTATATGTAGGACCGACTTGTGAGATGACTACAGAAAACCCGATATGTAATTTATCACAAGTAGAAAATGTTACTTTTTCTATGATCTCTGATGAAAACCAAACTGGTCCTTTTCCTTCTTGTTCTAACGGAGACACTTCAGAAAACGCAAGTTGGATTTCTTTTATAGCAGGAGCCGATGCTGCAGATTTTGAACTAGAACTATTTTTATCTAATTGTCAGGCAGATATAGGAGAAACACCTGGTGTAAAATGGGGAATAGTTAGTGATTGTAATTTCACGGAAGTGATATGTGACGGTATCTGTTCTACTGGTAATGAGATATCTATTCAGACTTCAGACCTTATTCCTGGAGAGCAATACTGGTTATGGTTAGATGGATGTAATAATACAAGCTGCAATTTTCAGCTAGTTTTTAATGCAGGACTAAATGAAGCAGTCGCTGGAGATAATTGTATAGATTGTCCATATGTCATACAACCAGAAACAGATTTGAGTGGCCAATTAAATTTCACCTGTCTTACAAGCAATATGTCTGAAGCTACTCCAGAAACGGATATTTTTTCTTGCGGGTTTAATAATATGCCCACTTTATGGTTTCAAGTTACCCCTGATTCTGATGCCAGTCAGTTATTTGTAAATGTTGATGTATTAGAAGGTTCATGGACTCCGGTTTTTGCAATTTTTGAGGGAACATGTGAAGATTTAAGTGTAGTATCGACTGCTGAGAGTCCTTCTTGTAACATAAACTGGAGCGATATTAGTCAGATAAATCAACCAGTCCAGAACAACAATACATATTGGATAGCTGTAGGAGCAAGTGGCGATATCGATGATATCAATGAGTTTCCAGATTTTGAGTTATGTGTTTCTACTACCATAGTCCTTATTTCATGTCTAGGTAATTCTGGTGGACAATGTGATGATTTAACTAATTGGCAACTCTTTGACAGTTCTAATCCTAATCGAGAGTTAGGAGAACTAGAGAATCAAAATCAATCAGAAATGCCATTTCTCTGCCCTGGAGAAACAATAGAATTATGTGGCTTGTTTGTCTATGATGCATCTGCAACTAATGAAGATTGGTTAAGTGGAATAGTTCCTATATTAGGTGAAGGCTGGGATCTAGAAACTTTTGACCCTTCCATGGCTGATCTAACCGCAAATGGTCAGGATGCTGTTTGGTTTGATGATATGGATACTCTAGCACCTATTATACAAGAAAATGTAGGAACACTTTGTACTTATACAGACTCCTTTGGAAATCTTCAAATATGCAATGCTTTGTGCAATAGTTGCCCTTGTACTCCAGGATTATCGAGTGGTTCACCTCTTCCAGGAGGTTGGTTTTGGGTTACTCCTGGAGGCAATGCGGGATGTGAAAATGATGGATCTCCAGGTGAGGGTTGGGGTATAGGGACAGTAGTAGCTGAAGTATTCTTTTGCTTTGAGCTGACAGTGAGAGACGACTTTCTGACCGATAATGAATGCTCACAAGCCGATCTTAAAGTAGGATTTCAGACTTTCTCAGATGGTGTGGCGGGTTGCTGGGAAGATCCTACAGGCGAGTGCCTTTTAGATGAAGCTCAGATAATAAATTTCAACATTCAGTGTGATGAGACTATTTTTTATGCTGACAATGATGGCGATAGTTACGGTGACCCGTTAGTTTCTGTTTCTAATTGTTACCAGCCCATAGGATATGTTACTAATTCTGATGATTGCGATGATAATGACCCTGCTATAAATCCTTCTGCTCCAGAACTCTGCGATGGAATAGATAATAACTGCGACGGACTGATAGATAACGATATAAATTTTATGACCTTTTACATAGATGCTGACAATGATGGTTTTGGTTCCTCTGATATGAGTATTACAGACTGCCAAGTTCCTACAGGCTATGTAACTAATGATTTAGACTGCGATGATACACAGGCTTCTATAAATCCAGATGCCATAGAGATATGCGACGAGATAGATAATAATTGCGATGGCGATATTGATGAAGGCTTGACAACTGTCTATTATTTTGATAATGATAATGATAGCTTCGGCGACCCGAATAATAGTATAGAAAGTTGTACACAACCAACTGGAGCAGTACTCGATAATACCGATTGTGATGACGCTGATGCAAATGTAAACCCAAGTGCCACTGAACTCTGCGATGGAATCGATAATAACTGCGATGGCGAGATAGATGAAGGCTTCACCTTTTTAGATTATTACGCAGATGCAGACATGGACGGTTTTGGAAATCCTGATGATATCATTAGTGCATGCGAGCAAGCTATTGGCTATGTTTTAGACAATACTGACTGCGATGACACTGATGCGAATGTAAACCCAGGAGCCACAGAACTCTGTGACGGTATAGACAATAACTGCGATGATGAGATTGACGAGGGCTTCACCTTTCTAGATTACTATGCAGATAATGACATGGATGGTTTTGGTAATCCAGATGGTCTTATAAACGCATGTGAGCAACCAGCGGGTTATGTCTTAGACAATACAGACTGCAACGATACTAATCCAGAAATTAACCCGTCCGCAGAAGAAATAGATGGTAACGGCATAGATGAAGACTGCGATGGAACGGATGGCATAAGTGCCACTCATGACCTAGCAGGAAGAGAAATAAATATCTATCCTAATCCGACTACAGGAAAAGTCTTTATAACAGTAAAGGGTTCATTAGATGCAAGCATAGAACTTTTTGACATTACAGGAAAACGGATTTTTAGACAGAGAGATTTAGAAGTCGACTTGAGTGATTTCAACAATGGGCTTTATCTGTTGAGAGTAATAGAAAACAGTTCTAAGGCTCAGGTGGTGGAGCGGATACTTTTGAGTAAGTAGAGAACAGGAACGTTACTCCTTTTTTTCCATGTTAAGGATAGGAAACTCCCTAAGTATTGTGGTGGAAATTTTATTGAAAGAATTTCTGCATTAGTCAAGTCTATATAGAATCCTAAAATCAGTAAATCCTAAAAATCCTAATTCTGACAGTGGAGCCGTAAACGCTACGAAGCTCTTTAAGAAATTAGACAAATACCACATGGCCACAGAGTGGCCAAATATCTATAGCAAACAAAATTAAATTTAGATTCTAGCTCCAGAGGAGCGACATATTTATTTTATGGAAACGTATGTTGTTTTAAGCAGCCCGAAAACTACCTTGCTCTTCCTGTTATTAGAACATATTTGGCCAGCCCGCCCGATTCTGATGAATCGGTTTACAAACTAAGTAGTGACGTTTAGTCACTACTTTAACTGCGTTATCGTTTGCTTACCCTCCCGATTCTAATGAACCGGTTCCTTCGCTTATGATTGACATTTAGTCAATCATATCCCGACTTTCAGTCGGGGCCTCTCAGTCATCACCAAGGGATCGAACCTTTGTCTAAGGAACGTATTCCTAAGTAAACAGCTATAAAAAAGAGAGACCCATGTCATCGACATAGGTCTCTCTTTTTTGTGGTGCCTCCAGGAATCGAACCAGGGACACATGGATTTTCAGTCCATTGCTCTACCAACTGAGCTAAGGCACCTCCTACTTTTTGAAAGCGACCGCAAATTTATGTTCTTTTTTGGTATACTCAAGAATGTTTGTATCTTTTTTCTAATGATCTCAACTTATACCTCGATTTTAGAATCCACTTATGGAAGGCTTATTATCTATTCTAGCGATATAGGAATCACTAAAATTGAGTTTTCTGAGGAGCCAATCGAGGAAAAGGAAAATAATCACAGCTTCCAGTGTCGCTCAGAATTACTGGACTATTTTGATGGAAGACTGCAAAATTTTGGCGTAAGCCTAGATATATCGCAGCACACAGCCTTCCATCAGCAAGTATGGACAGAGTTACAGAAGATACCTTACGGAAAAACCTGTAGTTATATGGATATCGCTACACGGCTAAATAATAAAAAAGCCATACGTGCTGTCGGTCGGGCAAATGGGGCAAATCCCATCCCGTTTATCATTCCATGTCATCGGGTAATCGGCTCAGATGGGTCTCTTACAGGCTATGCATGGGGTTTAGATAAGAAAAGAAGATTATTGTCACTAGAAAATCCAGAGGTATATCCACTGCAAACAAGCCTGTTTTAGTTGTAAACGAAGTCTGCTATGAGTTTAAAAGCTGGAATTTTTGCCTGGAAAGCTTCCTTAGTATCGACATAGATCATACCGTAACTACCATACATTTTTCCCAGTGGAGTACGTAGTACTGACCATGAGTTGTAAGTATGCATGCCTCCTGGAAGGATTACTGGTTGCTGACCGATGACACCTGGTCCTTTTACTTCTCGACGCACATTATCTGCATCTACGATTATCCAGTGTCTATCTAGTAGTTGTACAGCAGCCTTACTGTTATTATGAATCTCTATATGGTAGGAAAAGATGTATTTCTCCATCTGGGGATTGGAGCTATCCGGTTCATAAACCGCAGCGATGTTTATATCTATTCCTTTTGTAGTTAGGCTATCCATTTATAAAGTCTTCTACCATAAATTCTGCTTCTTCTAAAGTTACTTCCAGTAAGTCATTTATCAGAATAGAATCAAATTTATTTTTGTACTTCATCTCTCGTTTTACTCTTGCAATACGTTTTTTGAAACTAGCTGGGGTCTCTGTATTCCGATTAGTCAGTCGCTCGACGAGTGTATTTAAACTAGGTGGAGAGATAAAAATTGCCAGGCACTGATCTCCATATTTTTTCTTTATGGATTTAGCACCCTTTACATCTATATCAAAAACGATGTGCTTTCCCTCCTTCCATACTCTTTCTACCTCTGACTTAAGCGTTCCATAATACTGATCATCATAGACTTCTTCCCATTCTATAAACTGCCTCTTGCGTCGACTTTCTTTAAACTCTGCTAGAGATAGAAAATAGTAATCCTTTCCATCCACTTCTTTAGGGCGTTTCTTTCTGGTCGTAGCCGAGATGGAAAATCCCAAAAAATCAAACTTCTTGATTAGATGACTTACTACAGTAGTTTTTCCAGCCCCAGAAGGTGCAGTAAAAACAATCATTTTCCCATCTTCTCCAACGCTCATCTCCTATATGATGTTTAGTACCTGTTCTTTTATTTTTTCTAATTCGTCCTTCATACCGACGACGTGCTGCTGTATTTCAGCGTTTTGAGCTTTTGCTCCTAGGGTATTTATTTCTCTACCCATCTCTTGGGCGATAAAGCCTAGCTTTTTTCCTTTGGAGTCATCTGAGTTCTGTAGAATCTCTAGAAAGTACTTGCAGTGCTGGGAGAGTCTTACTTTTTCCTCATTGATATCTAGTTTTTCTAGGTAGTAGATAATCTCTTGCTCATATCGATTGGGGTCGACTTTTTCGTTGGTTATAAACTCTTCTAGTTTTGACTTAAGTCTGGTCTTTAGTTTTTCTACTCTTCCTTGCTCAAAAGGAGTAATCGCTTCGAGATGATTCTGTATGGAGTTTACCCTCGTTTCAAAATCTACCTTAGTGACATCTCCCTCTTCTTTTCTAAAGGATTTTATATTTCCGAGTGCTTCCTGGGTGACTTGTTTTATAACCTTCCATTCTTCATCATCTAGGTCTTTTAGCTCTGCTTTAACCACATTGGGTATACGCATTATCGACTGCACATAATCAGAGCTGTCATTAGGAATATTAAATGATGTAAGCTCGTCGAGGTATTTTTTAAACAACTCTTTGTTGAGAGCATATTCTTCCTCTCCATGAGCCGAAGTGACACTTACAGTAGCTTCTAACTTTCCTCTCTTACAATCCTCCATGATCATCTTTCTGATCTCTAGTTCTTTCTCTTTAAAGTTAGCAGGAACTCGTAATCTGAGGTCTGAGGTCTTCCCGTTTAAGGATTTAATCTCGACTGATATTTCCTTATTTCCGTAATTTTTCTCCGAGCGACCGTATCCGGTCATTGATAATAACATGCCTTGTAATGTTTGCACAAAGATAGTTATTGAGAATTTAGGTACAGAAATTGCCTTACATATGACGTATTTCATTGATACAGAAGTATTTAATGTCACTATTTGCTGTAAAAAGACTCCTAATATTTTTTACAAGTCAAATAAAATGCGAAATTTGCAGTCCCTTAAGAAGAAGAGGACTTTAAATTGTATAACTATTTATAAATCAAATAGATATAATGAGAAAAGCGGACTTAGTAAACATAATTTCTGAAAAAACAGGTGTACCTAAGGTAGACGTACTCGTTTCGTTAGAAATGTTTTTTAACGAAGTAAAATCCTCTTTGTCGGGTGGAGAAAATGTATACGTGAGGGGTTTTGGATCCTTTGTGATTAAAAAGCGAGCAAAGAAAATAGGTAGACATATCAAGCAGAATAAAGCTATAGAGATACCTGAGCATTATATTCCTGCTTTTAAACCTGCTAAGATTTTTACTGAGCAGGTAAAGGAAAATGTACATTCCTTACCAGAAAGCGATTAAGGTGAACAAAAAACAAGTGGGTTTAGGGGTACTTTCTCTTCTACTCTTTTGTGTATTATATTTTGTGCTAGACACAAAACCAAAAAAACAACAACTCCTGGAAAAGTCCAGAAGTGCTAATCTTGAAACTACAGGAATCCAGATTATACAGAATGAAGCCAAAGAAAAAATCTCTCAAGAAGAGTTAGATTTTATAACGGCTCTGGAAGTACAATTAAATCGTGCAGAAAACGACTCTCTGAAACTCAAAAGTCAGGAGGAACTATCTAGCAGCTGGTTTAAAATGGGACATCCCGCTCTTGCAGGTTATTATGCCGAGCAGATTGCAGAAGAAAAAGATACTGATGCAGCCTGGGGAATAGCAGGGACCACCTATTTTTATGGAGTGCAGTCTTATACTGATGATCGTCTTAAGCAGTTTAGCCATAAGCGAGCCATCGATGCACTAGAAAAAGCCATCTCTCTGGATCCTGATAACATAGACTATAAAATAAATAAGGCTCTATGTTATGTAGAAATACCTCCAGAGGATAATCCGATGACAGGTATACTGCAACTGGTCGGTCTTAATAGGGAGAATCCTGAAAATGTACCCGTCCTCAATCAGTTAGGAAGATTATCAATCCAGACGAATCAATTAGACAAAGCTCTCATCAGGTTACAAACTGCAGAGGAGCTAAGTCCTGATAATAAAACGACAATTTGCCTCTTAGCTCAGCTTTACAGCAAAAGAAATGAAACTAATCTTGCTGAAAAGTACGTTAAGCTATGTGAAGAAGTCATTAAATAATATTAAAACATAAATTATGCCTTGCGGTAAAAAAAGAAAAAGACATAAGATCTCGACTCACAAGAGAAAAAAGAGACTTAGAAAAAATAGACATAAGAAAAAGAAATAAATAACTAGATAGTTATGCTCATCATGATAGGATATACCTATCATGATGAGCCTTTTTAAAATGAGTCGCTTTTGGTCAAAAGATGTCACACCATCCTTTTCGTCATAGAACTTCAAAATAAAAAAATACACTTTTCGATACTCACATATATATCGACATCTGTCCTTATTTAAAGCTGCTCTAACTATCATTAAACTTTAGTGTTTTGGATAAGGAGTTAATAATTAGTTCGACTCCTTCAGAAGTAGAAGTTGCTATTCTTGAAAACAAGAAATTAGTGGAACTGCATAAGCAGAAAACCTCTGATAACTTTTCTGTTGGAGATATATTCCTAGGATATATTAAAAAGACCATGCCTGGTCTAAATGCGGCCTTTGTCGAAATAGGTCATGATAAAGATGCATTCTTACATTATACGGATCTCGGTCCTCAGTTAAAATCTCTGGTAAAATTTACCAGACAATCGATGAATGGGAATCAAACCTCTCATCTTCTCGATAATTTTAAACTAGAGAAAGACATTTTAAAAGGGGGTAAGATAGATCATGTGCTTTCTAAAAGAGATCCTGTGCTCGTACAGATTCTTAAAGAGCCGATCTCTACTAAGGGTCCACGACTCAGCTGTGAGATTACGATACCAGGAAGATTTCTGGTACTTACGCCATTTAACGATGTCGTAGCAGTATCTAAAAAGATTACAGATCAGGAGGAGAGAGTCAGGCTCAAAAATCTTATCGACAGTATACGTCCTAGAAAAATGGGAGTAATCGTACGTACTGCCGGTAAAGGAAAAGGAGTAGCAGACCTACATAAAGAACTGGGTAATCTAGAGAATAAATGGAAACAGATATTTTCTGAGCTTAATTCTAGTAAGCCACCGGTAAAACTACTCAGTGAGATAGATAAAACGAGCACCATCCTCAGAGATATGCTCAACTCTAGCTTTAATAAGGTAGTTATCGATGACCCAGGATTGTACAGTGATGTGCGAGCATACATGGGTAGAATCGCTCCAGATAGAGTAAAAATCGTTTCTCAGTACACTGGCAAGAGACACATTTTCGATACCTTTCCTATAAATCGTCAGATAAAAGCCTCTTTCGGTAAGAATTCTACGCTACGTAGTGGAGTCTATCTGATTATAGAAAGTACAGAGGCCATGCACGTCATCGACGTAAACAGTGGTCCTAAGATGATTAGAAAAAATCAGGAGGATGCTTCTATACAAGTAAATCTAGAATCTGCTCAGGAGATAGCGAGACAGCTGCGACTCAGAGATATCGGAGGACTGATTATTATCGACTTTATCGATATGCGTAGTAATGAGAATAAGCAGAAACTCTTCAGATCTATGAAGGAGTTTATGAAGCATGATAGAGCTCAGCATACGATATTGCCTTTGAGTAAATTTGGGCTGATGCAGATTACAAGACAGAGAGTAAAGCCTGCTGTGGTTATAAACACTGATGTAACCTGTCAGGTATGTGATGGTTCTGGTAAGGCTACACCGAGTATACTTATCGTAGATCAGATCGAGCACGATTTAGATTTTATCATAAATAATCAACCTTCTACTAAGCTGAGGTTAGAAGCTCACCCATTTATTATCAGCCACCTTACTAAGGGACTTCCGAGTATACGTATGAAGTGGTGGAGAAAATATGGAAAGTGGCTCAAAACTGCTCCTAACGAAGGTTTCCATTTAAAACAGTTTAAGTTTTTTAATGGGACCAATGATGAAATAAGGCTCAATTAAGTACAGGTCTTTCTTTTGGATTATTTTCTGCTTAAAAGAATATCGTGATTAGTTCTCGTATACCTTCTGCAAGCCGTGTTTTAATCGCTCCACTAAACTGGGGTCTAGGCCATGCTACGAGATGTATTCCGATTATCAGAGAGCTTATAAATAATAAGTGTGAGCTTACGATTGCTTCTGATGGTGCTCCCTTAGAACTCTTGAAAGAAGAATTTCCTAAGCTTAAGTTTTTGACGCTTCCTTCTTATAACGTTAGTTATAAATATGGTAGCCTAGCAACTAATGTAATCGTCCAGTCACCTAAAATGGCGATGGTGTATCGCAAGGAAAACAGCCTGATTAAGGAGTGGTACAAAAAGGAAAAATGGGATGTAATCATTTCTGATTGTAGGTATGGAGTATACCACAAGGAAGCAAAGAATATCTTAGTGACTCATCAGCTCAATTTACAATTTGATAAATCGGCCACGTCATTTATGGCCAATACAGTAAACCGTCAGTTCTTTAAATCTTTCCAAGAGATATGGGTTCCAGACTATGAGGACCATAGATTATCTGGTGCCTTATCACAATTACCCAAACAAGAGAATGTCCATTACCTAGGAGGTCTATCTCGCATGTATCCTCAGAGATTACCACAGAAGTATGACATAACTGTTATACTTTCTGGTCCAGAACCTTCTAGAACTACCTTTGAAAACAAACTCTGGAATCTTCTTTCTGAGACAGATTATAAAATCGCTTGGGTAAGAGGAATCGAAGAAGAGTGGGATAAACAGCATAATAACATTACTATGCACAATAGAGTAGGGACGTCTATATTAAACCAGTTATTAAATTCTAGTAATATCGTTATCAGCCGGACAGGTTATACTACAGTTATGGATCTAGATGCTTTAAATAAAAGAGCAATACTTATTCCTACACCTGGTCAGGGAGAACAGGAATACCTAGGAAAATGGTTAGAATCTCATCCTTTGTTTACCATAGAACAAGAAGCTGAGTTGGATAACATAATCTTACAATTAGAAAAACTGATTCCGTCCTAAGGCATTAATCTAAAAGAACAAGAGGCAACATCTGAGTATGACCTGGATCCTCGATATTCAATAAATAAACTCCTTTGCTTAGGTCAGACAGATCTAAACTTATCTTCTGATTAGGTCTGATAAAATGGAACTTCTTTAAAAGTCGGCCTTCTTTAGTGTACACATGGATATTTATATCATCATCGATAGTACTGGGAATATCTAGAGTAACATTTCCATTACTAGGATTAGGATAGAGCTTATAACTCTGGTCCTTAAGTAAGTAGCTTGCTGATACGATTTTACTATAGTCTACAGATTCGTCTAGTGTGACTTCTTTTAAGCGATAATAATAGGTATCATTTCTAAGGTCATAATCCTCGTAGCTATATGACTGCTGTCCAGCTTCCTTAAGAGCTATAGTTGCTAAGTGCTTAAAATCTATTCCATCTAGACTTCTCTCTAATATGTAGTGCTTAGTATTAATAGACTGAGCGATGGTCCAGTCTAGTTGTATAAAATCTTTTTTGGCCTCAGCCGTAAAACTGAGTAAATCTAACGGAACTATCGTCGAGCAAAACACTCCTGCTTCCCATCCACTAGCCACTACCGAAGCATCAGAAATAAACTCAAAGGTCATACAGGTCGAGGAAGAGGTAATAAATCCTCCTCCAGGAGCATTAGCAGTACCATTTCCACAAAAGCCTCCTATATGAGGACTAGAAACTGTAGCACCGTCGTAAACATTGAGCACATCATAGCCACAGTTGGGTTCGTTTTCTATCTGGAATGAGAAGAAATTTATAATTACGGTCGAGTTATCAGTAGCACAGACCGTTGTAACTGTATTTTCATTATTACTATAGTTTCCATTAAGTCCACCAGAGTCCATTAGAGTCGCTCCACAGTCATTGCATGATGGATCTTCAGAGTCGATAATAGTAACGGTATAGTTGGCACTTGCAGGAGTAGGGTCAGTTCCTCCAGCATTAGATGTAGCAAGAGTAACGGTAAGTGTACCCGATTGTGAAAGAAATACTTGTGGATTCTCATCTGTACTGTTGCCGATGTTTACTCCAGCTCCACTAAAAGTCCAGTTCCATCCAGTAATTGCACAACCTAGCGAATTACTGGTAAATTCTACAGGCACATTAGAGCAACTGGTAAATGACCCTGACACTGGTTCAAAAGATGAATCGGGAATCGGAGGATTTACTAACTCACAACCATTAGGAAGTGTAGGTGTATATGATGGTTGCGATCCTGAATCACATACAGTAGTATTTGAGGCATAAGCCTGATTGCTCCCAAGCCCAGCAAACTGAGCAACGATATACATAACTGCACTCTGCTCTTCTGTAAACATATACATGCATGCATCATTTACATAATCCATATAATTAAAGAAAAAATCCTGCTCGCCACAGGAGTTTTGAGCCGTCGATAAACAGGTCGCTGTGTTTATAGTAGGGCAACCAAAATTTTCCATACTCTGTTCTGGAGTATCCTGTATGCCATCTCCTATGCCACATCCTTCAAAAATATGATCCAGACCAAAATAATGTCCGACCTCATGGGTTCCGGTTCTTCCTAAATTATAGGTTCCGTTTGTATCTATCCCTGACCCTGAGTTACAACCAGCTCCTCCTCCTCCGAAAGCAGTGCTCGTAACATAAACACCATTTCCATTAGGATTAGCTCCTCCAGCTATAGGTGCTAGTCCTAAAAGATTAGCACTACCAGGAGGACTTATATCTGAGACAAAAAAGTTTAGATATCCATTCCAGCAGTTATTACTTGTTGAGGGCCAGGTATGTTGTCCTACCGTTATGGCGTATCCGCCGATGAGATTTCCTGATGGTTCACAAGCAGGATGATTGTTTTCTGCTAGACAGAACTGTATACAACTTCCTTGAGAAATTAATTCAGGAGGAAAGGTTTCGCAACATAGTTCAGAAAGAGTACAGTAGTTCGTAATGTCAGAATTATACGCTCCGAAATCTTGATTAAGAGTAAGGACCTGATCTAGAGCTCTACTTACTAGGCAACTCGGATTAGCACTGCTTATAGATCCGCTATAATGTACCGCGACTGGAATGATTAGAGGATTACTACAATCGACTACACGTTGCTGCCTATGTGTTTTTAGATCAGCAGTATATTTTTTAAACCACTTAGCGTAGTCTGGATTTTCTAGAGAAGCTTGATGTAATTCTGTAGCACCACAGGTACGCTGAGCATGAGCTAGTAAACTTGTACAAAGAATGGTCGTAAAAATACCTAACCTGAGAAATTGAAAAAACATGTAAGTAGTTTGATATAAAAGTACTTACATATTACGAATACTTATAAAATGTGTATAAATATAACGTTTGGCGGACTTTAAGTCTATAGGTCTACTTTGCCATTATACTGTGCAATCGTATTTTTTAGACCTATAGAACAGTATGCTTTTGCGGCGTCAGAGGTTTTTTGGATAATCGGAAGTAGATCATCCATTTCCTTATTGGTCCATTTTCCGAGCACAAAATCTATCTGCTGTCCTTTTCTGTAATCTGCACCGATTCCTACTCTGAGTCGAGCGTAATTTGTATTTCCGAACATCTCTTGGATATCCTTCAGACCATTATGACCTCCATCACTTCCTTTTCCCTTCATTCGGATTTTTCCGAAATCTAAGTTTAAATCATCGAGGATGACAAGTACATTTTCTTGTTTGATTTTTTTCTTTTGCATCCAGTAACGGATAGCCTTGCCACTACGGTTCATATAGGTAGATGGCTTGAGGAGGATAAGTGTCCTTCCCTTATGCTTTACTTCAGCGATTTCACCATTAGACTCTGTTTTAAAGCTACCCTCTAAATCCATGGCTATCTGATCTGCCACTTCAAAACCGATATTATGTCTCGTACCTACATACTTCGCACCGATATTACCGAGACCAGCAATTAAAAACTTCATGGAATCTTCTTTTTCTTCTTCCTTGTGGAAAATACGTTTTAACCAACCTAACATATAAGCACAAAGTTCCTACTTTAAGATTATATATTTACCCTCTGTGGCAAGTATTAATAAAATTCCTTTTAAAGTATCTCCAAAGGCAGAAAAATATATCCGTCAGGGACATCCTTGGGTTTTTGAGTCTAGTATAAAAACTCAGAAGAAAGAAGGAGTAGCAGGTGATGTCGCAGTTCTCTTCGATCAGCGTAGAAATCAGTTTCTAGCTATGGGATTATATGACCCAGATTCGCCAATGCGTATAAAAATCCTTTCTATAGAAAAGGGTATGCAATGGTCACAAGAACTGCTCACACAGAAGCTAAAAACTGCCATCGATCATCGGAGGCCAATTTTAAAACATACGGATGGATATCGTCTAGTCTTCGGAGAGAGCGATGGTCTTCCTGGTATGATCTGTGATCGATATAAAAATGTACTTGTGCTTAAATTGTATTCCGCCATATGGATTCCTTATCTGGAATGGATAGTAGAGGCTTTGAGCCAAATGATAAATCCCGAATGCATCGTCTTAAGACTGTCCAGATTACTGATAAAAAACCAGAATCATACTCTTAAGGAAGGACAGATTCTACATGGAACCTTAGAAAATGAAGAAGTCATAATTACAGAGTATGGAGTGCGATTTAAAATCAATGTCTTAAGAGGACACAAGACAGGTTTCTTCTTAGATCATCGACATAATAGATATCTAGTTCAGCAAAAATCTAAAGGGAAAAGAGTGCTTGACGTATTTGCATATGCGGGAGGATTTAGTGTGCATGCTCTAGTAGGAGGTGCAAGCTCTGCAACTAGTATAGACATCAGTAAGCAGGCTTTAGAATTGGCTACAGCCAATGCAGAACTTAATCCTCACAAAGGAACACATCTCAGCCTTGCAGGTGATGCTTTTATATTACTTGACCAACTTATAGATCAGTCTAAAAAATATGACCTCATTATTATAGATCCTCCTGCCTTTGCAAAATCGGCCAAAGAAGTTTCTATAGCACTAAGCCAGTACAAAAGACTTGCAAAAAAAGGAGCTCAACTTATTGCTCCTAATGGATTACTGATATTGGCTTCCTGTTCTAGCCGAGTAACTCAAGAGGCCTTTTATGATGCTGTAGAAAGCACGCTTACATCGGTTAAAGGAAATTTTATCCGTGAGCTAGAAACTGCACATGATGTAGATCATCCAATACGGTTTGCAGAAGGAGCTTATTTAAAAACGGCTTATTTTAGGAGGGAATCTTGAGTTTCTAAATATTATATTTGGAATCAAAGTTTACCATAAATAATGACCACTACACCAGAACACGATCGGCGTATAGCCGAGATGAAATTCTTCTCCGTCTACCCACACTATGTTACTAAGGTGGAAAAGAAAGGAAGAACCGTTGCAGAACTGCATCAGGTAATAGAATGGCTTACAGGTTACAATGAGAAGCAGGTACAGAAGGCCATAGATGACAAGATTACCTTTAAAGAATTTTTTGAAAAAGCAAAACTCCATCCTAATGCTCCGATGATTAAAGGTGTTATCTGTGGATACAGAATCGAGGATATAGAAACTAAGCTTACACGTGAGTGCAGATATTTAGATAAGCTGATAGACGAGCTCGCTAGAGGAAGAAAAATGGAAAAGATTCTAAGAGTAGAAAAAAAATAAAAAGCCCGCAACTACCATTTGGGTAATGGAGCTACTGACTTTTTTAATATTACTTTACGAGGGTAACATTCAGTTCGAAGTTATCATCGATCATTTTGTCTCCTAGACTATCGAAGAATTTACCAGAACCATATTTTATATTATATAGTGTACGATCTACGTTTATAGTAGCTCTAGCAATCATGTGACCATCTTCTTTGGTAACATCAGTTCGAAATTGTAGACCCTTTGTGATTCCCTTTATCGTAAGATCACCTTCTACATTATATGCACCATCTAGATTTTCAGCACGACTGATATTAGTGATCATAAATTTTGCCTCAGGATGACTAGCTACATCGAAAAAATCAGGAGACATTAAATGACCTCTTAATTTCTTAGCTCCACCTGCTTTAAGATCTGTAACCGCTATAGAAGTCATATCGATAACAAAAGATCCACCTGTAGGTACTCCTTTATTATAATCTAGACCACCACTTTTTAGGTTTATAGTACCCTCATGAGAACCAGTAACTTTTTTACCCTTCCAGGTAATTATCTGTTCTGTATGAAGATTAGTTTTTTCTGACTGAGTAAAAGAAAACAAAACACCTACAAATAAGAGTAGGGCTAAAGATTTAAAGATTTTCATTTTTGAATTTATTTATGATTGTTAAAAATTATTTCCTAAGTCTATCTAAAAGCGTATTTAGAGACACATGCTCATCATTAGATAATGCCTCTAGCTTATTTTCAATCTGATGTATATCTTGGTTTACTCTCTCCATTACACCTATCCCGATCTCTGTAATCTGTATATCTACCAGTCTTTTATCATGGTTACAGGTAATTTTACTTACCAGTGATTTTTTTATCATACGACTGATAAGTCGTGTAGTATCTGACATTTTATCTATCATCCGTTCTCTGATGATAGAGGTACTAATTGGTTTTTGGGCTCCCTTGAGGATACGTAGGATATTATATTGCTGTATTGTGATGTCATAGGATTTCAGAAAGGTTTTCATCTCATTCATTATCCAGCTGTGGGTGTAGAAGATATTGACCATGGTTTTCTGCTCCATTGAGGCAAAGGGTTTCTTCTGTTGTAGGTCTTCTTCTAAGGACATCATAATTGTTTGAACATTAAAGTTTAAACAATGAATGCAATTTATCTAGTATTTGTTCACAAATCTTTGCTTTTGACGGTTTTATGCTTTTCTAGAGATGGTCTAAAACCCTTATCTTTACGGTCTGTACACCTTATGAAGAATATTTATCCAGAATTACAAGCTGCCAAGAACTCGAGTGAGAAGAAATTTGCAGTCCTAATCGATCCTGACAAACTCAGGATGGGTAAAATCGATAAGGTTCTACAACTTGCCAAAGATGCACATGTAGATTACTTTTTTATTGGCGGAAGCCTAATCGTAAACGACATGCTCGACCTACTTTTAAAGTCGATAAAAGAAAACACAAATATTCCCTGTGTGCTCTTTCCTGGTAATTCTTTTCAGTTGAGTTATAAGGCAGATGCCATCCTTTTTCTATCGCTGATATCAGGACGTAATGCAGAGTTGCTTATAGGTAATCACGTACTCGCTGCTCCTTATCTAAAGATGAGCCCACTGGAAATTATATCTACTGGTTACATGCTCGTCGATGGAGGGATAAATACTACGGTACAGTATATCAGTAACACCAGACCTATTCCATCTAATAAGGAGGACATCGCCATGGCTACAGCAATAGCTGGTGAAATGCTAGGTCTTAAGTGTATCTATATGGATGCAGGAAGTGGTGCGATAAATCCGATTCCAGAATCTATGATCGACATGGTTAGCTCTGCTGTTAATATCCCACTGATCGTAGGAGGAGGTATACGTACACCTGAGAAGGCTATGGCTAATGCCAAAGCAGGTGCAGATGTAATCGTAGTAGGCAATGCAATAGAAAAAGATCCAGAACTTATAATGGACATGTCGGCAGCCATCCATTCTGTAAAAGTTAAAGCCTAATGCGATTTGTAGCTCTACTATTTATAGTACTATGCTCTATCTCCTGTAGTGCACCGACAGCTCCTTATTTTAAATCGATATCAGTCGTAGAAGTCCAAGATTTAAAACTTAATAATGTAACCCTTACAACTAATCTCCTCTATCATAATCCTAATCTAGTCGGAGCTACAGTTACGAGGTCAGAAACTAAAGTAACTGTAAATCACATAGAAGTAGGAGAGGTGATTCAAGATCAAAGTATAGAGGTGAGTTCTAAAAGTGATTTTACCCTACCGGTTACGATAAGCTTTCCTCCTAAGAAAATATTTAAAAATAAAGGACTCCTAAAGTCTGCCTTGCAGATTCTCTCTAACGAAAAAGCCAATGTCCATTATAAAGGAAGCCTCACTATCAAGGTAGCGGGAGTGGAGTTTGATTTACCCATTGATCACGAAGAAGAAGTGGAGATTAAATGACCCTGCTCTCTGGCGTAGTTATAAAGTCTACAGGTAGCTGGTACCAAGTAAAAAAAGACGACCGAATCTATGACTGTAGAATCATTGGAAAATTTAGATTAGGTAAACTTAAGGTTACTAACCCTGTAGCCGTAGGCGACATTGTCCACTTCGAACTAGAGGAGGAGGAAAAAGGAATCATAAAAGAAATAGAAAATCGCACAAACTATGTGGTCCGTCAGTCACCACGTAAAAAACATTTTGTCCACCTACTAGCCAGCAATGTAGATCAGGCCATGCTCATTATAACCATCGCCCAGCCCAAGCTCAAACAAGGCTTTATCGACCGTTTCTTAATGATGACTGAGC
This sequence comes from uncultured Saprospiraceae bacterium, assembly GCA_964509175.1. GTDB lineage: Bacteria > Bacteroidota > Bacteroidia > Chitinophagales > Saprospiraceae > JAHDHU01. Next base: position 39,885 of record CAZDWO010000028.1, read on the forward strand.
CTTATGACATACCAGTACACATCGTATTCAATAAGTCGGATGTCTATTCAGAAGGTGACCTAAGCGTCTATAACTACCTTAAAGAAATCTATGAAACTATAGGCTACACCGTAAGCCTTATCTCTAATAAAACAGAAGAAGGAATAGATAAAGTAAAAGAAATCCTCAGTGGAAAACAGACTCTAATAGCGGGTCAGTCAGGAGTAGGAAAATCTACACTTGTAAATAATCTAATAGAACACATAAATCTTAAGACTCAGGAGGTTTCGGACTATACTGGGAAGGGTCAGCATACGACCACATTTGCAGAGATGTTTTTTATAGATGAACAGACCAGTATCATAGATACACCTGGAATAAAAACTCTCTCCTTTAATTTTCTAGAAGAGCAAGATATCCTTCATAACTTTAGAGAAATTTTTGCTAAATCAGAAGATTGCAAATTTGGAGACTGTAGCCATCGTAACGAACCGAAGTGTGCTGTAAAAGACAGCGTAGAATCTGGAGAAATCAGCGAGCTACGCTACATGAATTATTTACAAATCCTAGAAGATACGGAGGATCAAAATTATTGGGAAAGACATAAAGACATATGAGTTACTCGAGCAGAGTCAGGTACAAAAGTAGAAGAGAAAAAAATAAAGCACTCCTTCAGAAGTTTAAGTGGATCATCATTTTTGCATTGATTGCTATTGTGGTCTTACTCATAAAAAATCGAGTAGCTATCCGAGATTACTTCTCTCTCTATTTTTATTAGCCTTGTTAATTCATGCTCAATTAAACTCCCTGTAGAGAACGACTAGGTTTTAGAAGCCGAGCCCGTCCTCACAAGTGGGTTGGCGGGAGCAGCACTAGTAGCTTAGCCATTTGAGCGACTTGATTTTTTTGCTTCGTTTTTTTATCTAAGGAAAAAATGACGAGAACAAGTATAGATAGAAACCTACTTCCTCACCATCCTCCTACCATCCAAAACCCACACCTGCCCAACAAAACCAAGTATAACCAAAGCCTTAACAACAAACAACAAAACCCGATTATCCAAAAGACCATTTAGAAAAACAACTAGCATAACAAGCCCTACTACCTCCAGTATATAAAAAACAATCTTCCCTATCGGATAATCTATCGGATAATAAACCTTCCCAGTAATAAACCCTAAAACAGCCATAACCCCATAACAAGCCAGTGCCGCATATGCAGATCCGATATATCCTACTCTAGGTAAAAAGTAGATGCTCACAGCTAGTGTAATCACGGCTCCGATTACAGATATAATCGCACCCCAGTAAGTCTTATCATCTAGCTTATACCAGATAGAAAAGTTATAGTATAGGCCTAAGAACAAATAAGCCATCAGCAGATATGGAACTACGTTAATAGCTTCTCGATAAGTAGATCCGAGAATGATTATTAAAATATCAGAATATGCGGAGATTCCTAATACGAAGATTCCAGCGACTAGAGTAAACGCCAGAGCCACCTGTCCATATATCTTACGAGCATCCTTATGTCCTGCATTATTAAAAAAGAAAGGTTCGGCAGCATA
>CAZDWO010000029.1:0-37042 GCA_964509175.1 uncultured Saprospiraceae bacterium
TTTAGTGGTAAACTTTAAACCGGTTTAGGTGGCAACTTTGACCGGAATATCCAATATAGAGCATAAATTGAGCAAATTAGGCATAGATAAGTTCAAAATAGCTACTGATATTTGTGATATCATTAATGGTAAAAAAAATATAAAAAACAATCACCATGAAAAATTTAATATTAGTTACTGCATTTATTCTAGCGTCATTTCTTCAAATGATTGCAAGTGATGCTCCTAAATCTGCAACACTTGATGTTGTGTCCAATGAAAAGTCTATCGTTTTAAATAGTTCTTCTGTAACAGAGGAAACGAAGACATTTACAATTACAGATCAGTCAGGTGCAATTTTATTCACAGACATTATCGAGAAGAATAAGAAAAGAGTAAAATATGATCTTAAAAGATTGCCTAACGGTGATTATTCCATAAAGATAGCAGGTAACAATTCTATTGAATTTTACCAGGCGACAATCTCTGATAACGATGTAAGCTTAACGAACGCTAAAACATATTTTAGACCTGCCATTCAGCAATCTGAAAATAATATAGTTGTTAGTTCTATAAATCTAAATGATGAGGATCTTCAAGTTTCGATTTATGATAGCTCTCATGAATTAATTTATAAATCAAATGAGCAAAGAACTGGAAATTTTCAAAAAACATACAACTTAAAGCAACTGGCCGAGGGAGAGTATAATGTAATTGTATCTACCGATTACTTCAGTAATTCTATGGAGATTTCTTTATAGAAAAGCATAGTTTTAGATAAGAAGCATAGCAGAGTCATGTTAGAAATAATATGACTCTGCTTTTTTTATACACGATTCACAAACTCAGTATACCAAGGAATTTTAATCTCTATAATTTTTGTTATTAGCTTCTTGCTAAAAATCTAAAAATGGTGATATTTGCAGTAGATGAAGCAAGTCATAGAGCGATACTATCCTTATTTTCCGATGATTGGCCTGATTGGGTTTTTAATTCTATTTGTGATTGCCACAACCCTATATCCTGGTGGCTCATTAAATGATTCTGGAGCAGAAGGTCACAGCTACTTTCATAACTACATATGTGATTTGATGTCTCTGCACCTTCCCGAAGGAGAGATTAATCGAGCGGAACCGTACGCGGTGGTTGCCCATTTTTTATTGAGCTTTGGGATGATATCCTTTTTTTATATACTTCCAGAGATATTTGTTAAAAAAACGACCAATACTAAGATTGTCCGTATCCTAGGGATGCTCACTATGACCATATTTATCTTTATGTATACCTCATATCACGATACTGTAGTTTTAATAACAGGAATCTTAGGAAGCATAACACTTCTGGTTTATTTCATGGAGTTACACAGACACCATCCAGATGCTGCCCTTAAAACCCTCTCTTACGTATGCGGTGTCTTGAGTATCTCTGTCTTTCTCAGTTATCAGACAAAGATCGGAGCTTATTACACTCCATTGCTACAGAAGATTGCCTTTGTTGTTGATGCAGTATGGGTGTTTTGGGTGAGTATCCTAGTGGCATCTATGCATCGTGATAATCTCAATAAAACTCTCAAGGCGTATTAGGCTGAAGCCAATGCCTATAAGTACGAGGAGAAAATTATTATGTTTACCTTACCTACTAGATTAATACTTATCGCTCGCTAAATTTCTTTATTATGAAAAATATAGGCACCGTACTATTTGGGATGCTTTTTCTTCTATCCTTATTTAACTATGATTTTTCAAAGTTATCCCCGTTTGAAGTTTCGAAATCTAATATTGTAGATTTAATAATTATAGTTGCATGGTTTCTAGCTATGGTTTTTCAGTTTAGAAAAAGAGAACCGCAAGAGAAAAAGTCAAAGGTCTAGTCTTATATTTGAGTGAGGTGTTAGAATCCTATGAAATTAGAATCCAATCAAGCAAAATGTGAAACCCATCCTAACTTACCTAGTGGCGAGTGGGAAGGATTCTATTGTTACAATCATACTCCAGAGCAGCATAAGATGGCTTCTGAACTTAGCTTTATAAATACTTCCGTAAAAGGATCTGGAACAGATGATGTATCTCCATTTAGATGGACAGGCACTTATAGCTTAGAAGATTTTAAAACCAGCTTGTCTAAAATCTATTCTACTCATACTGTTTTTTACAAAGGAAACATCGACGAAAATGGAATCTGGGGAACCTGGGAAATGCGATATGACTTTTCTCAATTTTCACCACTAATGATTGCTGCTATAAAAGAGACATATAAAAATGACATGATCGGTGGTTTTCACATCTGGCCAAAAAAGGGGAATTCAGAATCCCTCCACAATGCACTCTGTGAAGTAAACGAATCTCCAAAACTCAAAGAGATATTTGTAAAGGAGTTTTCTTAAATGTAGAGTAGTTAAATTTTGAATTATAATCTATGAAAAAACAGCATTGCACAAAGTGCGTAATATTCGATATGGACGGAGTGATTATAGACTCGGAGTTTATTCATAAAAAGGCCTATTATGAAACCTTTGAATCTCTAGGTCTCTCTGTGGATGAAGAGTTATACAGAACACTAACTGGTTCTTCTACCATTAACGTATTTCAGAAAGTAGTCGCTCATTTTAATCTAGAGAATGATCCAGAGGATCTGGTCTTAGAAAAAAGAAGACGCTACGTGGATTACTTCCAAAACGATCCGACCTTACATCTGGTCAAAGGGGTAGAGGAGATTATAAAATATTTTCACAATAAAGGAATGACACTTGTACTGGCTTCTTCTGCCTCTATGCCCAATATAGATAGAGTGTTTAGCAGGTTTGATTTGAATCAATATTTTGTAGGAAAAATCAGCGGTGCGGATCTATCTAATTCTAAGCCTCATCCAGAAATATTTGAGCGAGCAGCTGTAATGGGAAAGACACCTAGAGAAAACTGCATCGTAATAGAAGACTCAGACAACGGTGTACAAGCTGCAAATGAGGCAGGCATCTATGTATATGGATATAGAAACCCTATGGCCGCAGATCAGACTTTGGAGAAAGCAGATTGTGTAATTGAAGATTTTGAGGAATTGAAACATATATTCTAAATCCGAGAACCCTGTGTAAAATACTAGACCATACTTTTAAATATCCAATGTATTATTTTTAAAACAAAAATCTATGAGTCTTCAAGCTGAAAAATTGGAACTTATTCAGTTGTTGTTAAATACTGATAATCCTTCTATTATTCAAAAGATAAAATCTGTTTTTCAATCATCAGAGGAAGCTGTTGACATTTGGGATGAATTGACTAAAGGTCAAAAAATGGATTTAGAGGCTGCCATAGAGGAAAGTAAAAACAATTTGACGGTTGATTTTGATACTTTCATGAAGGAGCATAGATAATGAAGCGAAAGGTTAAACTAACCAATACTGCTAAATCACAACTTAAAAATTTATTGGAATATTTGGAAGAAGCTTGGCCAGAAAAAGTCAAGAGAAACTTCGTTAAAAAACTGGATAAGAGGATTGAAATGGTTAGTTCTAATCCTAATCTCTTTCCAAGATCATTTATAAAAGAGGGTTTGCATAAGTGTGTTGTAACTAAGTAAACAACAATTTACTATATCCATGACGAATTGACCTTGACAATATTAACCGTTTTTGATACTAGACAAAATCCGAGTAAGGCCATCGAGTTAAGCGAAAAGGATTTATAGTCTACTTCTTTAATATTATCTTACTCTTCTTAGCGTCACCCAGTTTTCCAGAACCAGTAGTTGTATTAGTATTAGGATTAGTGCTATTTCCAGTTGTAGTCGTCTGTCCTAGATTAGTAGGCAGTGGATGATTTGCATCCTCGTTAGACCAGGTAGAGCTAGCGATGTACCATCTGTTATTTGCCTCTACGAGTAGATAATTATTTATTCCTCTGGCATTATAGCTGCCATCAGCATTACGAGCGGTAAAACTCTGGAAGGCATTTGCCATACCATTAAACTCATGTACTACTATGTTTAAAGCCGACTCATAAAATCCCTGCTGAGAATAGACAGGTCCTATATGTCTGATAAATTCTTCGATGCTTAAAGCTCTTGCCTGATCCATCGGTTGAGCATTAGGGTTTAGTGATATCAACTGTGCACTCGGTAAAAACAGAGATCTGAAATCTTCCCAGTTTCTTGCCTGTCCTTTGGGTCCAGAAATCAATTCTAGCATTTTGGCAGTAATGCCTTCTACAGATTGTACAGCTTGCTCCATACTAGAAGCTGATGTTGTATTATTAGTATTGTTGTTGCTAGAGGTAGAATTACCTAAGTACTGGGCAGAACTTAAGAATGGGAGAAGTGCAAAGGCAAATAATTGTATGTATAATTTCATGTCGTGTTATTATGACATGAAGATAGGAATAATTCTTTTGGGTATTAGAACTTTACATTGAGGCCTAGCACGATACTCCTGCCTACGTCATCTGAGAAATATCTCTGTCTATTAAGGTAGTCACGGTAGGTCGTATTTAGTAGATTATCTGCTCTTACAAAACATCTAATTTTATAACGAGGCAGTATAAAATTAGTAGAGAACTTTAGGTCTAATACAGAATAAGTAGGAGGTGGTGGAGAAAAATCCTGATCATCTAATATGTGCTTTTGCTCAAAGACCAGCCTATTGGATATTTCTATTTCTGAGTCCTCCATTTTTAAAGATTTGGTCAGAGCCATACTCTTTTGTACTCTATAGGTAAGACTTGTAAAGAGGCTGATCGGTGGCATAAAAACCAGCGGAATATCATTACTCTGATCTCTACCTCTTAGATAACTAAATTTAAAAAGACCGACCAGCTTATGGCTGAAGGTGTACTGAGTAGAGAGATCCAGCCCAGAGATGGAAGCATTTGTTTGTTCGTAGATAAAAAGTGGGAAGGCTCCTCGTACGGTAATTCGGAAATCGTTTTGAGGTTCTAGGAATATATAGTCCTCAAATCTTTGATGATAGGCTAGAGCAGTAATTGTAAAATCTGAGGTAGGCAGCCACTGATATTCAAGCGTATTTTTAATGGCCTTCTCGGTTTCTAAGTCTGGCCTTCCTTCTTCTATTCCACTTACACCCTGATGTAGCCCATTACTGTAGAGCTCATTTACTGCAGGATTACGCATCGCAAATCCTATATTCCAGGATAGTGACTGCTTAGAGCCCAGCATTTTTTTAAGTCCGAGAAGCCCGCTTACATTATGGAAATTATTTTTAAACCGCTCGACCCTTCTGGGGAATGTGCGAGTTATGGTTGCTACGTTTTGAAACTCGTAATCATAACGGATACCTGTACTGATATAAATATTTTCTAATTGCTTAGATAGGGTAGAGTAGATTCCACTCTTCCATGAGATATAATCTGGGATAAGCGGCAAGGTGCCAGTATCTGGATTGTTATTGTTATGGGTAAAAATATTTTGTTGTCCGGCTTTTAGCTTCCATTCATTTTCTAGAGTCTGAGTATATTTTATTTCTGTATTCAGCGTAAACTGACTTAGGCTGAGTGCTGGTATTTCAGATCTATCTCCACGACGTATATCGAACTCGTCTCTATCGTTTATCTGACCAGCTACAGTAAGTTCTAGAATCTGATCTTCTTTAATAAATATTTTTCCTTTGGCCTTAGCCAGATGATGAGAAACCTCCTGCTTAGGTGCTTCGATAAATGTGCTAAAATCAGGCTCCGTAAAAAATGGCTCGTCACGAGTAAGTGCATCCTCGAGATCGGTGAGATTACTTATGTGTGATCCTCGTAATACACCCAGAGTAGTATTAAAGGTGCTGGCGTAGAAATCAAAAAAGACCTTGTCATCCCAGGACTTTTCCAGTTGGAGAGATAGATTGAATTCTTCTAAGCCCGTATTATTTAAAAAATAGTTAGGAGTATTTTTATCTCCATAGCTCTTATAGGTGCCATTGAACTTCCAAGCGAGTCTCGAGCCATATTTACCTAAACGGGCATTGTAAGTATTTCCTCTTCCATTGGTTTCATGTATGTAGTTTAGTTGACCATGAAGGTGAGGTTCTTTTTCTATTCGCTGTGGTTCTGCTAGGATAACGCCGCCTAGATTGTTGCCTCCATATTCTATGGCACTTGCACCCTTGAGTATGGTGATTTTATCCATAGAAAATGGATCTATTTCTGGGCTATGATCATTTCCCCATTGCTGGCCACTTTGTTGGATTCCATTATTGAGCATGGTCAGTCTATTGCCGAATAGCCCATGCACTATCGGTTTAGAAATGCCATTACCGTTTTTTAGTAAAGACACACCCGTCTCGTTTTCTAGTATAGTAGAAATAGACTGATAGCTATTTTCTTCTATTTTCTGTCGATTGAGAGAGGTCTTAGCCTGATTGCTATATTGATCTCTCTTACCATCTACGACTACCGTTCCGAGAACTTCTGAGTTATGAGCGAGCAGGATGTTTAAAGTAGTATCTCGATATATATCGAAATGTTGTTTTACATCCTCACATCCTATATGCGAAAAAATAAAATGATAATGTCCGACGCAGATATTCTCTAAAGTAAAAAAGCCTCCTTCATCTGTCGAAGTACCTTGCTGCGTTTCTTGCAGAAAAATATTTACAAAAGATAAAGGAGACTTTGTGCCTTCGTCATATACGTAGCCCGTTATGGTTATATCACAGTCTTGCGATAAACCAGAATTAATTATTAAAACACTATTGAAAAAAACTAATATTAATTTATTGAACATCTATAGGGAAGGTCGCTTCTAACTCCGTAGAACCACCAGCATTAGTAATGTCTCCGTCTGATACACCTGATGCACCTTTGTCTGGCTCATGTCTGAGTATAACAGTAAGTGTACCTGATCCTGCATCTCCTGTAGTTACAGTACTTGCCAGACCTACTGGATCAGAGTTTCCATCTGTGTCTGCATAATCTACAGTTAGACCTGCAACAGTAGTTGCAAAAAAGAATTGGTGCTCATCATCTTCTTCCATAATTTCTTCGGTGACGTCTTCACTTGGGTCCTCTGATTCATTTAATAGTTCCATAGAACCGCTGTAAGAAGTATTAGCTGTTAGTGTTCCTCCAGTTATAACAGGTGCATTACCACCGTCTCCATCTAGATCTAGAAACTGTAAGGTCACCACATCTCCTGCAGTTGAGGTAAGGGTATAATTTACAGTAGTTATTAGCTCCTCCTCATTAGGAATTACTGGATCGTCATCACAAGAGCTGAACATAATAACTCCTGCAAAGAGTGATAATAGTAGAAAATAATTTTTAAACATACTTTACTTTTTTATTGTAAAACAAAGGTGTGAATAAAATTTCGTAAATGCAACAATGTTGCAAAAAGAATTTCTGGGTATCTGTTTTACTCAGCCGACACCGAGGGTACATTAGTTTTTTGGCTTAATCCGAAAATCTTATCTTTAGAGAAATAAAACAATCGAGATATGAAAAATTTATTTACTTGCCTACTGGCATTTATGCTGGTTTTCCAAGTTGCTGCTCAAGGAAAGGTGGAGTTTTTTCAGGGTACCTGGCAAGAGGCTTTCGCCAAAGCGGAAAAAGAAGATAAACATGTATTTGTAGATTCCTATACTGACTGGTGCTACTGGTGTAAGGTGATGGATAAAGAAACTTTTACTGATCAGGCCATAGCAGATTATCTAAATGCTGAGTTTGTACCTATAAAGGTGGATATGGAAAAAGGATTCGGTGTAGATGTAGCCATGAAGTTTAGAGTGAGAGGATTTCCGACCTTGTTATATTTTAATCCTGGAGGTCAGATACTGGCAAAGGTTCCTGGTTATGAGCAGGACAAAGGAAAGTTTCTAGACCATCTTAAGAAGATACGTGCTGATAGGAGAGAGCAGCCATATGGTTTTGCTTCTCAAGACTTTGATGTAGACTATCCTGACTTTGTAGAAGGAGTGTTTGCTAGAAATGGTAAGAGAGAACGTACAGATGCTGCTACAGTAGATGCATGGCTCGATGGACAGAAAGATTTATACAGTGAGCAAGCATGGACTGCTCTGACTCAGTGTCCGACTGGAGAAAAGTATAAAACTCAAGTACTGGAAAACGGAGAAAAGTATGCTGCTAAGTATGGAGCTGAGGAGTTCAATGATTTTGTGGTATCTACTGTATATGGGAAGGTAAGTAAAGCAGGTAAGGAAAAAAGTAAGGAGCAGTATGATGCTGCGATAACTATGCTTAATACGTATATGACAGATGAGGAAGGTAAAAAGGATATGGCTGAGAACTTTGAGTTTTCTTATCTAAAAGCTACAGAAGATTGGAGAGGGTATACAATGAAAGCCGATGAGAAACTAAAAACACAGTCTCTAGATGAGCAGCTAGGATTTGCAAACTCTGTAGCATGGACACTCTATGAGAAATGTGAGGATAAAGAATGCCTTAAAATGATGGAGAAGTGGATGAATAAAGTGATAGAAATGGATCCGCAGTATATGTATATAGATACCTATGCAGCCTTGTTATATAAAAACGGAGATTTGGCTGAAGCCAAAAAATATGCAGAAAAAGCAATAGAAGTAGGTAAAACAGATGATTCTAATACAGAAGAAACAGCAGCTCTACTTGTTAAAATAGAGGAAGGTATACGGGACTCTAAGTAGTCCAGTAATTTCAACTTAGTTAGTAATATTTAAAATGCAGTTGTGAGTAAATCGCAGCTGCATTTTTTTATCTAGTAAGGGCTCGGTGTTCGTTTTTTAAACAGTCTTACATAGAATAGACTTGCTTCTTGTGTAATTATGTCCTTTAGCTATTGCAATAAAAGATTTGATGGATTACTCTTTGTTATTCTCGAAATTCCTATTTTTAGTAGAAATCTTAAAAGCTTTACATCACTAAATAATTATTATGAACAATAATCTAAATGAAGAGTTACTGGAAAAAGCAAGAGCATTTAGCGACACAAGAATACTAAATACACTAGATCAGGCTCATAATTTCCTAAGGAAAATGTAGATGCCGCCAGAGCTGTAGCAATAGAAAGAAATCTGGCATCAGCAGAAGTAGCTTCTAACAAAGGAGCAAATCCAGAATTAATAAACGAGGCTAAAAAATTCCTAGAAGACGAGGTTCCTATAGATAAGATTTTAGCACTTTTTGCCTCACGAGGTATCGATAAGGAGGTTGCCTCTTCAGCCATTCATAGTGCCTCGAGAATGGCAGTGGTAGGAAAGAAAAGACAAGAGCCTGTAAAAGACGAAGGTGGTTTTCCATGGGGTGTAGTATTGGGGATATTTATCGTTATCAGAATTATTCTGAGAATAGTAAGAAATAATAGTTGACTCTATGGAAGATTTAATCTTAGATGACAATATACATTTACCCAAAACACCTAGTTTAGAAAGTGCTCGAGAAATTATGCAGTTGAAAACTGACTATGCTCTACTCGGCAAGAAGATAAAAAATGCCAAAGTTGCTTTATGGATCATCATTGGTTTCACTGTATTAGGGTCGATTGCTTCCGTAATACGTACTAACGGAGAAGATAGCTTGCTTCTAATTATAAATGGTGTTTATCTCGCTTTATTGATTGCCTGTGCTATCCTTGTAGAAAAGAAAAAGATTTTTATTGGATTGCTAGCGGGTACAGTAATATTGTCTTTATTGGTAGTTGTAACTGGATTTTTAAATCCGCTAAGCTTGATAGGTTTAGTGCTAAAGGGCCCAGTAATATTTTTTTTAGTCATAGGAGTTTTGGCAGTAAAAGAGTATCGAGGAACTATAAAAGGTCTAATAGCTCATGGAATATCTGTTGATGGCACAGAGCTCTAGCAAAATAAAAAACTACTTCTATATCTAAATTTTCTAAGTAAGACCTATTGTTATTTTTTCTTTTAACACCATTTTAGTCAGATGCTTAATGCTGATTGGTCAAAGGGTTTAATAATATCTTGCTTTTGACGCTTTGGAAGTTTTGGCTTTATAGCCAAATTTATTTCGTCAGCTAGAATCGATAGTAGTTTCTTCTTCATAAAATTCTTGTAGGTAACTAGCCCTATTTCTCTTGCAGGAACTGGATTGTAGATGGGGAATAGAAAGTCAGGATTTATCAGCTGTTCGTTTAAGGTAGCTAATCTAGGGAGCAGAGTTATTCCTTTATTACTATGCACGACTTCCAGTAAGGAAAGTATGGATCCACTACTGAAGGTCAAATTAGAATGAAAATTTTCTAGTTTTTTTAGATGACATATTTGGCCGATCTGGTTAGCCATACAGTGGCTCTCTTCTAGGAGCCATAGCTTGGATGTATCTATATCCTCGATATGATATTTTGAGTTGTTTTTTCTAGTGCCACTAGCGTCATAAACCATAAAGTCCTCCACAAATAGTTTTTGTTCTACTAGAGCTTCATCCTTAAGAGGAGTAGAAAGTACGCCTACGTCCAGCTCTCTGAGTTTGATTCTTTTAACGATATCATTGGTAGTGATTTCATATATTCTGAAATCTACCTTCGGGTATTTGCTGAGTATTTTAGGAAGGATATGAGGAAGTATAAATGGAGCTATGGTAGGAATGATTCCTATTTTGAGCGTTCCATAAAACTCCTCATTGGCTTCCTGCACGAGGTCTATCAGAGTTTCAAATTCGTTATGTATAACTGTAAACTGTGCTATGAGAGATTCTCCTGCTGGAGTAAGTTTTATAGGCTTAGTCTTGCGATCAAAGATGGGCATGTTTATCTGATCTTCTAGTTTCTTTATCATAGTACTTAAAGTACTCTGAGTAACCGAGCACAGATCTGCAGCCATGCTGAAGCTTCCAGATTTATGTAAGGCAATCACATAATTTATCTGATTTATTGTTATTGATGGGTTCAATAGCAGCATAGAAAATATAGTTTTACTAAATATAGTTGAATATTTTATAAACGCTGTGTGGTAGATAGATATATATGCTGAAGATATAAGTACTATCCTTTTTTTGTAAAACTAGATCTCTTACTTATGACGATTTTGTTGTGCCTCTGAGATGTAACCTCATTGCATTTTTGGCTCCCTTTGCATCTTTGGCAATAATTTTTTCTACAATCTCTCGATGCTGTATGAGTACTGCTTCTTTGTCAGTGTTCATTTTGCTATTCATAATGTCTGGAGTGATGATTCTCATTAATAACTTAAGTACAGAATTTCCACTGACCTCTGTTATTTGTAAATGTAGATGGTAATCTTCCTCTCTAGCAGATTTGCCTTTTTTGATTTTATTCTCGTAGGCCTTCATAGCGGTTACAATCTGGATGATATCAGATTCTGTCCTTTTTAATGCTGCTGTACCTGCTGACTTTATTTCTAATAGATTTCTAGTCTCGACGAGAGATGTAAAGTCTGCTTTTTCAAAATTGAGAATTTCAGAAATAAGACCCTCAAAAGCCACTAGCCCAGAACCCTTTATTTTTGTGCCTGACTGTGGTTCTATTTTTACCATGCCATAGAATTCTAGTTTTTTTATTGCATCTCTTATAGTGCCTCGACTGGCATTAAGCTCTTCGGCCAATTTTCTTTCTGCAGGTAATATATCTCCAGCGGCATATTCACCATTTCTAATTTTTTTCCGCAAATGGTTCATTACTTCACTTACGGTCGATTTAACCTTTTTATCCTTTGACTTCTTTTTCATGCTCTTAAGGTTTTTTATAATCTGTAAAAATAAGCTAGTAATATGCCTCTTATTTAGTCGGGCTAATACTTAAGACAAATGAAGGATTTTGTGACGCTCAAAAGTTTAAATCAGATAATTTTGTTTGATATACTTAATGTTTTGAAACCTGAGGTGTGGAACCAATGCAATTAATTAACTCTAGGTTAAAATTTTGTAATAAGACTTAATCTGTAGTATAACGGACTAGTTTGAATAGGATGACAGCTAGACTGTGGAAAACTATTAGACCTACTAGGGCGTTTATTTAATATGAGATATCTAGGATTTGTAGCTCTATTATTACTAGCTTTTTCTTGTAATTCAGATGATGACTTACAGGGTCTGAGTCTCGCTGACTATATAGAAAATAATGGCTCTCCTGACCTAGCGGATATAGTTGCCTGTGCAGGTGGATCTGAGAGTGGATTGTTTGGCCTAGAGACTGAGCCTACAGATGTATTTTTCTATCCGATAGAAGGAGCGACTGACTTTCAATATTTTGAAACAGAAAATGTCGCAGACTCTTTAAATTTTGAAAAGTACTTTAAGAAGGAGTTAACTGATGAAGCTCTCTTTAATGGATATCTCTGGAAATTTAATAACATTCCTTTTACTGGAGAGCGTATGGGAGTGGTTACTTACAGAACTCCTGGTAATCTACATGCCTGTACGCCTATACGTCTTAAGACAAATGTAAAACCTACTGAGGTAAATAATGACTTAGGTGAGGTAATAGAAAGTGGAGTAAATCCTTCCTTTGTGTGGGAAGATGGAAATATCGATGATAGTGTAATCTACTTCCAGGTTATCTCTGATGCCAATGACAATTTTATCTCTGGAACGTACACAATAGATAAGGAATTTACATTTTATGATTTAAGCAATGTCGTATTTAATATTACAGATACGACTTCCGTACCGACTTTAGAAGCTGGTCAAGATTATAATTTTACCCTCATGGCTGTCAGTGAGGATAACTGGGTGAACCTGATTATACAGAAGGAGTTTTCTGCGGAGTAGAATCGACTAGCATTATTAATAATTGGCTAGAATCGAGCAATATATATTACTTACTTCAAAAAATTCTTAATCCCATAACTAGCCAGTACTCCTTCTCCTGTTGCAGCAGCCACCTGTGCAATAGCACCTTCTCTACAATCACCAGCAGCAAAAATTCCTTCTTTTGAAGTTTGGGCTAGACCCGATGTTTTAATAAACCCTCTCTCATCTAAGTCTATCGTGCCAGCAAATGCCTGAGTGTTGGGGATAAGTCCTATAAAAATAAAGGCACCATCAGCGGTCAGAATTTCTTCCTCGCCGCTCTCATTGTCTTTGATTTTTAAGCCTTTAAAAAGGGCTTGTTCATCTGCGAAAAATTCTATAGACTCCTTATCCATATAAGTACTGATGTTATTAATCGACGGGAGTTTTTCTATATAAGTTTCTGAGGCAGAAAACTCAGATTGATTATTTACTATTTTTACGCTTTTGCAAAAGCCGGCCAAGAAAATTCCTTCTTCCAGAGCAGAGTTTCCGCCACCCACTACGATGATGTCTTTGTCTCTATAGAAGGCTCCATCACAGGTCGCACAGAAATGTACACCAGAACCTATGAGCTCAGTTTCTCCAGGAATACCCAACTGACGATAAGTAGAACCCGTAGAGAGAACGACGGATTTTCCATAATACTCCTTAGTAGCAGTTTTTATTACAAATAGTTCTTTTTCCTTTTCAATAGAAACTACATCTTCTCCTGTTTTTATAGTGGCACCATAGGTACGAGCTTGTCCTTCCATTTTATCCATAAGAGCGGGTCCAGAGATGGAAGTAAAACCTGGGTAGTTTTCAATCTTCTTAGTTATAAATGCATTGCCGCCTATGGTTTTCTTTTCTAGAATCAATGTGTCAAATCTATCTCGCTGAGCATATATAGAAGTAGTCAGTCCTGCTGCACCACCTCCGATTATAATACTATCAAATATGGTTTCTACCTTTTCTTCATCTAGTTTTAGGGTCTTACGTAATTCCTCATTAGAGGGTTCTATGAGTACGATATCATCATTGATAAATATGGTCGGGATTCTACGTTTGCCATTATTTGCCTTAGTAATTATAGGGATTGCCCAAGCGTTCTTTTCTGTATCTATAAACTGATAATTTATCTTGTTGTCTCGGAGAAAGGACTTAGACTTTACACAGTCCGGACACCAGTCAGCACCATAGAGTACGATGCGGAATCCCTCGTTTATTCCGAGTGTAGCGGCGAGTTGGTCATTATTAGGATTGGTGTGAGGCTTGCCGTTTATAATAATAGTAGGTATGATTCTTTTTCCTTTGTTTATGGATTCTACTCTTCTTGTTGCCTCTTCATCTAGATCTACATCCACAAAATTATAATCGATGTTGTTTTCTTTTAGGTACGCTTTTGCTCTGAGGCAATCTGGACACCAGTCGGCTCCGTATAGTGTTATTTCGTTCATTTTGTATTATGTTTACATCTATAAATAGTAATAAATCTAGCAGCCATATCAGTACTAAATTTAGAATCACAATATAGTCAAAAAAGAGATAGATGTATCTAGAAAGCTAAAGGATGATTGCATTTCTAATACAATTGAAAATTTCAAATTACTTATAATCGATGGTCATAACAGAACTTCCCACTCTATCATGTATCGCTCGTCCATAACTATTCGAGTGTATAGTAATCAGAGACAGCCATCCGAGTAATAACTTTGCATAGAATCTCAGGATGGATGCAAAGATATTTATGTTGAGTTTCTTGTCATCATGTACTAGCTTAGAAAAATTCCTCACTCGGAGTTTCATTATTCTCTGACCCAGTGTTCTGCTGTGGGTAGTAAAAATCGGTTCATAAAAGGCAATAAACACAAGACAAATTCCTCTAACAGTTCTAGAGCTTATCTTTAGTCCTTCTAGAATCAAAAAAGCGATATACATCAATATGACTAGAAATACACCATCTATCATAGAAGACTTTATTCTTACTAGTAGACTAGGCTTATTTATTTTGATGATCTTTTCTGCTGGGATGTTATCTGTTGGTTCTAGGATGTCGTTCATGAGATTGTATTGTTTTAGAATTTAAGACCTTAGTTTAAGATCTCATAATTCTATCCAGGAATTTATCAGTGCTCTTAGTTTATTGACCTTTTCTATTTTGTTTTTATTAGCCTGATTTTCATGGCTTAAGAGATAATTCTTTTCACTAGGAATAGGAATAACTGTTGGGGTACGAGATAAATCACTTCCATATTGTTTTCTGATAAATGAGGATTCATGATTTTTAGAATCTATTATTATGCTTCCTTCTGTGAAAATCGTTTCTCTAACCTTTCCTATTTGTTTTTTCGGAATGTGAGTTATAACTTGATCTATGATGGTATCGTTTCCAGACCCTTCTAATTTAGGTAATATAGTTGCCGTATACTTAGTGATTACCAGAGTGTCATTTAAACAATGGTAACTAAGAGTCTTTGTATTTCTACCAGCTGGATAGATGTTTATACTGAATTCTTTGCTAGCTTCTGATATCTCTTGGCAGGTTGTTGACATGTTATTGTCTTGAGCAGAGAGTGTTACAGATGCCAGTAATAGAGTTATCGGGATGAAGCTTATATTTCTTAAAACCATTTCGTTTTTTTTACTAAAGTGACAATTTATAGTTTATACCATCATTTTGTTAATTATTAATTCCCTTTGTAAGATGGAAGTTTCATATATCATTGCTGTTCCTTTTTCCCAATCTATATCAAAACCTAGAGTAGGTTCAAATTGACCTTTTTTAGAAACTCCGAAGTAGGCTACAAAGGTGAATTGGGAATTTGAATCAACGCTAGAAGTATTGAACTGATGAGTATAAAGTTGCACCCCGCTTTTCATTCTCATTTTTCCTATTTTTTCGATGTTCCATTGTTTAGTAAGGAAGGTCAAAAAGTTATCACTTTCAACATTGTTAGAATAAATTGCAACAGGAAATACTAAGTGTTTCTGTCCTTCTAAATCTTTTATTTCTGTTTTAATTGAAGCTACGGTAAGGCTGAGGCCAAAGCTTACATTTTCATAAATAGCCCGTAAGGTGTAATTAGTGGATCCGTCATTATTTTTTTGTTTAAATCTTGTTGTAAGCGTATATGCGTAAAGCTCATTTTCCAATAAAGTAATTTCCAATTCTCTAGTTTCATGTTTGGAAATTATGGCATCTGAAATTGAATTTTCAACATTCGACACATACTCTTTTGTAAACTTGGCTGCCTCACTATCTTCCTCTATTCTTTTAATGGATGAGATGATGGCAATAGTAAATAATGTTAAAATGAAAATGGCGTACATTGAATTCTATCTTACTCCACAGGACTCCCAACTTTCCACCCACTTCCATCATAATAAGTGTTAAGCCTTTGTATGGATTTAGTCCTATCTGGATAGTAGCAGACCTCAGTAATAATCATATGATTATCTGAAACTTTTTCTCTTTTAGGAAAGGCTTGTTTTAGGTCATTGAATTTAGGGATTCCATCCTCTTGCAGAGATTTTAGAAAACCTAGTTTGAGTACCTCGGCGGTTTTATCTATTACCTCATCATCCAAGCCTTTATCCTTAAACTTTGCCAGCATCATTTCTGCTTCTTTACGGAAGTCCTTGCAATCTGCTGCTTTGTCTAAATTGTCTTCGTTAAAGGCTGTTTCTATTTTTACGATGGCACCTTCTGGAGTGGAATCATCAGGTAGAAAATAATCCTCTCCTTCGTCTATATGCATTCCACCGAGCTGCTTGTCAAAATCAGCCAGTGCTCGACCAGTTAGATTTTCTCTGAGTACTCGGATAGTGTATCCTCCGATAAGACGACCGTTCTCTACTATCATCCAATCAGATACTAAGTCTCTATCTATGCCTATTTTTTGACCCAACTTTACATTGCGTACATCTATGGGAGTATTTCCGATTGTACCGAATAGATTTCCTTCTTCGTCAAATACCGGATCAGAGAGCCAGATATGCTCTATTATTTGGCCATCTTCGATTTTCACCTTTATAGAAAAGTATTGCTGACCTTCTTTTGGGCTAGTTAAGCAAGATTCAAAATAGTGAAGGGTGAGACGAGACTTTTCCATTGCCCAGTTCATTCGTTCGTCTTCGTTTTCAACATTTATGACATCGGGCTCATCAGGTCTTTTTCTGATTTGATTTTTATTTTCTCTCTTACCGAAGAGTCTTGATAGCAGTCCCATGTTTTGTGTTTTATGATTAAGAACAACGGTAAATTAATAAAAAATTAAAGAAGTATAGAATAGAAATTCGAAGCAATTCTATTCAAGGCTTTCGATTTCTTGATTTATGATTGCACTGATTTCAATGGCCTTATCTACGACCATAAAATGACCGCCGTCTTTTATTTGAGTGGCTTCACCTTTTAAGGGAATTAATTTGTCCTTAGTCCCATGGATTCTCAGAATCTCTTTAAAGGAAGTATCATTATTCCACTCGATTAGTTTTTGTAACGCCCAGCGTATAAATTCTGGAGAAGTATCTTCTATAATTGCATTTAGCAGTTTTTTGTTTTCTGTTCCGAAAAGGAAGCTTTGAATAAACTTAGGTGGTTTTATAAATTGATTAGGAATAAGATTTAGGATTCTTGTTTTTCCGATGGCTAAATATCTTCTAGGCAATTGGCTCTTTTTTGAGACACTAGAAATAAGGATTTTTTTTTGGGCTTACAAATATTTGATAATTCAATCGCTACGATTCCTCCAAAGCTAACTCCTATAATTCCGAATTCTTCAGTTTGATTTATCCGAAAGGAGAGCCTTTGAGTATAATCCTCTAACGATTCTTTATACTCTGGCTCCAACCATTTAATTACCGAAGTATGTGCCTTTACATCAAGATAGTCAAAGACTCGCTCATCTGCTCCTAATCCCGATATTAAGTACCACGTCATAACAACCGATTCCTAAACCCACTCCGTATGATGACTCTCACCCTCAGGATTATCTTTTCTCTTATAAGTGTGAGCTCCGAAGTAATCTCTCTGTGCTTGAATAAGATTGGCAGAACAGTCTGCGGTTTTTATTCCATGATAGAAGTTTACGGCTTCTAATAGGCAGGGAACATGTAGCTCTTTTTTTAGACAGGCAATGGCTACTTCTTGAGCAGCAGAATATGTTTTTTTGATTGTAGGGCTGATGTTATCATTAAAGAGAATCGAACTGTCTGTTTTTAGATAACCAACCAATTCTTTCATGAAATCAGATTTTATAATGCAGCCAGCAGTCCATATTCTTGCAACTCCACTTAGGTCGGCATTCCAGTTGTTTTGTTCAGAGACTCTGTTTATGGTAGCAAATCCCTGATGATGATTTATAATGATGCTAAACTGATAGGCATCTTTGAGCTGAGATACAGAAATCTGCGTATCATTATCTGGGGTAGGGAAGACCTTAGCAGCAGCTCCGCGTTTTTCTTTAAAGAAAGATATGTATCTAGCAAATAGTGCAGCAGGAATCATTGTAGCAGGCTCTCCAGAATCAGCTATAGAGCTGGTTGCCCATTTTCCAGTTCCCTTGTTTCCAGCCTTATCTAGGATGAGGTCTAGGATATAATCATCTCCGTCTTTTTTTCTAAGTATGTCGACCGTTATGCCTAATAAATAACTGCCGAGGTCCTTCATCCAGTTTTCAAAAACATCAGCAATTTCTTCATTGCTTAGTTTTTGATTCTTTAGAATGGAGTAGCATTCTGCGAGTAATTGCATCTCCGCATACTCGATTCCGTTATGTATCATTTTTACGAAGTGGCCACTTCCTTCTCGTCCTACATAGGTGCAGCAGGGTTTATTGTCTCCATCCTTGGCAGCTATAGCTTCTAAGTAATTTTGGATTTTGGCGTAAGCCTCCTGATTTCCTGATGGCATTATCGATGGCCCCTTAAGTGCTCCTTCTTCTCCTCCAGATATTCCAGAACCTATAAAATGTAATTCCTTTTCCATCATAGAATCTATTCTACGCTTGGTGTCCATAAAGTGGGAGTTGCCTCCATCGACTACGATGTCTCCGCTATCTAGTACTTCTGTCAGGTCACTAATCACAGCATCTACTGCTGCACCAGCATTTACCATAAGGATAATCTTGCGAGGCTGCTCTATAGATTGTACAAATGAACTCAGATTATCAAAGGCCAGTGCATCTTCTAGCTCAGCATGCTTTGCTTTAAAGTCTGCTGCAATATTTTCTTCTTTTTGATCTACATGTCGATTATACAATGAGATTCTGAAGCCATTGTTTGCTAAATTACGACTTAGGCTTTTGCCCATGACACCCATTCCGATTACTCCTATTTCTGCCTTCATTTTTAACTCTGCTATTATATTTTTTGTAATTATTTCTGGTGAGTCTGCGATATCTATATTGATTGCATCCTCAGGTTCTTCTAATGTGTCAAATTGAGATTGCAACATCCCAGCACTCATGAAATGTCCCTCTCTATTTTCTAGTCTCTTATATATCTGCTGGAATCCTCCTTTGAGATAAACCCAGCTTACGCTAGATTCAATGTTTTTTTCTAATCGATTTCTATATTCTTGCTTGAGGGCAGAGCAGGCAATAACACAGCCAGATTCTATATGCTCCTCCGCAATCTCATGTAAGCGATCTAACCATGGATACCTATCCGTATCGGTTAGTGGATGACCCTGGCTCATCTTCTTTATATTAGAAGCAGGATGATGGTCATCTGCATCTATAAAGGGAATCGATAATTTACTCGCCAGTAATCTTCCTACTGAAGTCTTCCCTGATCCACTTACACCTAAAACAAATATGACTTTCTTATTCAACTATAATTCTATTCTCCTGTAAAGATATCGATCAATCCATTAGTCATAATAATAAGAGAAAAAATAAATGCTCCGATCATTATTGCATTGGTCAGCCATCTTTTTCCTGGTATGCCTGACTTCTTACGATTCCATAGTAAGATAAAACTCAGAATCACGAATGGAAGCCCAAAGACATTAATTACTTGAGTAAAAATTTGTCCTTTAATAGGATTTATTCCGAAGGCAGGAACACTTAGAGCAAGGATACTTCCTACTGCAGTTATCAATCTAAACCTTGTAGATTTTACATCGAGCTTTCCAGAATTATAATCACCGAACATTAATGGAACAATAATAAGGCATGGAAAAATCGACGACAATCCAGCACTCAGAGTACCAACAAAAAATATGCTTACCGCAAATTTTCCTACAGAAGGTTCGAGGGCTTTGGACATATCTAATACATGTGTAATTTCTGTTCCCGTGCCATGTAAGCTACCACTTGCTACTGCCATGATGGCTCCACTGATAGCAAAGATGAGCACAGCTGCGATGATGGAATCTTTTTTCTGAGTATCAAAATCATCCAAGGTCCATCCCTTTCCTTGTATAAATAGAGGTCTCGACAAAAATGTTGCAGAGGCCATGGTTGTGCCCACCGTGGCTGCTATTAAAATTCCCGCATCATCGACATCGGGGATTGTAGGAATCAGGCCTTTGATAATATCGGTAGGTAATGGGAATACAAAGAACAATGTAAAAATAAATGACAGTCCCATCATACTTACAAATAGAGCAAGCACCTTCTCAAACATAGTATAACTTCCTTGTATCAGGAGTGTGTAGAAGATACCCATTATAAGTATAGCTAGCCCTAGCACAACTCCATACTTGTGATCTGCGAGATCGGGAAAGTTTATAACCAGAATTTCAAAAACGACATTGGAAGTAATTCCTAGTATGCCTATGAGAGAATTCCACTGTCCGATTCCTACAGTGGCGATTATGGCTATCGCTATAACCTTACCCATAGGCAGATGTTTCTTAATGGCATAAAGAGCTGTCTCCTGTGTATGTAAATAATAACTACCTGCCACATAGATTAAAACTCCCGTAAACAAACAACTACATAGCAGTACCCAGAGCAGGTCCATACCGAAATCATTTCCGGAAACTATCATAGCAGTAACACTTCCTGTACCTATGGTATAGCCGATTGCAAATATCCCTGGGCCGAAGGAGAGTAAGAATTTTAGTAGTTTTTTCATCTAGTAGTATGAGGTTTAAAGAGCGATATTCTGTAGTCGGCTGAGTTCAATTTATTAGAACAAGAATCAAGATAATTAATTTTTAGAAAAATGGAGATCATATATTTTCTTATGTAATCTACTTTAAAGACTAGAATATTTTCTTTGAGAAAAAGCTTCTAAGACTTGTATATATTTATTACTTAATTATATCAATATCTATGAGCATATCGAGAAGGAAATTCATAAAAAGTACGGGAATCGCAGGACTTGCAGCCTCTGTTCTGCCATTAGAGCTTGGAGCTTTTAATATTTCTAAAAATGTGGAACCGCTAAGCATACATATATTTTCTAAGCATCTACAGTTCTTGGATTTTCATAAAACTGGACAGATGTCAGCAGAGCTGGGCTTCGATGGAGTGGATCTGACTGTTCGTCCCAAAGGACATGTCTTACCAGAAAATGTAAAAACGGATTTGCCTAGAGCGATAAAAGATATAGAAAAAGGAGGATCTAAATGTATAATGATGACCACTGCAGTTTCTGATATAGATAATCCACTAGACGTAGATGTAATAGCTACGGCTGCTGCCAATGGAATAAAAACCTATCGAGCCAATTGGTTTAAATACAGAAAGGATATGTCGCTAGAAGAGTCTCTCGATTACTACAAATGGAAAGTAAGACAACTGGGAGAGCTTAATAAAAGGCACAACATCGTCGGTGGTTACCAGAATCATTCTGGGACTAAAATTGGTGCCTCGGTATGGGAAGTTAGAGAAATATTAGATTCTGTAGATCTTGCTTTTTTCGGAACGCAGTATGACATTAGACATGCAGTAGCAGAAGGAGGTCGTGGTTGGCCCAATGGTGTAAAGCTGCTAAAAGATCGGATAAAAACTATAGTCCTCAAAGACTTTAAATGGGGTCAGGTAAAAGGCAAATGGAAAATCGTAAATGTGCCAATCGGAGAAGGAATGGTAGACTTCGATGCATATTTTAAAATGCTAAAAAGCTATGGATTAAATCCTCCAACGAGTCTGCATCTAGAATATCCACTAGGTGGAGCAGAGAAAGGTCGCTCTGAAATAACCGTAGATAGGAAGGTCGTCTATGATGCTATGAAAAAAGACCTTATGCTCATTCAAGAATTATGGCAAAAGGCCTAAAATTATCTCGGTTATTTATTGAATAGATATGAAGTAAACTAATCGAGCTTTAAAAGGATTGACCTTTTTGTTTTTAGTGGATAAATTTTTAGAATCCGTTAAGAACTAAATAGTGCCTGAGCATGTAGGGAAATTAATTGAAAGTTGATTTTATCCTAAGAATAATTTCTGAGTGAATATTAGTTAATCAAGCGAGATTCTATTTTGTTTAGGATTTTAAGAATTTAGGAGCGTTAAGAAATCAAAACAGTCTTGAATTTTTCGTTCTTTTGTTTCAAGACAAAAGGACAAGATTGTATTTAATATTGCCACTTATGTTAAGATAAAAATCACCTTTGAACCTTTTGTAATAATCTATTCTGATGAAAAATACTCTACTGCAATCTTTCTTTATTTTCCTAAGCATTCTATTCCTAGCCGGTTGTAAAAATTCTGAGTTAAGCACTAGTACACTCATTTCTACTCCTGATGAATTATTAGAAGCCATCTCATCCGCAGAACCAGGTTCAGTCATCACATTAAAAAATGGAATATGGAAGGATGTAGAAATAAATCTATATGGAAAGGGAACAGAAGGTAAACCGATTACCTTAAGAGCCGAGACTCCAGGGAAAGTATTTATAGAAGGAGTGTCTCACTTGCATCTGGGAGGAGAGTATCTGAGGGTAGATGGCTTGCATTTTAGAAATGGGTATTCGCCGAGTAGGAGTGTGATAAGATATCAGATCGGAAAGGACAGCACTGCTTTTTATAGTCATGTGAGTAATTGTGTCATCGATGGATTTACTAAGCCTAATCGATATGATAGAGATAGCTGGGTTCAGTTTTACGGGCAGCACAATCAGATGGATCATTGCTACATCTCAGGTAAGTCCAGCAAAGGTGCTACTGTTATCGTCTACCAAAAAGGAAATCAGCATATCAATAATTATCATCAAATAGTACATAATTATTTTGGGCCACGACCCAGAAAAGGAGGACCTAGTGCAGAAACGATGCGTATAGGTGGCAGTCAGACCTCTATGACACCAGGAAGAGTAAATGTTGCCAACAACTACTTCGAGGCATGTAACGGTGAGGTAGAAGTGATATCTAATAAAACAAATCATAATACCTTTAGAAACAATATATTCTACAAGTGTGAAGGCTCTCTAGTGATGAGACATGGAAATTATACCACAGTAGATGGCAATATATTTATAGGTGACGACGACTCAGATTTTTATGGCGGCATACGAGCAGTAAACACAGGTCACTGGATTACCAATAATTATTTTTATAAAATACGAGGAGAGGAATTTAGAAGTCCACTGGCCATGATGAATGGAATTCCAAAGTCGCCACTCAATAGATATAATCAGGTTACAGATGTAGTAGTAGCTCATAATACTTGGATAGATTGTGAGTCACCCTTCCAGATAGGCGTCGGCCAAAATAAAGCCAGTGCTGATGTGCTGCCAAAAAGCGAGATCCGCTCCGCTCCACCGATCAGATGTATGGTAGCCAATAATCTAATCTATAATTCTGAAGCCGATAAAACACCAGTCGTAAATCACGATGACATGGATGGCATCTCCTTTTATAATAATGTAATCCATAATGATGGACAGAAGCATGATAAGTATGGAGTACTAAGAAATGAGGAGTTAAGCATGACCAAAGTCTCTAACTGGCTCTATGCTCCGAGTGCAGGACAAGGTGAGATTCTGGATACTGTATATCCTGGATATGGTTTTGGAAGAATAGAGAAAGATGTTTTTGGAACTTCTAGAGAAAAGAATAATGGACTCGGTGCGATAGCTAATCTAACTGCTGCACAGAATTTTAAAATCGATAAATCTCTATATGGACCCAGTTGGTATTCTACAGAAAAAGAAGCTGTAAATCCATCTATTCTAACTGCCTCCGCTGCAAAGGGAGAATTAGAAAAACGAATAGAGCAAGCTAAGAACGGCGACATCATAGAATTAACTGATGTGTCATACATTATCGATGAGTCTCTCAAAATATCTAAAGACCTTACCATTCGTTCTTCTCGTAAAGAAAAGGTACATGTTTTATATAAGGGAGCTGCAGATACACCTGCCATAGAAATGAATCCTGGAGGAATAGTGCATTTAGCAAACATAGTTTTAAAGGGAAGTAACAATCAGAAAGCCTTTGCACCCTTGAGTGAAAACATGTCTTCTGCTTATAATTTATTCATCGATGATTGTGTGATTGAGAATTTTTCTCATGTGCTAGAAGCATCAAAAGGATCTTTTGCAGATTCTATAATCGTAAATAATACTCTTATCCAAAACTGCGAAAACGGATTTATCCTAGCCGCAGAAAAGAAGGGAGAATACAATGCAGAGATGGTTACCTTTAATAATTGTGAGTTTAAAAATGTGCAGAAAAACGTAATCCATTTTTTTAGAGGTGGTTATGATGAGTCTACCATCGGAGGATTTCTTACCCTGACCAATAATAGTTTTACTGGCTGTGGTCGAAAAGAATCAAGTGGAATTTTAGTGAAAACCAGAGGAATAATAAATGTCTTCCTAACCAATAATCACTTTAAGAATAACCCAATAAAACTAGTTGCCGTATTATGGGGTGCTAAGAATAATAATCACAAAGACAATACTCTAGAGCAGTCTGGAAAGATAAAGATAGAAGAGCAGCAGAAGTTGGAGTTGTTGTATTAGAATATCTACTGTCTAACCAAATCAAAGATTATCGAATATTCAATCTGATTAACGGTCTCATTAAACTGAAACTCTTGCTCGTTTTCTATGTTATCTCTCCTTATCCATTTCTCATCAATTCCATTAAAAGAAATAAAGACCGTATCCAAGGTGGCAGTATAACTAAAACCACCATTCCTAAAAATGGTATCGTTTTGAACTATATACCAGAGATCCATCTCTCCAGTATTATCAGGTGCAAAACTGACAATTGCATCAGTAGAACCAGTAGCTCCAGCTCCATTTACAAACAAATTACCAAATCCCCATTGACCTTCTAGATAGTCTGTAGTGTCCTCACTACAAGAAAACATAATTACTAATAAACTAAAAGCAAAAAGTATTTTTGATAGTTTCATAGATGTAAATTAATTAGACTTGAGATTAAATAAAAAATCCTAAAATACATAAAGTACGTATCTCAGGAATTTTGCATTTTTAGTATTCTAATTTCTTACTTGGCAGCCTTTGGCTTCCAATCATCATTGTTTGTAAAGTAACCTTGATTAGAAATGGCGTCATCACTAATCTCTACTGTTGCTTCTTTAAACCATACCTCTGCATAGTTTCCATCTGCATACTGTTTTTGTAAATCTCCTCCATGAGTTTCTGCTCCTGAGCACCATACTCCATTAACGTCTGGAGATTTTCCATTGGTCTGATTATAAGCACCTTTTTTGAAAAATAGACCTTCACCTGTGTAAGCCTCTGGTCGCTCTACACCGTCTTGCCCGATAGGTACAAATAATCCTTTGACCTGTTCAGGCATATCTTCTTTTGTAGCATACTCAGATTTGATAAGGTTTTTTGTAAATGATTTGCTCTCATGTCCAGGGCTAGAAAAGCTCACTGTCATGATGCCTTTATTTACTTCTACTACATAGCTTATTTCTTCTCCGAGTTTTATACCATCCTTAGGTTCTGCAGGATAGGTATCCGCTGTAGGACCTGCTACAGAGAAGTCATAACCCCAGACTGGATAAGAATAATCCCATCTTCCACCATTGTCCTCGCCAGCAGTATTTATTTCATAATTCCAGAATACAGATCCTTTGCTATGACCTGGGAATTTTTTGTAGAATATTTTAAGTGGTTCGTTCTCATGACCATCTGCACTGTGTATCTGTCCGATAACCATAGAGTGAGTAGAAGCTACTCTTGAGTCACCGGTAGGAGATACATTCATCACCTTACAGGTTGCAGTCATTTTTGCATGACTCATAGCTGTCCATTTTTTTAATTGAGCCAGTTCTGTTCTAGTGTTATTAGAACTACCATGGGTGTCTCCAGCATTTGGGGTTTTGTAAACTACCCAGTCCGTTTTACCATCATTAGTAGTATAGAAGAAGTCTTTGTTTTCAAAATTAACAGGAGAACCTGCATTAGTTCCATCTCCGAGGATTAGATTAAAGTGCTCATAGAAAGGGATTACATCATTAGGTTTCTTGGCCTTAGTTGAAGCAGCTGTAGTTTTTGTGTCTGCAGTCTTTGCTTCTTTGGCAGAATTTGCACAGCTAGTAATTATAAAAAAGGAACATATGAGAAGTAAGTTTGAAAATGACGTGATAGTCTTTTTAGTCATGATTTTTTTACTTTTTATTTAATGAGAAGTCATTGTAAGCATCTTTAAATGCCTTGTAGTTAGACAATAACTTCGTCGTTTTATAGTCAGCCAATAAATATACAAGAATCTATGAATAGGGAGAGGGAGAAATTAAGGTCTATGACTAATTTTTGATTTTATTAATTTTCAATTTAGCCAACTAATAATGTCTTTTTTCTTCATTGTTCAAAACCATCTGCTGT
This sequence comes from uncultured Saprospiraceae bacterium, assembly GCA_964509175.1. GTDB lineage: Bacteria > Bacteroidota > Bacteroidia > Chitinophagales > Saprospiraceae > JAHDHU01. Next base: position 26,422 of record CAZDWO010000029.1, read on the forward strand.
CTATTGCCCTGCATTACACCACCTCATAATTTTATCTATTTTTGCGACCGCTTACGACAAAAATTTCGTCTCAAAGTAAAACAATGATATAGTGGAAATAGACATGCAGAATCCTTGGCATAAGGTAGAAATCGGAGAGAATGCTCCGGATGTAGTAAATGGTATAATCGAGATACCTAAAAATACTCGGGCAAAATATGAGTTAGATAAGAAGTCGGGAATGCTGCTCATGGATAGAGTTATTTACTCTTCTATGTACTATCCGGCCAACTATGGATTTATCCCTCGAACCTATTGTGATGATAAGGATCCATTGGACATACTTGTTTTATCTCAGATAGCCATAGTGCCGATGTGTATTGTTTCTTCTAAGGTCATCGGTGTAATGAGGATGATAGATAATGGAGAGATGGATGACAAAATTATAGCTGTCGCTGAAAACGATATGGGAGTAAATCACTTCAATGACATTTCTGGACTACACGATCATTTTATCGATGAGCTAAAAAACTTCTTTGAGGATTATAAAAAACTGGAAAATAAAACCGTTGCTATCGAGGATTTCCAAGATGCTACTGTAGCAAAACAAATAATTCAACAAAGTATGCAGGACTATAATGAGCATATAGGCTCGCTATCTTTTGCAACTTAAGAGTTAATCTTTCGGCTTTAGCCAATTCGTAAAAAGTTTACTCCTTTATATTGAGAATGGATTGCCTCTCCCGATTTACCGTGAGCTGAGTCACATCAGGTCTAGAGTAATGTCCAGACGGATCAAAGTTTTGTCTTTCCTCATATACCTTCTGTAAGTCTAGGTCTGCCGTAAAAAGTCCTTCCTCATCTTTTATAGGTGCTATTACCCAGTCTCCATTGGGAGCTGCAATACAGGAACCGCCATCTGCTATAAGGTCAGGAGCATTTTCCATTAGCAAGTCATAATGTGGCAGATCTTTAGGAAACTGAGACTTATGCATCAGAGCAGAAACGGAGATGGCATAGGATCTGGATTCTTTGGCGATTACGGGAGTGAGGTCATAGGTATTACGTACACATCCTGGCCAGACGGCTACATGTATGTTTTCGCCCTGAGCGTACATAGCAGCTCTAGCAAGTGGCATCCAGTTTTCCCAGCAGTTAAGTCCACCTACCACAAAGCCATCTAAGTCATGAACTCGTAGTCCGTTTCCATCTCCCGGAGACCAAGCCAGTCTTTCCTCATAAGTAGGTCGTAGTTTACGATGTACCGACTGTATGATTCCTTCCTTGTCTATGTAGACCAGTGAGCAGTACAGACTATGTCCTCCTCGATTATTGGCTCGTTCTATAGTCCCAAGATAGATGGCTATTTTTTTGGCTCGAGCCAAAGCGGATAATTTTTCCAAATCTCCATCTTCGATATTAATAGCATTCTGGATATAGTATGCATGTATTTCTTTCTGCACCTTAGACTCAAAGCTAGAGCCATGTGTAAATGACAACCAAAATGGATAACCTGGTAAGATCGCCTCTCCAAATGTGACGAGTCCACATCCTTTATCGGCAGCGTCAGATACATAGGATAGAATCTTGTCTAAGGTTTTTTGCTTATTAAGCCAGACTGGATAGATTTGAGCGAGACCGACTTTTATGGAGGGTAGAGGAGTCATTTCTTTTATTTTTCTCCTCAATTTAAGTAAGAAATCAACAATTAAACAACAAACAAATCAACAATTAAATCTGATCCTAATTTATGTTTTTAAAGTGTCCGTTCATCTGGATTTTGCGACGCATATTTTCCATCTTCTTTACGACCGGCAGTAGACTAGAGAGATGATCTTTTACAAATTGCTGTCGCTCTCTACCACTTTGTATACTCAGTAGAGCCAGTTCTTGATTCAGTGTAAGACCGATTTTATGAGCAACATTATAGACTCTGAAGTTTGCGGCGTCCTCTGAGACTGGCTTATTTATTTTCATAAATTGATAAAGCTCACTGACCAGTACGATGAGTTCTTCATTAAGAACATAGTCAATGTCATCATCTGCATCTAGGAGCGTAATGTCACCAGCTCCATATAGCTTTGTACTGTAAGGATCCTGAATACTATTGAGCTTGAATACCTCTTTCCCGATACATCGGACATCCATCTTACCGTCTGGGTAGATTTTAGAGATTTCTTGCAACTCTACTAGAGTTCCATACTGCATTTCTTTTCCCTTGATTTTGGTAGGAATACCAAACAGGGTTTTCTCTTCCTTACTATCCTTAATCAGCTGCTTATACCTTGGTTCGAAGATGTGCAAGTTTAGCTGTTCTCCTGGGAAAACAACCAACTGAAGAGGAAACATAGGTAAGAGTTTGCTCATACTCCTATAACGATTTGCTTCAAAAAAAGTTGGTAGAAAACCACAATTAAGAACTCCTTAAGACATTTGGGTAAGACCGACGCTGCGATGCTCCTTGTTTATCTGTTTATTTGTTGAATTCAATAAAAAACAGCCCGAGCCAAGTAGTAAAAAACGTATTGACTCTGACCCTGGCCTTGAGCCTTAAACCTGGAACCTTGTGCCATTTACCTCTAAACCTCCATACCTTTGAACCTTTGAACCTCAATGCCTCAATACCTCAATACCTCAATACCTCAATACCTCAATACCCTAAAACCTCGTCCCCTAATTAGTCTCTATAGTAAAAGGCATCCTAGCGATCGGCCCTTCCATCTGCATAAGCGTTTCCATCTCCTTGATATTTCTATATATCGGTCCTAGCTTACGATTGCTTTGTAGCCTAGAAGTCAGACCTACTGAAGCTTCAGCCTCTTCAAAGGCCTTCATAATTCCTTTAAACGGATTTTCTTTTATGGTTGGATATTCCACGACCTTATAGTCATCCAAGCCAGCCATACGAGCAGCTGATTCTATCGCATCATCTAAATCACCGAGCTTATCTACTAGACCTATCTCTACTCCTTTACGACCAGTCCAAACTCTTCCTTGTGCTACTTCGTTTACGGCATCGACCTCCATGCCTCTGCCATCAGCGACACGTTGTAAAAACTGAGCATATAGTCTATCCGTAGAGCCTTGCCAGATTTGATTTTCCTTAGCATCAGGGTCATAGACAAAACTTCCAGCTACCGCAAGGTCATGAGTTTTTACCGTATCGAATACCACACCGACTTTTTCTGAGAGTAGTTTTTTTACATTGGGCAGCATCATAAATACTCCTATCGAACCCGTAAGAGTAGAAGGAGAGGCGAAAATACTATCAGAGTTACATGCGATATAATAACCACCAGAAGCTGCATAATCTCCCATCGAGGTTACGATAGGAATCGAGTCCGCTTTTAATTCTTCGATTTCGTTCCAGATGATGTCAGAAGTCAGTGCAGATCCTCCTGGCGAATTTACTCTCATTACAATGGCTTTTATATCATCGTTTCTTTTGAGTTTATCGAAGAGTTTAAGGTATCTGATGTCGTCGGTTTCTCCTTTGGCATTGGTACCGTAGGTGATTGTTCCTTCTGAATGGATAACGGCAATTTTATTCTTAGAAGAGCCTGAGCCGAGTGTAATCTTACTGAGGTAATCTTCTATGTCGATATATTTTAATTTTCTAGAGGATTTTATATCCAGCTTTTCTTTTAGGAAATTTTTAAAATCATTGTGATACCAGAGGCCATCTACTAGATTATTCTCCAGGGCTGATTGTGCACTTTGACCTTTGAAGTTAGAAACGATATCATCAAGAGCAGCTGGCTCTATATTTCTATTACGTTGGATAACAGCAGCGTACTCATCAAACATTTCATTTAGAAACTGACGTGTCTGCTTCTTATTAGGCTCACTCATCGAGGTACGACGATAAGGTTCTGTGGCACTTTTAAACTTACCTGCATAGTAGATGTCAAATTTGACACCCATTTTATCCATAAGTGGTTTAAAGAAGGGAATCATAGTTCCGAATCCTTTTAAATCTACTAGTCCATTTGGATTTAGAAAAATGGAATCTGCAACAGTTGCCATCAGATAGGCAGACTGCGTATAATAATCCTGATAAGCATAGACAAATTTTCCGCTACTGCGAAAATCTTCTAATCCTTCTATCAGCTCATGCAAGGTAGCCTGACCTACAGGTATCGACTGTGATCTCAAAACGATTCCTTTTATTTTAGAATCTTCCTTTGCATGCTTCAGCATTCTTTTTATCGTCCTTAAACCAGGATACTCTTCTGCGTCAAAATCAAATTGGCCCTGAGCCACATTATTTGTCTTTTCTGGAACAAGCTTATTAAGATCAAGTTCTAGAATAGAATTACTAGAAACTGAGCTATTCTGAGAGGCCATTATTCCTCCCCAGATTGCGAAAAAAGCAACCAGAAGTACCAGTGCAGCGATTGTACCTAGACAAGAGGCCGTAAAAAATTTAAAGAATTGTTTCATACCAAATTTGTAACACCTAAAATTAGGACTTTTGTTCTCAAAACAGCGATTATCTTAGACTAACCACAGATATTAAAGTACATATAGACTATATGTCTATTCTAAACTCTTGTAAGACTGAGGTTTAAATCTCGGCTGACAGATACAGAGGAATACGAGATCTTGCTCTCCGACATTGGTAATACGCTGAGTTTGGTCTTTTTTTATGTAGGCGATCTGACCTGGACCTATCGGGCTTTTTACTCCATCTATCTCTACGATTCCTTTTCCTTCTAAAATATAATAGAGCTCTAGACCATCTAGACTGTGCAGTGCTGAGGTGACACCTGGGGAGACTCTGGCTCTTGCGATAGAGAGCTGATCATTGATTTTAGGGTCATTAAGTAATTCTAAAATATGGCATCTCTCCTCGGTGTAAAATTCATTAGATTCATTAATTTTAGTAACCATATTGTATTAATTTACGTATGTATTATTTACCAACTTGAAATCTTATAGATATGCGATTTTCCATTTTCTCTCTCCTTTTTGTCATTTCTTTTTCCATCAGTGCTCAGAAACGTATCGCCATCTATGATGTACAACGTGCCAAAGGTACAGCTACTTCTTTATCTGAGGTAAGCGGATACATAGTAGGAAATTATGCTAGTGACGATCGATTTATAGTTATCGACAAAGCCAATAGTCAGCTGATACGTAATGAGCAAGATAGACAGAAATCTGAAGAGTTTATCGATGGCTATATTGTAGAGCAGGGTGTTCAGGAGGGCTATGACTACTGCTTCTATCCCAGATATGATAGTAAGGAAAAAGTACTCGAGGTAAAAGTCTATGATGTTGCAAAGGGTACTGTAATCTCTAGCCAAAGAGCAGATATTAAAACAGGTTTTTTAAAAGGGCCTAAAAATGTACAAGAAGCCGTAAATGAGCTTATAAATAAGGTAAATACTGACTGTTTTGAGATTAGATACGAGATTCTTAGGGCGACCAAAGAGAAAAAGGGAAAGGCCAAAGAACTGCTTTTTGCCATCGGATATAATCAGCGAGCAGAAGAGAAGCAGATTTACGACATCTATCAGCTGGTAGAAGAAAAAGTCGGAGGTAAAACACTGCAGAGAAAAGACATACTCGGCTATGGAGAGATAGACCGTGTAGAAGATGGGAACTTCTCTTATCTAAAGGTGACCAAACATGGAGATAAAATACTATCGGTATTAAAGGCAGGGCAGCCACTTTACGGTGCTATACATCAAAAATAAAAACCAACACTTTTTTAAATATCGAGATATGAATTATAGAATAATATTGCTATCCTTTTTTGTGATGCTATCAGTTTTTGGCTATAGCCAAGAATTCGGAACGGCCATACTTCTTAAAACGGATGAGGTTTCTGGAAAGTATGAAGAAATGGTAATGAACCAGTTCCGTGAGAGCTACAATAAAAAGAAGCCAAATCCGACCGAGTTTTATCTGTGGACTGGTAAGAACTCAGCTAAGCCAGTTCCTTATAAGAAATTTAGAGACTCACTGCATCAAGATGTTCCTATAACCAAAATGGTGCACCTAGTTACTCGCTTTAAAGCAAACGAAAGAGTAGAAGAATCTTTTAAAGTAGATACCTCAGGAAAGGTGACAGCGATGTTTTTAGACCTACAGATAGAGGCAAATACAACTTACCGTGTAATAAATCTAACCAACTCTGAAATTATCAAAGATGGAAAATTTGAGATGAGCAAAAAGGTCAGAGCAGGTAAGGACTTGCCGATGCAGCTGCCGATAGATATGAAAAAATATTTTGGGAGTAAAGATCCAAAAAAGTGTAAACGAGCCAATCCAAAAGAATATCGCAAGGTGATTGCCGAGATTAAAAAGGATAAGAAAAAAACCGTCCAAAGCAATTATACCCAAAGGGCCAAAAACTTAGGATCTGCCATGGGGAACCTAGCCAGTATTTTAAAATCTCAGGATGATTCCAAAATATGGAAGAGAGTAGGAGAGCCTTCTTTTAACGATAAGGGAAAACTTCAAAATTTCCATATAGATGCGACCTCTGCAGAAAACCTAAGTAAAGGAGAAAATCTAGAGGTTTATGAAAAAAGAACCTATGGTAGCATGGATGGTTACGAGCGGGTAAATACGGTATCCGTAGAAGAAGCAACTGCTGATAAGACTAAGGTGAAGGCCTTATTTATCGGTAGGAAAAAACTCAAGAAAGCCATGGAAGCAAATGCCGAACTGGTTTTTGCAAGAAATTATGACCTGATAAAAAAAGATAATGCAAAGAGTGATCAGGTAAAAAGAGTCCAAATAAAAGGAAACTTAGATCCTCTACCTGCCTTACTTATGAAGGTGCCTAACTTGAAGTTAATAACTCGTGATTACGATACACAGGCAGGATATTTTACTAAGCAGTATACGGATGAGAAATTTATAGATTTCAATATGGGTAAGGTACAGGGCAAGCAGGAAGGAGTCGATTATGTTTTTGAAAAGACCTCGTCCGGTGCTAAGGCTACAGAGGTAGCTACTGGACGCATAGAGATGCTAGATCAGCAAAAGAAAAAAGGACTGCTAGGAAGTATGTTTGATTTCGGTGGAGGAGCTCGGATGAAAAATCTCTGCATGGAAATCCTAGATGAAGGCATCCAGGTTATCGAGGTTACCGATCAGAAAAAAGGAAAAATAAAAAAGGTACATGTTTACTGTCCATTAGGAATGGACCTAGGCACACTTAATATGTATAGACTTATCGATGAGCAAGTAGGCGGCAGAACAGTTACTCGTAAAGAAGAAATCGGTAAGGCTTGGGTAAAGAAACTCAGAACGGATAATATCGCCGAAGTAAAAATCAAAAAAGGAAACAAGGAACTTTTTAAAGCATTAGAAAATAACGAAAAAGTATTATTTACTATTAAAATATAACACCATTATGCGAATAGCCATATACCTATTTATGACCATCATGCTCATGAGCTGTAGCAGGTCACTCTCCATTCCCTTTGAAAGAACAGGAGAAGTAAATGCAGTCTCACACGAAAATTCTATAGTCGTCCTACGTAGCCAAGGTCATGCAGAAAACAGAGCCAAAGCACTCTATCATGCGGAGCGTAACGCCATGGAAAACCTCATCTTTAAAGGAATCCCTAATACTAATCAGGAATCTCCATTAGTAGATAATGAGACTAAGGCTCTAGGTAGCCACAAGTCGTTCTTTAAAAACTTTTTTGTAGACCAGGGTTATAAGCGATATATAATGGAGAGCTACACCAGCCATGCATCTGTAAACAAGGGAGTCTCTTATTTAGAACAAGAAATTAAAATAGATTTAAAATCATTACGTAATGCTCTTCAGCAAGAAGGGATTACTAGAAAATTTGGATTATGATAAAAGCATTAAAATATACCAGCGGACTACTGCTGCTCATTACCCTGACCTTCGGAGGTCTTACGGCACAGGAATCCGTAACCATACAACCGACCATCATGGCCATTCCTTTTGCTAAGGAAAACCAAAGCACCCGAAAAGCTTATGAGTATAGTGAGCTCAATCGGATAGCGATTACTAAGGTAAAAGAGGCCTTCGACCAGAGAGGAGTAAATACGATCGACTTCAGGGCCAAGTTAAAACAACTGCAAAACTCTGAAGCTCTCACAGAAGACCAAGAACTTACTCTAAAGGATGAGGTAATAAAACTATCAGGAGCTGATATATATGTAGAGATAGAAGCTAATAAGGACCATAGCAGAACTGGAAATAGTGTAACTGCAATTATGACTGCCTATGATGCCTTCTCTGGAGAATCACTGGCAAATAAAGTAGCTACCAGCCCTAAGTTCAAAACCGACAATTTTGAGAAACTTACTCAGAAAGCCATAGAAGCAGAGGTAGATAATCTCCTCAATACCATCCAAGAAAAATTTACCCTTATCATAGAAAATGGACGTACCGTAACTATGGAGGTAGGTATAGAAATCGGCAGTGACATAGATCTAGATGAAGAAGTAGGAGACGATGGAGATTTACTCTCTGAAGTAATCGAAGAATGGGTAGAAGAAAATGCCTTTAATAACTACTACCACATCCAGGGAACCTCAGCGACCAAGATGGTTTTCGATCAGATAAAAGTTCCGCTCAAATTAGACAATGGAAGAAATTTTAAAGTGTCCAAGTTTGCAGTGAATTTCCGTAAGTTCTTAAGAGAGTATGACATTAAAGCACAGCGTACTATAACCGGAAGTTCTATTGTTGTAACCCTTTCTAGACTATAATTATGAGATACTTATACACGTTTTTATTGCTAGTTGCTGTAAGTGTTTTTGGCTATAGCCAATATGGAAAACCGGTTATCAGAGTAGATAAAATAGAACTAATAGGAGATGATAATAAATATGCTGGAAGGTCACTGACTTCTAAGGTATCCTCTATGGTAAAGGGGAAATTTAAAGTAGCAGACTACGGGCTTATTACACTAAGTGGAGCAATCAGTACCAGTGATCCCAAAACCATAAATGGTATGGATACCTATACCATCGCTGATGTTACCACAGAATATACACTCAAGGCATCTGGCAAGAAAGCAGATAATCTATCCATTACCACTAAGTGTAAAGGATCCTCAGAGCGAGATCTGTATTCTAAAATAGGAACCAGTCTAGCCCGTAATTCTGATCATCGAGAGGAGTTGATGGCATTTATACAGGCATACATTGAAGAAAATTATGGAAGTTGTTCAGAAATATCAGGAGCCATAAATAATTTCATCGCTAAAAAAGAGGTAAAGAAAGCTTATGGCGTACTAGGATATTATGATGTCTCAGGAAAATGTGAAGACGAGAAAGAAAAAATGGAACTTGCGATCATCGAAGCCTACAAAGAAAGTGCCTGTACTAATCTGACTCACGAGGCAGAGATTCTTGCAAATAGTGGATCTGTTTATAAACTCAGTAAGGCAGTAGATAAGCTATTGATGATTCCACCAGATGCTTCTTGTAAGGATGATGTCATACGTATATCAGAACTGATAAATAAAAATGCCCAAGAGCTTAACGCAAATAATGCAAAGAAACTAAGCGAGCGTATAAGCATACATAATAATTTATCTTCAGCGGAGTGGAGATCTTACTATCGTAAGAATTATTATAGGTAGGCTGATGTTATTAAGGAGGAATTGGCCGAAATCGAAAATGGAATGAAAATCCTTATGAGTCTCTATGAATCCGTGGGTAAAACTCCGTATCATATTGTGGTATTAAAGTAAAGTCCAGATGTAGTTACGTTATCCCTCAGTTGAGGAAAAAAACAATGTTGCTTAATTCGACAACATTATTTATATTGCATATTCATAAATATTTGTAATGCCCTGTATTAAAATTATAGATGGAATCAAAGTTTATGTTTACGCAAGAGATCACAATCCTCCTCATTTCCATTTAAATTTGCGGAATACGAAGAGTTAATAATTATAGAATCTCTGAAAACATATTCCGGCCAAATTCCTTCGAAATATAGAAGTAAAGTAATTCATTGGGCCGAAGAAAATCAATCGTACATTTTGAAACAATGGAATAAATTGAATTAATATGAGAACTGTAAAACGAATTGTAAAAATCCATTCTGTTGAAGACTATAAAATTTACTGTCTTTTCAACAACGGCGAGTCAAGAATTATAGATTTCAAAGAGTTGTTCAAAACGTGGAAAGTCAAGAAAGGTGACTTAGAATATCCTATCAAAAAATCATTAAAAGAATTCCAAAAAGTTGAATTGATTGATGGTACGTTGACTTGGAAGAATTTAGAATACATTACCGAAGACGAAGACGGGAAAGAAATGTCATTAAGCTATGACCTTGATCCAATTGTTCTTTATGAAAATAGTCAATTAGACGAATCAAGACAGTTGCAAATAGGTATGTTAATTAAAAAGACAAGAAGTGAATTAGGTTTGACTCAGGAGGAATTAGCTCAAAGAAGTGGTACAACTAAGCACTACATATCTAGAGTTGAGAATAATAAAACAGGATTAGAAATCTCAACACTTAAAAAAATTATTGAAGGTGGTTTAGGAAGGAGAATGAAAATAAGTATCCTCTAAATATGAAAACCTAGGGATAACAATAAATGATCACACATATCTCCCGAACCTCAGAGAGACGATCGATATCATTATTCGTTAGATTTAACCATCACAATCCACTAGA
>CAZDWO010000029.1:37142-39695 GCA_964509175.1 uncultured Saprospiraceae bacterium
GGTAGACTGGCTTTTCCTTCCTCATCGAGTACATCAGCAGTCTGTAAGATGTACTGCATTCTTAGGTCAAAATCCTTAAGTGTATTATAGACCTTATTGTTTAAGGTAGATAGCTCTAGAGCCTTTTCTTGCTCCTCAGGACTACTCAGTGTATGGAAGTCAGGATGATATTTTTTGCTATTAAGCAGAAAGGACTTCTTAAGCACAGACTGATCTATCTCAAAAGAAATCGGAATATCATAAAACTCAAAAAACGTCATTATGGATTGCCTAGTTAAATAGATTAGAAACCCATTCTAATCTCGAAATATCGAGTCCCAGAACATAGATCATCAATGCGATCAAAATAAAGAAACCAGCTGTGGTAGTATATTCCATCACCTTATCGCTAGGCTTTATTCCCGTTATCCATTCCCATAAGAGAAACATTGCATGTCCTCCATCTAGAGCAGGAATCGGAAGTAGATTCATCACAGCGAGTATCAGAGATAGGATAGCGGTCATTCTCCAGAACCGTTGCCAGTCCCAGCTTGTACCGAACATCTTACCGATAGAGATTACAGATCCTAGACTTTCTTTGGCCTTAATCTTACCCTTACCCATCAGTTTAAAAGCTTTTATCTGATCTCCTAGAAAACTTACACCAGAACGATATCCAGCTGGAAAAGATTCTAAGAATCCATAAGACTGGATTTCTGGAGTTACCTCTATAGGAGTCCATCCAATACCAGCAACATATTTTTCTTTAGATGGGAGGGCTTTATTTATTACGAGTGTATCATTATTTCTAAAAAGAGCGATAGTAACTTCAGAGCCTTTTACCTGGTCAAAAGATGTCTCGACCTCATCGCTATATTTTATCGGTTTACCATTTAATGCCAAAATCTTATCTCCTTTTTTAAGACCAATCTCTTCTCCTGTAGAGCCAGGAGAGATAGTATCTATAGAGGCAAATCTTCTAGCCGTAAAAATCGAATAATCTTTTCCAGCCTGACTGGATAGAAAGGCAGTATATTTTGGATCTATAGGAACAGTAGTTTCTTGACCGTTTCTTATTACCTGTATAGAGCTGGCTTCATTTATAACAACCTCTTTTACAAGTGTGCTAGGATTAAATCTATCGAACTCTACATCACCTATTTGTAGGATCTTATCTCCGTTACGCAAGCCTATATCATAACCTACCGAGTCTACATAGATTCCTTCTGTTATTTGGTCAGTAGGCACATACTCAGTTCCATAATACCAGAACAGCATTGCGAGTATAAAAAATCCGAGCACAAAATTTACAAAAACACCTCCGAGCATTATAATCAGTCTCTGCCATGCTGGCTTAGCTCTAAATTCCCATGGCTGGACAGGTCCTTTCATCTGTTCCTTATCCATGCTCTCATCTATCATCCCGGCGATCTTTACATATCCACCTAGTGGTAACCATCCGATTCCGTATTCCGTTTCTCCGATTTTAGTACTCCATAGATTGAAGCCTACATCGAAGAATAGAAAGAACTTATCAACTTTGGTCTTAAACCATCGAGCAGGAAAAAAATGACCACACTCATGTAAGGTCACGAGTATACTGAGACTTAAAATAACCTGTGCTACGGTAATAAGAGTTTCCATCTAATTGTTTTATACAGACTGCTAGAATCTAACGATTTAGAGCAAATAAAAGTTTTGTAAAAATGCACAAAGGTAATATTCGAAAATGACATATGAATAGTGATATTTTTAGACCCAGATGCAGCTATTTCTTTGTAATAATTCGACTGATACTCACTTTACCTTAGAAGATGACGATTATCGCCATTGTATAAAGGCTTTACGCAAAAAAGTAGGTGACCAGATTATCGCCACAGACGGAAATGGCCAGAAAATAGAAGGCCAGATTTCCTCTATAGGCAAGCGGTCTCTAGAAGTAGAAATCCTCTCTAAATCCTTCCAAGAACCAGCTCCCTATAAGCTGCATATCGCCATAGCTCCGACCAAGAACATGAGTCGTTTTGAATGGTTTTTAGAAAAGGCTACCGAGATAGGATTCCATCATATCCATCCCATACAGACCAGATATTCTGAGCGGAAGGCTCTAAAATTAGAGCGATGCAATAAAATTCTAGTTTCCGCTATGAAGCAGTCTCAGCAATTCTATCTTCCTCAGCTCAGTGAGCTACAGTCTTATAAGCAGTTTATAAATAACACAGAGATAGCAGATAAATACATCGCTTACGTAGATCAGGAAAACATCCACCTACAAGACAGATATCAGAAAACTCAGGAGGTGCTAATCTTAATTGGTCCAGAAGGAGATTTTAGTAAGGAGGAGATAGATATGGCTTTAAGCCAAAATTACTTGCCCGTTTCTTTAGGAAACAACAGACTGAGGACTGAAACGGCTGGGATAGTAGCTGCTCAGATTGTGGCGGGGTTGAATCGAAGATTCAAAGGTTCTAAGGTCTCGAGGTCTTAAGGTTATAAGGAGGGAGAACTGCATTTCAAAATATTACGGAGGCCTATCCACTATCCACTATCCACTAATAACTAATAACTAATAAC
>CAZDWO010000029.1:39795-40920 GCA_964509175.1 uncultured Saprospiraceae bacterium
ACTAATAACTAATAACTAATAACGAATCCATGCACCTGCACTTGAGTTTGCTCTTGCATTTGCACTTGACACTTGCTCTTGATTATCTTTACACCATGAATACCAGGAAAATAGCAGCTTTAGTAGTTCTCTTAATTGTATGTTCGGCATTTGTGATACCTAAGTCAGCGGTAAAGGGAGATATAAAATTTGCACTCTTAAAGTATAATGGAGGAGGAGACTGGTACGCAAATCCTACGGCACTTAAAAACCTCGCTCATTTCTGCAATGAGTATCTAGGCACTCGTATCGACCCGCAGTCAGAAACCGTCGAAGTAGGGAGTCTGGATTTATACAACTATCCATTTGTACATATGACAGGTCATGGAAACGTGATGTTTTCTGATTCAGAAGCAGAAAACCTACGTAATTATCTACTATCTGGAGGATTTCTACACATCGATGATAACTATGGAATGGACCCCTTCGTAAGGTTAGCGATGAAAAAAGTATTTCCTGAAAACGAGCTGATTGAGATACCATTCGATCATGCTATTTATCATAAGAAGTTTGATTTTAATAATGGTTTGCCCAAAATCCATAAACACGATGATAAGCCTGCTCAGGGCTTCGGTATTTTACATGAGGGGAGAGTAGTCTGTTTTTATTCGTTTGAGAGTGATCTCGGAGATGGCTGGGAAGACCAAGAAGTCCACAAAGATCCACAGGAGGTTAGACTCAGAGCTCTTAAAATGGGAGCCAATATCGTGGAGTATGCTTTTACGGAGTAGGGAACTATTTTTTCAAAGATGGGCGTAATAAGGAATATTTCATTTATTGTTTATACTGAATTAAATACTTCTTATCAATTGATAAACGAGGTTCTTAGCCTTTGGATGGATAAGGATAACTTCAAAATCAAAAGCTTTTATTTAGATGATACGGACAATGATGATATATCAGAATCCATGAATTTCAATGAAGTGGAAGAAATTCTAACATTAAGAGATTCCAAAATGCTTATAAATACTATCACTGTTTTTATAAATCAAATAGATGAATCATTCATTATTAATTCTCAGTTACTCGAGAATAATTTTAATGATGAAAAGAAATATAAATTAGCATTTAGCCCTTCTGGAAAAT
>CAZDWO010000030.1:0-1165 GCA_964509175.1 uncultured Saprospiraceae bacterium
ATATATATCCATCCCCAGATTTGAATATTCTGAAAATGGAGTAATGCCATTCCTAGAGAGAGGATACAATACAGAAAATTTAATCTGGCAACAATTCTTAAAAGCTTAACCGTGTATACTTCCGATTTGTAAAATGCATAGATGTCGATGGAGAGATATAAAACTGGAATAGTAGCTAAGACATTTAACATATGCGATGGTATTCCAAAGAAGGATTCATAGCGAGGCAGAACTAATCCGAGTAATATAGCGGTAAGGACAGCTCCCATTCCATCTACTAGGAAAAGGGTCTTTGGGTTTTGGGTAGTATTATGTATGATTTTCTCAATCATTAATCCAGTAAATTATACCAAATTTATTCTAAAAGGAAGGTTAAAATAAGACTTAACGCTTTTGTTGCGATTCGTAGCTGGTATAAAATTAATGCTTTCTATCTCACATAGGAGTTGCTCTTCGATGGAAGGAGAAATACTTCTTCTGATAATCGGTGTAGTAACATTGCCCATTGTGTCTATTGTAACTTGAAGAACGATAGTGCCTGCTATACAATCCTCATTTGGATATTTTATTTTGCTTATTAGATATTGGATTAATTGGGCATTAGTCCCTTCAGTCCAAATGAGATCTGTTCTTAATGGAGTAATAAAGAGTGGAGTGTCTTCGGAGAGTTGTGCCATGATTACAGAATGACTTACAATTAAGAAAAATAAAATATTCCATTTGGCCATGTGTTCTTTTCTTCCATAGATGATTTTTTCATAGCAATAGTTGTGCTAAGTGGTAAGATAAATATATATCACAGATGCAGGCCGCATTCTGTCTTGGGAGAATTATTCCATCGGCCTGATCGATCGTTTCCAGGTACTGTACAGTGCTGACATCCTATAGACGAGTCTCAGTACGACTTTAGAATCAGTATTTTTTATCGCAAGAAAAAGGAGGGTAGAAGAATAAGTAAAAATATTAAATTGCTAATTGTAAACATCTCCAGACCAGTTATGCACCCAAAGGCTTGAGAATTTTCTATCCCTAATATAGAGCCCACAACTACCATTGCTAGTAGGAGTTTAAGTAGATTTTTATCTGTGGTTATTTTGCTCAATGGATTAATGTCATTTGACTTTCAGAATTCCTTCTTTAATGAGTCTCCTAGATTTTCTAATTT
>CAZDWO010000030.1:1265-40216 GCA_964509175.1 uncultured Saprospiraceae bacterium
TTGTAATTTTTCCTGCAGCAATAATTTTTATTTTTGGTGCCGCTAGTTTTTTCATTCTGAGTAGGGTAGAGATTCCTTTCTGAGCAGTAGCTTGTTGACCAGAAGTGAGAATATATTTAAGATTAGGAATCTTTTTTAATTCTAGAATGGCTGCCTCTAAATCTGGGACAAGGTCTATACACTTGTGCAAGGTAACTGGCAGCGGAAGAGCTGCTGCTGCGACTTCTTTTATCTTTTCTATATCAAGACTATAATCCTTCTTTAATACACCGAAAACTATTCCTCCTATCTGCAATGTTTTAAGTTCCTCTAGTTGAGAAAACATGACATCCATTTCTGTTTTACTATAAACAAAATCTCCTGCTCTGCAACGGAGCATGGGTTTTACGGGTATGGATATCTGCTGGATTACGGATAGGGTGAGTTTTAAATTTGGCGTAAGCCCATCTAGATGTAAATCAGCACAGAGTTCTAGCTGATCAGCATTGTTTTTAAAAGCAGTAATGGCCTGTTCTAGTGTTTCTACACAGGCTTCTTTAGTGATGGAAGAAAATGGAATGGGTTTTATACTCCCGAGGTTTTGGTCATGTAATCACGATGGTGCTCATCATTACAGACTAGTGTTCCCACAGATTCTCCTTCTATGATGCGGATAAGATTACTCGGATCATTTATATCGAATACTATAATCGGAAGGTTATTTTCCTGGCACATCGTAAAGGCAGTCATGTCCATTACAGCCAGTCCTAGACTGATTACTTTATGGAATGGGATGCACTCATACTTAGTAGCGGTAGGATCTTTTTCTGGATCTGCAGTATAGATGCCATCTACTCGTGTTCCTTTAAGAATAACATTAGCTTCTATTTCATTAGCTCGAAGAGCAGCGGCAGAGTCAGTAGTAAAATAAGGAGATCCTGTACCTGCACAGAAAATCACTACTCTTCCTTTTTCTAGGTGTCTAGTAGCACGTCTACGGATATACGGCTCAGCGATTTGCTTCATGTCTATGGCAGAGACGAGTCTAGTATATACTCCTAGTGCCTCGCAAGCAGACTGTAGTGCCATACCGTTTATACAGGTGGCGAGCATACCCATGTAGTCTCCTTGGACTCTTTCCATCCCGGATTCTACAGCATTAAGGCCACGGTAGATATTACCACCGCCTATGACGATGGCAACTTCTACTCCTTTGGCTTGTAATGTTTTAATCTGCTCAGCATATAAGTTTACCATCTTAGGGTCTATACCAAATCCATTATCTCCCATCAGTGATTCTCCGGAGAGCTTAAGTAGGATTCTTTTGTATTTTAAACTCATATGTAATTAATTTCTATATCTAATATAGGCCTTTTTAATCTATCCTTAATCTATAGTTACGTGTCCCCAGTTTTCTCCTCTTTCGATTCGTTTTATCTGAGTCATGGTAATTTTAAATTTCTCTGATAGTTTAGTACGAGTTTGCTTTCCAGCTTTGAGAGCTCTTTTGAGCTGCTTTACCTTTGCCTCTGTCATCACTACATGTGATGGAAGTGCTCTGGTTCCTCTCTCGTACTGGTAAGTACCTAGTTTTTTATGGTGAGCTGAAAGTCCTGCTTTATCAACCCATTTTAGGTTTTTGAAGCCATTGTCTTTCTTATCTCCATTTTTGTGGATTACGAGTGTATTACCTCTTCCACCTTTGGCTACAAAATACTGAGCAACTAGTTTGTGTACATAATAGTTAGCTCTGTGCTCTCCTTGTAGTTTTACGTTAAGTTGTAAGTATCCAGTACGCATCGGAGATCCTTTGAGTAGGTATTCCGTTTTAGTGGCTTTGTTCTTACTTTTTATTCTACCTCGGTTAGATACATAGTAATCACACTTCTTAGTAGGGTGAGGCATTTTTACCTTCTTCCATTCTTCGTTTTTGTAGCTTTTTACTTCTACAGGTGCTGCTTTTTTAGCGACTACTTTTTTGGCAGGAGTTTTTTTAGCTACAGCTTTTTTCTTAGGAGCAGCTTTTTTAGCAACTGCTTTTTTTCTAGTAGTCTTTTTAGCTACAGTTTTCTTTGCTGCTGCTTTTTTCTTAGGAGCTGCTTTCTTAGCTACTACTTTTTTAGCGGTTGCTTTTTTCTTAGCGGTAGTTTTTTTAGCTACTGTTTTTTTGGCAGTTGCTTTTTTAGTTGGTTTAGCGGGTTTCTTTTTCATAGTAATTGCAAATGGTAAAAAAAAACGACCATTGTTTTTTAATGGTCGTTTTTATAATAATTTTTTATCCTAAAGCTATATGTACAAAATTTGTAACGGTTAGCTTTTGATCAATGGATTTTAAATAATCAGCTACTGATTCTTTATTTCCTTTGACGTAGGTCTGATTAAGTAATGTTTTCTCTTTAAAGAACTTATTCAACTTACCAGTAGAGATACGTTCTAGCATTTCTTCTGGCTTACCCTCTTTCCTTGCAATTTCTTTGCCGATTTCGATTTCTTTTTCTACTACGCTCGCATCTATACCATCTTTATCCACTGCGATAGGCTTCATAGCGGCTACTTGCATAGCTACATTTTTACCTGGCTCGATAATATGCGGTCCTTCTAGATTTAGGGCTACGATTACTGCAGCTCTATTACCCATGTGGATATATGGTACTACTTGTCCTTCTCCAGCAGCAGTTTCTAGTTTTCCGTACTTGCTGATTTCGATTTTTTCTCCGATGATTCCAGTTTGCTCTATGGCCTTCTCTCCGATAGTAGTATCCTCAAACGGAAGAGCTTTAAGTGCGTCTAGATCTGCTGGAAGATTTTTAAGTGCTACTTCTGCCATTTTTGTGGCTAGAGCTACAAAGTCATCATTTTTTGCAACGAAGTCAGTCTCACAACTTAATCTGATAACTACTCCATTATTTCTATTACCAGAGGTCAGTGCGATTACTACTCCTTCGTTTGCTTCTCTATCTGCTCTTTTTTCTGATAGTTTTTGACCTTTTTTTCTAAGGTACTCTATTGCTTTTTGTAAGTCTCCACCTGACTCTGTAAGGGCTTTCTTACAGTCCATCATTCCTGCACCTGTCTGGTCTCTTAAGGCTTTGACATCTTTAGCCGATATACTCATCTTAATATCTTGTTTTTTTGTTTTTATAAATTATTGTGCTCCTGCTGGTGCTTTGCTGTCTTTACGCTCTGCCAGTCCTTCTTTTATAGCAGTAGTAAAGTAATCCATCATTTTTACGATAGACTTAGATGCATCATCATTAGCAGGGATAGGGAAGTCTACTTTTGTAGGGTCAGAGTTAGTATCTACCAGTGCAAAAGTTCTAATTCCTAGTTTTTTGGCCTCAGCCACAGCGATATGCTCGTGATGTATATCTACGATAAATACTGCTGCTGGAAGTCTGTTCAGACCTGCGATACCACCTAGTACTCTGTCTAGTTTTATACGCTCTCTGTCCATCATCAGTTTCTCCTTCTTGTTTAGAGAAGCAGATGCTCCAGCGTCACCGAGCATTTTCTCGATGTTCTGCATTTTCTTTACTGACTTACGGATGGTAGAAAAGTTAGTCATCATTCCTCCTAACCATCTCTCGGTTACGTAAGGCATGTTTACTGATCTAGCAGCGTTAGCTACGATATCTTTTGCTTGTTTCTTAGTAGCTACAAACATGATTTTTCTTCCTGATTTTGCAATCTGCTTCATAGCAGCTGCAGCATCTTCCATACACTCGATGGTTCTATTAAGGTCTATGATATGGATTCCTTTACGTTCCATAAATATGTACGGTAACATTTTAGGATTCCACTTACTCTTCATATGCCCAAAGTGAACACCGGCATCTAGAAGATCATTATATAAAGCTTTGCTCATTTTATTTTTCTTATTAATTCAAAAAGATAATTCTAACGTTTAGAGAATTGGAAACTCTTTCTTGCCTTTGGCTTTCCGAATTTCTTTCTCTCCACGACTCTTGCATCTCTTACGAGATACTTCTTAACCTTGAGAGGTTTTCTGTAATCTTCATTGATTTTAGATAAGGCTCTAGAGATACCTAGTCTTATGGCTTCTGCCTGACCTTTATATCCACCACCTGCTACATTTACATTTATATCGTACTCCTGTACTACCTCTACGGTAAGTAATGGATCTACAATCTTAAACTGTATATGATTAAGTGGAAAATAGTCCTTATAATCTTTACCGTTTACGGTAATGTTTCCAGATCCTTTCTTCATGTAGACTCTGGCAACAGAAGCTTTTCTTCTTCCTATAGTATTAATTTGTTCCATTTATTTAAAGTTGAAAGGTTCTGGTTTCTGAGCCGCATGCGGATGATCAGCACCTTCGTAAACAAATAATTTTTTAATCATAGCTCTTCCTAGTTTAGTCTTAGGGAGCATTCCTCTTACTGCTTTTTCTATTACAGCGATCGGTTTCTTAGTAAACATCTCTTCAGCAGTTCTGCTTTTCTGTCCACCTGGATAACCAGAATAGGTTAGGTATACCTTACCTGCTCTTTTATTACCAGTAAACCTCATTTTCTCTGCATTGATCACGATTACATAATCACCTGTATCGACATGAGGAGTATAGCTAGGCTTATGTTTTCCTCTAAGAACGGTTGCGATAGCAGTAGCTTTACGCCCTACGATCTCACCCTCTGCATCGATTACATACCAATTACGTTGAACCTCCTCTTTCTTAGCAGACTTAGTTTTATAACTTAATGTATTCACAATATGTGTTTTTTACGATTTTAATGATTCCGATAAGGCCATATATATGGTCATTTCTTAACGGGCTGCAAATGTATGGGCACATCACGGTTATTGCAAGCTTTTAGACTACTATTTTATTGTATCTCTCCATAACATACTGATAATCAGCAAAAAAATCGCTCAGATTTTATAATCACTAGTGTAATTAGGTGGCTATTTTGGCTTTAAGCCAAAATGAATTAAGAAATATTAAGAATGTACCCAACCCTAAAGAGAATATTCTCGATAAGCCTGATAGAAACAATGATTTACTAAAAACATAAAACCACTAATATGAAACACTTATCAATATTTACATTTCTAATCCTTTTTTCCTTTTCTCTCTCTGGGCAAGAATCTCAAATCAGTCCTAGCAATAGCATCGGACTTTCTTACCTGTATGGAGACTATGGAAACACCATGGATTTTAACGAGTCTTTTAATCTCGATTATCGCAGGAAGTTAGGGGATAAATCAGAGTTAAGAGCCAGTTTAAAACTTGCTGGAGATGACTCTTCTTTTTTTAATGCAGTACGTCTAGGGTTTTCTGAATCTGTCTGGCAAAAAAAGAAAATTAATTTCTACGTAGGTGCTGATGTAGAATGGGCAAAGGTCGGACAGATAGCAAGAGTTATCGATTGCTTTCCCGAGGATAGATGTTTTATGCTACAGCACAATTTAAATCTACACACATTTGTAGGACTGGAATATAATCCTACTAGTAGACTAGGAATCCGATTAGAACAGAGACTAGTCAGTGCTAACCGTCCACTTACGAGCAGGGTAGGTGTTGGGTCAGATGATTTGACTGCTCAGTTTTTTCTAGGAACGAGTGTGGGTATGCATTACCGTTTTTAATATTTAGAAACCAATAAACAAACTTGTTATGAAACAACTGGCTGTAATAATTGCAATCACCTTTTCTACTATTTCCATCTATGGTCAAGAGGTAAAGACTAATCTTAAAAACAGCATCGGACTATCCTATACAAGTCATGAGTATGGATTTGTAGACTTTTTTAACCATAGCTATAATCTAGAATATAGAAGAGGCTTAGGCCAAAGTCTGGAACTCAGATCTAGTATTAAAATAGGTGGTGATGACCGAGATCGTTTTAATGCTCTACGATTAGGTTTCTCTGATCTAGTATGGAAGGGAAAAAAATTTAGTTTTCATCTCGGTGCAGAATTAGAATATCAGAGAAATAGATATGATGGATTCTTTGATTGCTTTTTTATAGGTGGCTGCTATGTCGAAGAGAAACTTGTCAATTTCTCCTCATTTGTAGGGTTAGAATATAATCCTTTATCTAGATTGTCCATCAGGGTAGAGCAGCAACTGGTAAGTCGGACTTTTTATCGCGATATAGAATGGTCATTTGGAGAAGAATATCTTTATACACGATTCTTTAACGGGACTAGTGTGGGTATATATTACCGTTGGTAAAAGGCTCAAATATAGCTCTGTTTCTAAATTTCTCAAGAGTTAAAAAATTCTTAATCTCGATATTTGGCTTTTGAAATTAAGGACATGGTCGTTTCTAGGTTGAATAAAAAACAACATTATGAAACAGTTATTTTGCCTTCTATTTATAATCTCTAGTGTCTCTTTATTTTCTCAAGAAGAAGAACCGCTGCTAAAAAATTCTTTTGGTCTTTCTTTGAATACCTTGCCAGATGCAGGAAACTCTTTGAATCCAGATTATAAACGATTAATGAATGGTGGTTATGGAGAATTCCGTGCATCAATTTCCTTGAATCCTTTAGTTGATGCGTTTGGAACAGGAGCATCGATAGGATATGCTAGATATTATAGTGCTCCTAATAAGAAGCTCAGATTTTATAGTGGAGCAGATCTGAGCTATGCTCGTAGGGACTATCGTCGATTTACAGAAAATTTTGATGTAGACCATGATATAAAATTGGAGATATTTTCAGGGTTAGAATATAATCCTACAAATCGTCTAAGTTTATTTCTAGAGCAAGATGTTATAGATCTTACTTTGTACGACTCTCAATCCTTTACTCCGAATGCTGTAAAACTAAATTTATTACAGGGAACCTCTTTTGGAATTAAGTATCGATTTAATTAAAAATAAAACCGCATTGTTATAGATCTACTGCCTGGTAATGTCTGGGTGGTGGATTTATTTTAATCGCTTTTCTAATTTTTTCTAATTCAGTAATTTCAAAACATGTCGCTGCTCTGGAGCTATATAATTTGCATATTACGGCTATAGATATGTGACCACTCTGTGGCCAGATTTTTAATAAAGAATATGTCTTAAAATAGAATAGGCTCCAGCGGAGCCAAATATCTATAGAATCTAGTGGTATAGAACTTCAAGCTCCAGCGGAGCGGCATTAAATTTCTTGTATTCTAGTAAACTAGGAGCTTAGCAGATTATAAATTCTCTCAGTATTAGGAACAGCTAAATTATTTCTATGAGCAATTTTCAAAATAGCTCCAATCTTAGCATCTAGCTCTAATTTTTTACCCGCCAATTTATCTGAGAGCATAGAGCTTCCCTTAGTACTAGGATAATCTTTTAGTTTATTGATTAATGTCTCTTTAAGATTAACATCTAATTCTACATTTTCACAAATGGCAACAGCTATTCCTTCTTCTACCAATTGTTTAAATTCAGCAATATATTTAACTTTTTTAAAAATGGAGCAATCCTGTCTGGTATAGGCTTGGATAGAACCTGTAGCAGAACTCTCTATTAATTTTGTCCACTGTGCTTTAGCAAATTTATCTGTTGTTTTAAATTCTACTTCTGAGTTTTTAAATAATGAGATAAACTCGTTTGATAATTCTTTTTCTGGAAGAATTATTTTCGGATTCTTTAATTGTTGAAATATTCCTTCTTGATTTTTTTGGACAGGACAGTCTATTATGGTTTCTAAAAAATTATCTGCACTGGCAATGGATAAGTAAGGAGTGGAAAGGTTTATTCCATTTTGGAAAATCGCAACTTTAGTATTTTCTTTGATTAATTTCTCAAGTACAGGAAAAGCTTCTGGCACATGATACTTTTTAAGACAGACAATCAGCCAATCTAAGTTTTGATCACTAGTAGGAGATAGTTCAATGTGAATATCTGCCAGCCCATTCTTATGTTCAATCTGAATAGAATTTTTCTCAGACCGATTGAAGAAGAAATAGTTGTTGGCCGGATTCCCAATTATGTATTTAGAGATAACTGAGCCGATGGCTCCGATTCCTAGTATGCCTATGTTTTTCAAACCCTCCTACCCACAAATACTCCTAATATGCTTAAAGGCTTTTTCGAGCCCTAGCTTACCTGCCTTTCTGATATCCTCACAAGCGTTTTCTTGCTTCTCTAGTTTTAGATGAGTATTGGCTCGGTTAAAGTAGGCTTCTGCATATTTACTATCTAGTTTTATAGCCTTATTAAAATCTTTATGAGCACCATCGACGTCCTCCGTTTTTAGTTTAGCGATTCCTCGATTTACGTATAGAGCAGGATCAGATTTTTTGGTGGCAATCAGTCTGTCATAGTCTTGTACAGCCTCAGCGTATTTTCCTAGTGCAAAGGAGCAAATAGGCTTATTACTCAGTGCAGCCTTATGGCTTGGGTCGAGTTCTAAAACTTTCTCATAATCTTCATTGGCACCAGCTATATCTTCAGTAGCATTTTTGGCGTAAGCCCGATAATAATATGCTTCTGTATTGCTTTTATCTTTGGTCAGTATTTTACTAAAATCACTGATGGCCTCCTCGTATTTTTTAGCTTTTAGCTGAGCTTTTCCGCGATAAAGATAAGGCTTTAATTTTCTAGGATTTAGGTTTAGACATTCAGTATAATCGGAAGCAGCATCATTATAGTCTTTTAGTTTCATATTGCAGTAACCTCGATTAAAGTAGGCACTGTAGGACTTTGGATTGAGGCTGAGAGTCTCCGTATAATCACTAATGGCTTTTTTGTGCTCCTTGGTTTTCATATAAGCAGAGGCTCGATTTAAATATGCCTTTTCAAGGCTGGGGTCTAGCTTTATGGCATCGCTGAGAAGGGTGATGGCATCAGAGTAGTTTTTCTGCCGTAGATGGATGTAACCCTTATACATATGTGCCTTTGAGTGACTGCCATCTAGCTCCGTAATTTTATCAAAATCTTTAAAAGCAGTGGCTAACTCTTTTTGATTGAGGTAGATATTGGCTCGGTTATAATAAGCCTTTATATACTCCGGATTTTCTTTTATTGCTTGGCTATAATATAAAATGGCATTGTCCATTTCTTTGGCATTATAGGCAGCTACGGCTTCATTAAAATAGAGTTTTGCTTTTCTATCGCTTTGGGCGAATGCAAAAAATGGGACGGTCAAGAGAAGAATTAATATTTTACGCATAAACTAGTTTACTATCTTTAAACGATGTGTTCAAATCATTGTTATACAACTGTATACCAAGAATTGTGCTACATGCGTATTTTTACTGGCTTAAAGAGTGAATTATCAAAGAATTGAACGAAGACCCGACTGCAGAACAACGTAAAAAAGATCATATCGATCTGGCACTACAATCAGTGGTACAGCAAGCCGATGAGCGTTTTTACTATGAACCCATGTTGGCTGGACATAATGGTGGAGATGGACTGTTGTCAAAATCATTTCTAAACAAAGAATTTAAATTACCTATCTGGGTCTCCAGCATGACTGGCGGTACTGAGTGGGCAAAAATTATAAATCATAATCTCGCCAAAGCTTGTAAGGAATATGGAATG
The DNA here is from genome assembly GCA_964509175.1 of uncultured Saprospiraceae bacterium. GTDB lineage: Bacteria > Bacteroidota > Bacteroidia > Chitinophagales > Saprospiraceae > JAHDHU01. The sequence continues at coordinate 10,745 of CAZDWO010000030.1, forward strand.
GGAATGGGTCTCGGTTCATGTAGGTCCTTATTATATAGTAATGACCGACTATCAGACTTCGATGTAAGGTCTCTAATCGGAGATCAGCCTTTATATGTAAATCTGGGAATCGCCCAGGTCGAACAGCTAGTAGCAGAGAAGGCTTATAATAAAATCACAGAGCTTATCGATAAGCTGAGTGCCGATGGACTTATAGTTCACGTTAATCCATTGCAAGAAATAACACAGCCTGAAGGAGATGCTATTAAGTATGCTCCCATAGAAACGATTAGTAGTGTTATAGATAATATAAAGAGTTCGATAATAGTTAAGGAAGTCGGGCAAGGAATGGGTTATCGCAGCTTAGAAGCTCTTTTTAAACTTCCGTTGCAGGCAGTAGATTTTGCAGCTCATGGCGGCACTAATTTTACAAAGTTAGAACTGATGAGATCAGAGGATGGAGAGGGATTGATGCCACTTACTACTGTAGGTCACAGTGCTGCAGAAATGGTAGACTTGACTAATCGACTGGCTAATGAGATGGGTGATAAGATGCTTTGCAATGAAATAATAATATCAGGTGGAGTGAGTAACTTCTTAGATGGATACTATCTTACACAGAAAAGTAAGGTCTCGTCTATCTACGGTCAGGCAGGTGCTTTTCTGAGACATGCAAGAGGCGATTATGAGCTCTTGCAAAAACATGTAGAGGCTCAGGCCAAAGGATTAAAAATGGCATATGCCTTTTTACAATTGAAAGAAAAATAATGGCAAACCATAAAGCAATAAGTGGATTCTCAAAACTGAGAAAGAGGGATAAAATAAAGTGGATAGCCAAGACTTTTTTTACCGACCCAGAACAGGTAATGACAGAACTAGCCAGTTACTGGCATAAGGATGAAGCACAGCAGAAAATTCTTGATGGCTTCTCAGAAAATACACTCAGTAATTTTCCGATGCCTTATGGAGTAGCTCCTAATTTTATGATAGACGGTAATACCTATGTGGTGCCGATGGTTATCGAGGAGTCCTCTGTAGTGGCTGCCGCTTCTGCAGCAGCAAAATTCTGGATGAGTAGAGGAGGGTTTAAGACTGAGATTATGGATACTCAGAAAGTAGGTCAAGTACATTTTAAGTGGACTGGAAATCCAGAAAAACTCAAGGGTATATTTCCACAGGTAAAAGAGATGTTGATCGCCGAGAGTAAAGATCTTACTAAGAACATGGAAGAGAGAGGTGGAGGAATCATCGACATCGAGCTACTAGATTTTAATCTAGAAGAAAAAGGGCTCTACCAAATCCGAGCATACTTTGAGACCTGTGATTCTATGGGTGCTAATTTTGTAAACTCCTGTTTAGAAAGGTTTGGGTCGTCCCTGAGAAACTACGTGATACAATCTGATAAACTCGACGAGGATGAAAAAGATGTACTCATCGTAATGAGCATCTTATCTAATTATACACCAGACTGCATAGTCCGAGCGAAGGTAGAATGTCCAGTAAAGGATCTAGGAACTTTTAAAGGAGGATTGGATGCAGAGACCTTTGCAGAAAAATTTGCAACAGCAGTAAAGATTGCACATATCGATCCGTATAGAGCAACCACTCATAATAAGGGTATATATAATGGGGTCGACGCAGTGGCTCTAGCCACTGGAAATGATTTCAGAGCCATAGAGTCGTGTGGACATACCTATGCCAGTCGAGATGGAAAATATCGTAGTCTCTCATTTGCAGAGGTGGAAAATGGACACTTTAAGTTTTGGATAGATTTACCGCTGGCGATTGGCACAGTAGGTGGACTGACCAGTCTACATCCGATGGCTAAAAGATCTCTAGAACTACTCGGAAATCCTGATGCTCGTACGCTGATGAGTATTATAGCTTCTACGGGTCTAGCCCAAAATTTTGCAGCTCTACGATCTCTAGTAACTACAGGTATCCAAAGCGGTCATATGAAAATGCACCTACAAAATATCTTAAACCAGATGAAAGCCACTGATGAAGAATCAGAAAAAGCCTTGGCTTATTTTGATGATCGGGTGATTTCTTTTGCTGGAGTTAGGGCTTATCTAAGTGAGCTAAGAGCGAAATAATATGTACTAGAAAAAGGCCTTCCCTAAAATTAATTTTAAGAGAAGACCTTTAAAATTACCCATCCAAAAAATTATTATGAAGCCCTTCTGAAGAAGAGACTTTTTATTATTGCGGTTTGTGGTTTTAAGATGGAGACATACATCGGACGTACGTTATAGGCATATCCGATTTCTAGTAATTCTTTTGGAAATTTTAAAGAATCACTCAGGGTAATATGTGATCCTTCTACCTCTTCCCAGTCCGTAACTGCTATTTCTTTTACTCTAGTCATGGTTTGTTTTCCATATAGATTTTTCATTCTGATAAATAACTCTACATCAAATAGCCATCTAGACATAAATGATTTTTTAAAAAGATATCTCGCAGTACTCGCATCGAATACTTTAGCTCCACACTGAGTATCCTTTATCTGTAATCCGATGATAAATTTTATCAATGTTTCGATAACTGCACTAGCAAGTTCTCTAAATACTGATCGCTCTATATTATTATCCGCCTCCATTTTTCTAGAACCGATAACCATTTTTAATTCTTCTGTTTTAAGTGTATTGCTTAGCATTTTATAATCCTTAAAACCTGTTGCTAGATCAGCATCCAGAAAACCGATACTCGCTACTTGGTGATTTTCTAAAATATAGTTTATACCGCTTTTTACAGCTTCTGCCTTACCTCCATTTTGAGGTATATCGTAAATAAGAACTTGCTTCTTATTCTTTACTTGAAAGCCTTGTAATTGCAATAGAGTGCTGTCTTTAGAGCCGTCGTTTACAAAGCATAAAGCATCATCAGGATTTGTATTTATAAACTCTTGGAAGCTTTCAAACTTTAGCCTGTTGGCTTCATTGTAACATGGAATAACTATAAAATTTCTCATAGGGTTTTTGTATTTACTTTCAAATTTCCTATGGAATGGAGGCTGCAGAAGGCAGTTTTAGTAGAGTGGAATTGGCTGCTCGATGTTTGGTAGGTATCTTAGGTTTTTTGGTTTTGGGTAAAGCAGATTAGAAGTGTCTTATTATTGTCATACTTAGGTGAAAGCTTTATTCATTACCTTCATATTAGAATTAATTATAAATTGAAACGGTCTCAACAATTTTACTTAGCAGCTCTGCTTTTTGGGGTGTTGTTCCATGGAACAGTGGTCTCTTTTACGCTGGGTAATACCTATGATGCCTATGTTCATATGTTCTTTGCAGAGCATTATGCAAGTGGCTGGTTTGAGACTTGGAATTATAAGTGGTACACTGGATTTACGATGACCAGCTATCCACCACTGGTCCATCAGATTATTGCCTTACTATCTAAGGTCATCGGACTTAAGGGAGGATTTATTCTTTGGGCGATGGTTATTTCTGGCCTTTTTATAAGAGGAGTTTTTCATTTTTCTCGCCTATGGGTAGATGATAATAGTGCTGGAATAGCGGCTCTACTGGCAGTCGTTTCTTCATCTTTTGTCGAGGCCTTACATGTGTTTTGGCAGTTGCCTAGTCTTACAGGTATTGCACTTTTGCTCAATGCCTGTCCAGAATTATACCGATGGATAAAAGAAGATAATCGAGTTAGATTTTTTAAGGGAATAGCGATACTCGGAGTCGTAACGGCGGCACATCATGTTACGACTATATTCGGGATGGTCTTTTTCATTGCACCTGTTTTAGGAGTTGCAGTGCTGGATAGATGTATCGCCGAGAAGGGCGGAATCGATAAGGTAAGAATCAGTGATTTTATAAAGGAGGTATGGAGTCTTTTTCCTAAGGCCATACAGATTGGTCTAAGCATTATTGCGATTACGGCGGTTGTCATTTTCCCATACTGGTATTGGTCCAAGACAGATCCGATAGCACAGGTATCGATACCTCATGGTAGTCGAGCAAATTTTTTAGAAAGGACAGATTTAGGAATGGTCTTTTTTGTTATTCCTTGGGGAATGATGTTGTTTTTTCTTCCAGGGTTATTTTATAGAATGTTTAAAAAGCGAAATCTCTTTTTGGGTCTATCCTTTGCTCTGGCATTTTTATTAGGTACTGGTGGAACGACTCCTATTCCTAAGATGCTTCTGGGAGAAACGGCCTTTAATATTTTGACCTTGGATAGATTTACTTTCTGGGCTACGGTTATGGCGATTCCGTTTATGGCAAGTATGATAGACAGTGTCTATTCTGGACAGATAAAGGATAGGCTGATCGCCAAAGTGGGAGCTGGAACTCATAAGGCATTGATGGTATTTATCGCTGTTGCTTTGATAGTAGTAAGTGGACTGATCAGTAATCTTACCTCGCTGAGACTCTTACAACCAGATGCTATAGATCCAGAACCGATTGCTAATTTTATGGATCGTGACAGCCATGATGAATGGAGATATTTGACCTTGGGTTTTGGAGATCAGTTGGCTTGGGTAGCTGCTCATACGGATGCCTTATCTGTAGATGGAAATTATCACTCGGCTCGTAGATTGCCTGAGTTTACAACTAGAGCTGTAGAACGATTAGAAAATTCTAAATATCTCGGAATGGAAGGACTAGGTGCCTTGCATCAGTTTCTTGCGGTCCCAGAAAAATATCATCTCAAGTATATTTTCAATAATGATAAATTTTATGAGCCACTTTTATATTTCTATGGTTGGACTAGATTGACTAGACTAGAAAACAACATAGACGTATGGGAGCGTAAAGATGTACTTCCACTACCATCGATTCTGCCCAAAAAAGATATACCCAGCATTCAGAAATGGATGTGGGGAATACTGCCACTTTTACTATTGCTACTTGTCTTCCTGCTAAATGTTTATTATGGAAGAAGCAGTAGAGACCTTCCAGTAATTACGCCTACATATAACAGTTCATCTAGATTTAGATATTGGATTTATTTTTTTTGGGCTTTGTGTATGAGTGTTTTAATGATTTTTTCTATATGGAAAACTGTAAACAAAAGAGACGAACACAGAAATCCTGAGCAGCTTCTGCAAGCTTATTTTCATAGTATAGATTTTAAATATTTTGAGAAGGCTTACAATTTATTAGATCCAGAATCTACAGAAGGTCTCGATCAGTACATCCTAGAATTATCCCTAGAAGATGGTTTGCTTGCCTCTTATGCAAAGCTGGAAAATATAAACATCATCAACCTCAGAGACATATCAGATACTCGTAAGATATATCAAGTAGATGCTCAGTGGCTCACAGCCGTAAAAGCCTATGATACTACTCATAGTATGGAGCTTATAAAAAAGGGTAGTAAGTGGTATATCGTAAAAGAGGACTTTGAGAAGAAAATTCCTGCTGATCAGTTTTTACGTTTGGCAGAGGTGGATTTTTTTAATCAAGGTCGAAGAAAGGCTACGACAGAGACCACTATAAGAGAAGATATTTTAGATCGACCTGAGATCTATATAGATGAGGCTCATCTGGTAGAGCGAGATGGTCTCTACAGCATAATAGGATATCTTAGTAATATAGATAACGACCCTGCCTTTGTAACTATCGATGCAGTACTCTATGATAAAGAAGGTAAAGAAATTACTAGCTACTCAGTAAGCGACCACATTATCCATAACCTATTGCCCAAGGAAGGAACACCTTTTAGAATCGATTTTGAAGACATCCTCTGGCAACAGACTAAGGCCAAATTCCCAGATAAATTTATTCCAGGTGTAGATGCTCGAGTAGTTTTAGATAGAGAGCCGGTAGAGTTTGTGATAAATGTACGGACGATGGTAACGGCTGAGCGTATGTATAAATTCTATGGAGTAGAGCATAGTAAAAATGGTAAGGATATAGAAGGAACGATTATAAATTATGGTAACCAAGAGATAGCTATTCCACAGGTGCTGATGGCTCAGTATTCTGACAACAAACTAAACTGGGTAAGTACAAATTTTCTTTTTCGTGGAATTCGCCCACAGCGAAGTAAGGATTTTGAGATTGCCCTTGTAGCTCTAGATGACATTCATGTAGTCAGTACAGGTAAGGATGCAAACTTATTGGTAAATTCTGTTTCTCGGAAGATTAATGCAACCAGTTTACCTGCAGATTATTTTAAACCAAGAAACAATAAAGACGGTTATCAATTATATATTAATGGACTCGTAAATTTCAAAAATTGAGAATAGCGATTCTACATATAGTTATAGTGTTGTGTTTTTTGGCTTGTAAGCCAAAAGTAGAGTTGCCTCAGCCAGTAAGTGCATCCTTTAAAATTGTAACACCAGAAAATTATATCACTGCAGGCAATGCTATTTCTGTGATGATAATAAATGAAGAAAAGTATAAAGGACCTGCGATGCTATTTGTAAGATCAGCTTATAATAATTATAGCATACCTATTTTTATAAAGGAAGAATATCAGAATGTCGATCTATCTGGTAAATACACACAAGACTCTGGGTTAAATGAGTATGTGCTCATTGTAGGTGGAGAAATAAAATCTAAGAGCACCTTAGAAATAAGAGCATCAGATGTAGTAGATCCGATTTCTGTATTTACAGGACCCAATACGATATGGGTAAATGATTTACAAGAATCAATGATTGTCTCCCTACCCAAAGATGCCTATGGTAATCCTGGACGAAAAGGTGATTCTATAAACTTTAACATGAGACTTCCTGATGAGACTGCTATACAGAATGAGCTTAAAATAAATAATCAGCTGACTTACACCAAAGTCAACAGCAGGGATAAGCGGGGAAAAATATTTGTTGGTGTGGAATCAGATTTGGCAAGAGCCAAAGAACAAAGAGTTGATGTTATAGAAGTCTGGCCTGAGGAAATAAGAATAGTAGCGGAAGAAATATTGCCATATGCAGATAGTCGTCAGTTTTATAGATTAAACACAGAGCTACTCAGTGATAGAAACGGAGACAGACTCGTCGATGGAACGCTGATAACTTATATAGCTAAGTGTGGCGGGAAACAAGTCAGATATAATTCTTACACTATAGATGGAAAGGCAAAGGTTTACATCCGTAATCCATCAAAACAATGCAACTGTGTTATCCATTCAGAAATGGGAGATGGGGTTGTAAAAAGTAACTCAATAGAATTGGAATTTAAGTCTTCAGTTAAGGATATTCCTTATGAGATAGAATCGGATATAATTGTTGTAGGTCCAATCACTAGTTACATCGATCAATATATAGCGGATGGAACTAAGGTTTATTTTTACAGCAACGGCAAAAAGAAAATGCAAGAAACAGAAGATGGATACGTAAGATTTGAATTGACCAATGAGCTGATAGAAACAACGGTAGTAGTAAGTGATAAAACAGTGAGAATAAATTGATGAACGATTCTAGGCCAAAGTATAGTCGAGTATTAGCAGTTCTTATGGTACTTATCTTAAGTGGAGTAGCAGTGTATCTCATGGCTCTTGTGTTTTCTTATGCCTCAACCGGAGCAGATAAGTCTGATATCTATCATGCCGATCCGATTTATTTTGAAGCGACTCAGCCCTTTGTAAAATGGCTTCCAGATGGGGATAATATAGAAGGAGCTATAAATCCATATATGCGAGAGGACATCGCTAAGGCTTATCATCAAGCGATACGAGCTCGTAATCTATCACATGGGCAGGACGCTGATATAGCTCTTAAAGAACATTTTTCTCAACCCTTACTATCTAAGATTAGAAGACAACTGGATACGAGTCATTTGGTCTCATTTGAGCAAACCAACCTTACACATACTCTCCGACTCAATTTTTTATCGCTAGATAAAACCGTAGTAAGTTTTGAAGATATACAATCCAAAGTAAAACGTAGAATCGAAAATCAGTATGAGGATTCTTATGAGGCTTATGCTGTAAATATGACGCTGGTAGATGGCAGATGGAGGATAGATGCTCTGGAACGTATAAAGGCACAAGAGTCTGTAACTACGGTTTTAGTGCCAGAGGACGTTGGAAAATTTGGAGGAATGAGTGGCATAAATTATTATCCTTCAGGAACGCCATGGACAGAATTCTGGAAGAGTTATGATAAGAAGGTAATAGAGCAGGATTTAAAACTTATAAGAGACTTAGGCTTTGTGACGATACGGATATTTATTCCTTTTGAGATTTTCGGAGGAGCAGAGGTAGATAGAGACATGCTTGAAAAATTAGATCACTTTATAGAGTCCGTTTATGATAATAGCTGTTATGTGGTCCCGACACTTTTTGATTTTCCATTAGGTTATCAGCTCGATAATTATAGTCGATATGACAGACATCTTAGAACGATTCTGGAAAGATATGATAATCAAGAAGCAGTTTTATACTGGGACCTAAAAAACGAACCAGACCTTGATTTTCTACATGCTGGAGAGGAAGAGACCATGGAATGGCTGGATTTTATAATTGAGAGATCTAGAAGTTATACTTCCAAGCCCCTATCTATCGGATGGTCAAAGGCTCAGTATGCACATCTGTTTTGCGATAAGCTAGACATAACTTCTTTCCATTATTATCTAGAAGCCGATCAGCTAGAATCCACATTGAGTTCTGTAAATAATTATTGTGCAAATCCCATTATCGTTTCCGAGTATGGACGCTCGACTAGCAGTGGCATCTGGCCAGGAAGTGTAAGTGAAGATGAGCAATCGATGTACATAAGAAAGGTAAATCACATACTAGATACGACCAATGTGGGTTCCATCATCTGGTGTCTTTATGATTATGAGTCAGTGCCTACAGAAGTATTTGGATGGAAACCATGGGCTACTGCAAAACAGAAAGGGTTTGGCCTAGTTAGAACCGATGGTACCTATAAAAAGATATTGGAATAGGACTACTCCGCAAAAAGTAATTTATAAAATTCAGTGTTTCTTATGGTTCTTAAAACATAATTCTCTACCTCGGTAGGGGTTAAGTTACTAGGTAATATTTTGTGTGTATATATTTCAGTATCTAAGAAGCGTATAAAGTACCTTTCCTTTTGATCACCTTGTGGTTTTTTATACCAGTCTTTTATTGATTGCTCAAATTCTTTTTGCAAAAATTCTTTATCATATTTTTTCAATAGAGTATTGTAGGCAAGGGGTGCTACCTCATTATTATGCATCTTGCGATTAGGAATAATTAGGGGTAATAATTGTTCTAGGGCAAGAGCATCATCATTGAGTTTTAAATAGTTTTTGGCTACTAGAACTTTGGTATTAGGCGATGGAGTTAGATTTTTTAGAATGCTAAAATTTTCTTGCTTAGATGATGCCAATAAGTATTTATTAGATTCCTTATAACTATTCTGAGTATGATAAATCTCCCCTAATTTTATATATGATAACTTCTTTGCAGAGTCTACCATGCCATGCAAAGAAAGAATTTCATCTTTTTGGTCGGTAGATTCTATAAATTTTACAAAATAAAGCTCTGCACTATCTAGTCTTGCAGCTTTTGCATGTTCTAAAGCCTTGTTGTAAATCTTCATCTGAGACTGGAATAATTCACCTTCTGCTTGAGAAAAGAGTAGAGATGTACTACTTGCAAATATGAGCAGAATAAGGGAAAAGCCTTGAATAGATGAGTTTAGAAATGTTTTCACGAGTGTAATGTTTATATATAGACGTAAAATAAGTCCACAAGGGTTGTTAAAATTTTGAAGCCAATACTATTATATCCGAGACCTTCATTCCGTTATAATTATGAAGGTCGCTATTCTTCTCGTTAATTTCTATGTTGAAACCTTCTTTTTGCATCCGCTCTTTTAAACCTTCTGGAGAATAGATTCTGACATGGTCTCTTTGTCCGTAATGCTTCAATCGATCTTCTGGATTTTTAATACTTAGGTCTTCATAGATTTCTCCTGTTTTAAAAGGAGTCTGTACATAACAGTTGCCCTCAGGTCTTAAAATTCTAAATAGCTCTCTTATGGCCTGAGCATCATTTTCTATATGTTCTAGTACATGGTAGCAGATGATAAGATCTACCGATTCAGATTCCAGGTCTATATTTTCAATGTCGAATTCATGATCAGACTCAAATTCTCCTTCGTAATCTGTGGTGATGTATTTTTTGAAGTGGTTCTGGTCATTTATTTTTTGCCGAATGGCAGGAGATGGTGAGAAATGTAAGATGGTCTTATTATGTAGCTTATCATGTATAAGATTCCATAGCCCTCTGGTTCTGGGAAGGCTGCCGCAATGAGGACAGAGTAAATCCTTAGTGGGTAGTAGGATAAATTTTCTAAGCTTGGTCTGGCAGATGTTGCACTGATATTTATTGCCTCTATAGAAAAGACCGTTTAAAGCTCTTAATTTATTCTTGTGTTTTGTGATAGAGTCAGCTGGGAGGAGTCTCTTAGTAATATGTTTTAGAGATTGGTACATATCGATGAGTCGATCTAGCTCCTGCGTTTTATTTCTGACTGTATACTCTTGAGACCAGGATATAAAGAGGCAAGTCCACCCATAGTGCATAAGGTTATAATCGATATAGGTCCATCTACTTCCTTTCCGCCTAGATAATCTCTGATATTAAAAAAGAGGAGACCTATAATAAGTCCTACGAAAAGTCCCATGAAAGTTTTAGTATCCTTCTCCTTTTTAAGCAATTCTTCTTTTGATAGATTTTCTAGGTTTTCTTTTCCCATGATATTAAAGATATGATAATGTTTTGGCCTCAGCCACTCACCCTTATATACTAGCCTTTTTGTAGCAGATTATTTAATTAGTTTACAATATCCATTTTCTTTTTTCAGTAATTGTATTTCTTCATGTAATTTTCAGAAAATATTTGTTCATGCAAAAATTGGTTTCCTTTTTAGATGGCATAAATGAAGGAGTGGGGAAGTTGTTCTCGTGGTCGACTACATTTATGGTATGGATAATTTTTGCATTGGTGGTTATGAGATATGGTTTCGGGATGTTTTCTCAGAAGGCCAGTGAGTTGTCTACTTATTTTTTTGCCATCTCTTTCTTGATGGCCTCTGGTTACACTTTTAAAAATGAGAAACATGTACGAGTAGATTTATTCTATGCTAAGTGGTCTGATAAAAGAAAGGCCTGGGTTAATCTTATCGGTAGTACTTTGTTTCTGATGCCATGGTGTGTAGTCTCTATCATCGTATGCTTTAAATATGCAAAGACCTCCTTTCTACGTGGTGAGGTTTCTGCAGAGCCTAGTGGATTACCAGTCATTTGGATTCTAAAATTTATATTGGTTTTTGGATTTATTCTATTGTTTATTCAAGGACTTTCGGCTATAGCCAAATCTCTAAATGTAATAAGAGGTGTAGATAATTATAATACAAGCAAGCCTGCTGGGCTAGCGTCAGAAAAGATTGAAGGAAAGAAAGAAGATGGTACATGGGAGCTTTAGCGATTGTATTATTTGTGCTGATTTTTGTTTTAATCCTTAAAGGATATCCTGTAGCATTTACTCTAGCCGGAGTATCGACACTATTTGCTCTAGTCCTTATGGTAGTAGCTCCAGATGTCATCAGTTTTAGAGATTTAAATTTATTGCCTTATCGATTTATGGGTACCATCAACAACTTTATGCTGATGGCTGTTCCACTCTTTATCTACATGGGTATTATGCTAGAAAAGTCAGGTCTGGCAGAGAGTCTATTAGAAACGATGGCAATTCTATTCGGAACGATGAGAGGTGGATTAGCAATATCGGTAGTAATCGTTGGAGCCTTACTGGCGGCGTCTACTGGTATCGTCGGAGCGACCGTAGTGACCATGGGTGTAATTAGTCTGCCTGTAATGCTGAAGCGAGGATATAAACCAGAACTGGCTACAGGAGTTATCTGTTCTTCAGGAACGCTCGGACAAATTATACCTCCTTCTGTTGTTCTTGTGCTATTGGCAGAACAGATTAATGCTACTACCCGTGGAGCCTCGCAGGTAGATGTAGGAACGATGTTTAAAGCGGCTTTTCTCCCGGGACTTATTTTGGTGATTTCTTATATCGCATACATACTTATTATAAGTAGAGTAAGACCGAGCTGGGCACCTGCCATGCCTACAGTAGATGTGCAGGCAATGAGAGGAGCTGGTTTTGGGATGAGAGTGTTCAAGGCATTTTTCTTACCGCTGGCATTAATCGTAGCAGTACTAGGGAGCATATTTTTAGGAATTGCCTCTCCTACAGAAGCAGCTGCAGTCGGTGCAGTAGGAGCGACGCTGCTTACCTTGCTAGAGGGAAAACTAAATATGCACATACTTAAATCCGTTATGCGACAGACGATGCAACTGACCGCTATGGTATTCTGGATACTGCTCGGAGCGACGACCTTTACGCTAGTATTTAGAACGCTAGGTGGAGATGAGTATCTTATGCAACTCATACAGTCTGCGGATCTGTCAGCGATGGCTTTTCTTACGATTGTAATGATAGTGATTTTTATCTGTGGATTTTTTATAGATTTTATAGAAATCATATTTATTTTCATACCTGTCGTGACTCCTATTTTTGATATCTATGAGGTAGATATGTTGTGGGTAGGAATATTAATGGCCATCAATTTACAAACCTCATTTCTAACTCCTCCATTTGGGTTTTCCTTATTTTATTTAAAAGGAGTAGCTCCACCAGGAATTACAACTCAGCATCTGTATCGAGGGATAATACCATTTATAGTTATACAGTTACTGGTTATTACTGCGATTATACTTTACCCTAATCTTATTTATGTCTTTAATTAAGAATCCAAAGTCTTATTTTTAAAATATGAAGCGTAAAGACTTTTTAAAAAGCGGAGCATTCGGAGCTATAGCTGGAGTTACTGGATTGGGAATGGTATCTAGTTGTCAATCAGAGAATAAGAATTCAGAATCAGGAGCAATTAATGCTCCAAATATTAATTCTAACAAAACCATAAAATGGAGAATGACCACTGTCTGGGGAAAGAATTTTCCAGTGTTCGGAGAGGCAGCCAATAAATTATCTGAGTGGGTAGAAATCATGTCTGGAGGAAGATTTAAAATAAAGGTTTATGGTTCTGGAGAGCTAGTTCCTGGACTGGAGTCTTTTGACGCAACCTCAGCAGGTACTACGGAGATGGGTTCAGGTGCAGCGTATTACTGGCAGGGTAAAACGCCAGCAGCTGCATTCTTTGCGGCAGTACCTTTTGGGATGAATGGACAGCAGATACAGTCTTGGTTACTGGGTGGAGAGCAGGAAGGATACAAGTTATGGAAGGAAGTTTATAGGCCTTTTAATCTTATTCCGTTTCCTGGAGGTAATACAGGAGTACAGATGGGTGGCTGGTTTAATAAAGAGATAAATACGGTCGCAGATTTAAAAGGCTTAAAAATGAGAATCCCTGGGATAGCGGGAAAGGCTCTAGAAAAAGCGGGTGGAGCTGCGATAAATGTAGCTGCAGGAGAGCTGTATACAAATCTAGAAAGAGGAGTAATCGATGCAGCAGAGTGGGTCGGACCCTATCATGACTATAAACTCGGATTAAATAAGGTGGCAAAATATTATTACACTCCTGGATGGCATGAGCCTGGATCACAACTAGAGTTTTTTGCAAATGCTGATGCATATGAAAAACTGCCCACTGACCTCAAGGAAATATTAATGTCCGCTGCGATGAGGTCGCAAGCATGGGTGCTTTCAGAATTCGATGCTCAGAATGGCACATACCTAGATAAGTTAATCGAGGAAGGGACAATAGTAAAAGAATTCCCCACTGAGGTTTTACAGGAACTAAAAAAGTATACTGATGAAACCATAAATGAGTTAATAGGCAGCGATGCCATGGCAAACAAGGTGTACAAAAGTTATAATTCCTACAGACAAAGAGTTAATAAATGGTCAAAGCTTACTGAGCAGGCTTATTACAATAAGATTGCTGCGGTTTAGTTTGTCTGTGCACTCTGTGCTTCGATTACTGATGACTGCTCAGTTTCTCCTACGCTTCGGAAAACCATAATAGCCGCAATAGCGGTAATAAATACAAGGCCATATCTTACATTGCTCCCAAATGCTCTAGGAATAAAAAATATTAAGCTAGCTGCTAACTGAGCATACGCTGCTATTTTTTGTAGTGGTTTTATGCTATTCCAAGAGAAGTATGCATAAGCCAGTGGAATAAGCAATAGCAAAAGTGCAAATGCACCGAGATGCTGACCAGATTGATATCCAGTAATGGTAGTGCCATTAAAGAAGAGACCAGTGGAACGTGAGATAGAATTAAAAGGAGCAAACCAGAGAAAAATGCTGATAACGGATAGGATTGCGTCGACTGTTCGTTTTTCCATGTTGTTTAATTTTAAATGATCAATAATTACGTATGAGCTACAGCAGCAAGATAGCAGATAATTATTTTTTCAAGAGTTAAAGCTTGTTAAGGAAACAGTCGAAGCTTACTGTTAAACGTTAATCTTTGTTAAAAGAAAAATTGAGCATCCATTAAGAGTATAAATAGCTCCTATCCTTCAGATGCAGCAGTCGTAATCTTATCTAGAGCACCAGTAACTTTTTGTAATACTTCTTCCTGTCCGTTTATCTGATGTCTCTCTTTTAGATATTGTGGATCATTGTAAGAGATGGAAACTACTCCATTACGCTCAAGGACTAGTATTTTTTGTGGCAGGTCTAGACCTGTAAGATTTCCGGCAGCCATAAGAGGAGTTCCCAGCCTAGGATTGCCAAACATTATTATTCTCGTAGGCTCTAGGCTGAGGTCTACGGAAGCAGCATTAGCCTGATGATCTAGTTCTAGTAGAATCTTTAGATTGGGATTCTGGTCTAAGATGTTTCTGAGTTTTGAATAAGTGTGCTCAAAGTTTTGGGTACTTATTTTTGTTATGATTCCGGTATTGGGCATGGTTATTATTTTGAAACAAATTTAGAGGTTCGGTTTATTATTTGCTAAACGATTTGAAGAAAATGGAAACAAGTATAGAACTGGTAATTTATAAAACGGATTTCTTAAATCGATTAAGTGTCATCCAATATTTGTCTTTATAAATATCGTAGCTGAGCTCTATATTGTGTTTACTGTGTTCGTCATAAAGATTTAGAGTTCTCGTTGCTTGCCTAAAGTCTTTAAAAGCCAGATATACTTTTCTATGAAAGTTTCCAGTTTGCCTAGCGATATTTAAAAAGCTTCTCTTCGGAAGAGCAGTGGTTATTTCTTCTTCTAGGTCTTCTAGATTTTTCATTTGAGAATCGGTCGGCATGCCTGTGTCATTACTTCCCGAAAATTTAAAATCTATTATTACAAACCATGGATGAGAAGATTTATTTTCCCATGCCATTAGACTTGTATTAACCACTGCTATTATTTTTAATCCATTATCACTGGCCTCTAGCATGGTAAAACTATCCTCTTCTGAATTGTATTCTGTAGAATCATACTTGTCTATAAATTCTTTAGTTCTCCATTTTAAATAAGACTCTAGCTTTTCTATAGGCTGTGGTTTTTCTGTTGCCTGAGAAAGTAGCTTTACATCGGAGTAGTCTATGGTGGTTATAAAATTGTGTTCTCCGATTATATGTTCTAGGAAAATGTAAATGCCATTGGCAAGTATGTCTTTATTGTCTTCGGTAAGCTGTTTATGAAAGAAATGTATGGTGATTTCATCTGGATATCTAGGATCTATTTTTGGACAGAAAGTAATAGCTTCTGGATTAAAGAGGTAGCCGTTCATTTCGATGTTGCAGTTCTCTGCTGCCATTTTTGGTTTTAAAGCGGTAAAGGTCCAGTTCTTTATATCTGGTGCACTTTTTATTAAGTCTTCGATGACTGCAACATACTTAAGGTTTCCTTCTGGAGTAAGAATCAGTTCAGCTGTATGGTCATCTAGCATTCCACATAGAAAAAATATGTTTTTAGAAAAGCTATTAAGTTTTGGCTCTAGTACATCAAAGAACTTTTTCTCAATTGCTTTTCCTTCCTTTACGACTTTATGAAACCTTGTCGCATTCTCAGAGAACCAATTCCAGAATTCATTATAGTTTTCTATTCTCGGTCTCTTATGAGAAGCTGTCGTAGTGGGCTGTGAGCCGAAGAGTTTTTTTAAGAAATTCATGTTGTTTTAAAGATAGAAAATAAGATGATTAATTTCAATGTAACATGGCATTTCGACGGAGCGAAGCGAGTGGAGAAATCTTTTTGTTTTGAAACGAATGTTTAGTTTGAAACGCTTTTAGAAGAAATGCTTATTTTCCATAGGAAAGAGATATCTCGACAAGCTCGATATGAAAGTTATTTGGTAATTTATAAAGTAATGAGAGACTATGTTTTTTACGTTTACATTCTTACTAATCCGACAAAGACAACTTTGTACATAGGAATGACCAATAGCCTCAAAAGAAGACTAACTGAACATTTGGATAAGAAAGGAACTTCTAAATCAGTTACTGGAAAGTACTTCTGTCATCAGCTCATTTACTACGAAGTCTTTCAGTATGTTAATGATGCAATAGCAAGAGAAAATCAGATTAAAAGATGGAGCAGAAAGAAAAAGGAATTACTTATTAATAGAAGTAATCCTGAATGGAATTTATTAAATCGAGATTTTATATCAGCAGATTATGGATAATGAGTATTCTTACTTCTCAGTACACCATCACCCCTTAGGCAAAGTCATAACAAACGTAGAACCCTTTCCGATTTCTGATTCTAGTGTAAGAGTGCCCTTATGTTTTTCTATAATCTTTTTGCAGGTAGCGAGTCCGATTCCTGTTCCGGCGACTTTTTTTTGCTTTAAGCGTTTAAACATCTCAAAAATGGTTTCTTGATGTTCCTTAGGAATACCGATTCCATTATCTGATACACGTATTATAATATGTTGTGTTTTCTGCTCAGTACTTATCTTGATTTCTGGAATGGTTCCTTCTTGGCTATAGTTGATGGCATTAGAAACTAGATTTTGTATAACTACAGATAATTGCGAGGCATCACCACTGATGGTAGGATTTTGTTTTCTGTCTATTTTTATGACTGTATTAGATTCTTCTATCTGAGTAGTAATTCTAGAAAGCGTTGTGTCTATCATCTCGTTTATCACTACGGGTTCTTTTTTAAACTCTTGCTCTAGAGTGGAGTGCCTGAGTAGGTCAGTGATCATATTAGACATATCCTTAGAAGCCTCAGTTATAAAACCTAGATAAGAATTTGCCTTAGCATTATCTGTAGAGATTTGATTTTTTAGTAAGCCTGCAAAAGATGAGATGGTTCTCAGTGGTGATTTTAAATCATGAGATGCTACAAATGCAAATTGTTCTAAGTCTCGGTTCTTTTCTGTAAGTCCAGATACCTGACTTTCTATTTTTTGATTAGAGGCCTTTAGATTTTTATTTAGGGTGAGGATTGCAGCTTTTTGTTTTACATTATTATACAATAGGTAGCAGATTCCTAGAAATAATAAGGCAAGGATGATGATAAAAAATAACTGTCGTTGTATCGTACTGTTTCCTGCTGCAAGTTCAGAATCCATCAATTTGTTTTTAGATGTATTCATCTTTGATAGACTCGCACTTTTATTCTTATACTTTAGCACTAGTTGCGATAGCATTTCAAAATTCTTATCAGATGTCTGTACTTCTGATAAATCTAGAAGGGCTTCTTTAATTTCATCATTTGTAAGGTCATCACCTTTTAATAAGGCATATTCCAGAGCGATGATTTCTTTTTCTTTGTTACCCAATTTTTTATGAGCCCTTGCTTCTGTCAGATAATTTTGGCCCAGATTAAGTTGATTCTCTTCTTTGTATATAGATCTTCCCTGACGCAATACGTCTATACCCCTTAGTGATTCTCCTTTTTCTATTTCTATGGTTGCCTCTACTATGGATAGCTGATAAAGTCCCTTTGCATCATTCATTCCAGACCATATCGTTTTGGCCTGATTTACATATTTAAGAGCCTCATTTAAATTGGACTTCCGTTGACTAAGAGCAGCCAGATTCTGATAGATATACCCGAGAGAGAGACTATCTAGGTCGTTATAATTTAAAGCATTGAGATAATATTTCTGCGATAGATCTAGCTGACCATTCAGAAGATATAATAGTCCAAAATTTTGATTGATAGAAAAGTTTAGATTTTGGTTTTTTATGTTACTCCCTATTTTTTCTGCCTTTTCTAGATAATACTCTGCCGCTACAAAATCGTTTTCTGCGATAAGTGCTAGGGCAGTAAACATCTGATTATAGGCATGGTAGGTTGGATTAGATTTTTCAGTGTAGAATGCCTCTTCCCCTTTTAGAAAATATTCCTTAGCCTTTTCTTGGTTGGAATTATTGTAATGTACAAATCCTATAAAATTATAGGCCAGTATCATTTGAGGACAATCCAGCTCCTTAAATTCCTTTAAGAGAATTTCAGCTTCTTCTATACTGGTTTGAATATTAGATGCCAGTAAGGACTCAAATTTGTTTTGATATTCAACACACTTATTTTGTGCACTGCCTAGTACGGCATTCGCCAAAAGAAAAAGGCTAAATGCGATTAACTGAATCTTAGATAAAAATTTTGGATTTTTTGGTTTCCCCATAAGATTTAAAGACTAAAGATGGCAACTACTAAATCGCCTTTTTAAATACAGCCTTAAGGGTACTCAAAGATATACATATATAAAGTGGTTATATGTCGAATTTAGTCATTAACTAAAAAAAACGTAAGCTATTTGTCGGACTTTCGTTTTAAGAGTCTAATTCTCAAAAACTGGCCTTTTTTTTGAATTGGTGTAAGGTGATACTTTATTATAAAATAGCGTCCAAGTAACCCCAGCTCTTGTTCCCTGAAATCAGAAACAAAGTGATGAAAAACCTTTCCCTTTTTGTTATTCTATTTGTATATCCTTTTATAAGCTTTGGCCAGGCTACTATTGAGTTTAGGAGCTTAGGTGTAGAAGATGCACTCACCTCTAGTAGAGTAGAGCAAAAAAACATAATTGTTGCCTTTTTAGCTTCTCATTTACAAGAATCGTTTGATTTAGAAAAAACGCTCGAGAGTAATCCTTTTAATGTCGATGCTGTAAATACTTCTCTTATTCCGGTATCTGTGGACATGGATAAGCCTGAAGACTTTGACTGGTTTGCAAAATATAAAATCGTACATGTTCCTATTCTTGTCATTTTGGATCCTATGGGAAATGAGATAGACAGACTAGCAGGTGAAATTACAGACCAGCGTCTAACTGTCTTTTTAGATAATTTCAAGAATGTCGATGCTACCTTCATTAATCCTAGTAAAGAAATAGAACGTCCTGCTGCTCTTGTCGCAAGTGACAATGATGATGCACCTGTAATTGCAGCCTTTGTTTCAGAATCTGTAATTACAAAACCTAAGTTTTCAAAGAATCTTATTGTTCAGCCCAAAGAAAGTCGGACTGTCGAAGCCACCATTTCTAACGCTGTTGTAAATCGACAGCCTACTATGTCCGTTCCTGATAATTCACAAAAATTAGAATCCACAATCGTAAGTACTGTAATGCCTAGCCCTAGTCCGACTATAGTAGAGACCACTTATACGTCTCAAGCAACAGAACTGGTATATGAATCTCCTCCATCATTATCTGAGTATCGTATGGTTACTAAAACTCGAGCAGAGCATATAAGAGATGCCGTTAATCGAGCCAAGAAAAGAACTACTACAGTAGTTGAACCTGCACCCATTAAAAAGAACATTAACTACACTGCAAACCAGCCGATAGACACTGATAACTATAGTGTACGTTTTGCAAGGTATCCTTCTATGGCTATGGCCAATGATAAAAAACAGACCTTAGAAAAATCCATTGCTAAAAGACTCAAGGTATCAGAATCTGAAGAGGCGTATGAAGTAATTACCAGCGAGTTCCAATCAAAAGAAGAGGCCAAAGAATTTGTTCAAGAAAAAAGGTCTAAAGGAATTTCTTGTTTTTTGTTTAGTCACTAGATGTAAAGCTCTAAAAAGAATCTAATTGCTTTAGGCTTGGAGGGTTTTTACTTTTCACCTTTATAACCTTCCGGTATTCCATAAAAGTGAATTATATCTAGATATTTACTCTGCGACATTCCACCTGGATTTAATCCCGGATCACCTTCAGGAATAGAGACGCCGAGTTTTTGAAAATAGTTGGCCCAAATCGGAAACAGTTGATTTGTTTCTGGATCCTTGTAGGTCATTTTTTGTAACTGGAATATAGGCTGATTTTCGTTTGCATGTTTAAAGGATTCATAGATGAGTTCTGAGCAATAATACTTCTCATTAGAAATATCAAAAACCTCATCGTAGGCAGCTCCTAATTTTGTCTTGGCATATTTTATTGCAGTTGGAATCAGATGAGCATGTTCTTTTTTCATTCTTCCTACTACGACCTTACTGTTATGACTTTCGTCGAAAGACCGATTAAAAAAACTATCTATAGGTGTCTCGACAACTCCAGCTGTAATGGCCTCTAGAACTGTAAGCTTATGTGTCTTACTCGGAATGACTATACCTACATGAGAAAACTTCGACCCTTTAAACCCTTCTGTCACTTTTTCTATGGACTCGCAAAATGGGCCACAATCGCTATCCTGAAATAATATATCTCCAGGCTTAAGTTCAAAATTTAAATATTCGAAACTTGTCTTTATATCGTTTTGCTCGCCACTTTTTTCCTTTTTAAGAGACTCGCAAGAAATGCAGAGTATTATGAATAGAGAAAAGAATAAGGATTTCTTCATTAATTATTATTGAATACCAAAAGTAAGTAAGCAACTGTAAGTGCCTACTCTTTTATCCAATTTATTAATTAGGGGATATCAGACATTGGCATAAAGCCAAACCTTAAAAATTATATTCCACTATGGCTTTTGCAAAAAACGGAGTGCCTGGTGTAAAGTGTATTTCTTCTACTGGGTCTATCTCATTTTGCAATCTAGATTCTGTTGCAAATTGAGTTTCGTTCCATTCCGTATTTAATAGATTCTGTACTTGAATTCCGAAGTTTAATTTTTTCCATCGATAACCAACATTTACATCCGTTACAGTATAGCCTTCGGCTACTATGGAGTTATTTTCATTGGCTGGTCGGTTAGCGAGATGGCGTACATTTATACCTGCCTTAAATCCGTTATCGAACATAAAGTTAAGTCCACTTACTAAGGTAAAATCTGGTGCCAGAGGAATAAAATTTTCTCCCTCAGACTCTTCGATAGATCTAGCCAGTGTATAGTTAGCGTCTAGATTCCAGTACAGCCCTCGATAAGGTTGATATCCATAACTTAACTCTACTCCCTGTCGCCTAGTCTGACCACTCGGCTCTACGATTCCTGCATCACCCACGTAGACAAATTCTTGATCTAGATGTAAATACCAGTATGCCATATTGAGCAACATTTTAGGAGTAGGTTTCCATATGTAACCGAGATCGATTCCATATGCAGCAGGCAATATTTCATTGCCGTTTTCTGCCACCACTACTCTTGTATCATTTGAGTGGAAACCCTTACCCGACTTTAGATATACCTGTAAATCATCTTTGGGGTTATAAAGTATGTTGACTTTTGGGAGGACTATTGCTTTATCCTCTGCTTGAGTTTGGAAGGTCGTTTGTAAGTTGTCGTTGTATTGGAAATCAAAATAATCTACTCGTATCGAAGGGTTAAAGGTCCATTTATTTACTTCTATAGTCGTGCCTGCATAGGCTCCTAGGTTGGTTTCATTTATATCTCCTAGTTGTAAGTTTTCTAGAGTTTCTCTACGGTTTGCAGTACGTGACAGTTCATTGTCTCTACTCTGATCGTTTCTCAAACTTATTCCTGCTGACCAGCTTCCATCGATGACATTAGTAGAAAACGATCTAAAATATTCGGAGTTGATGCCATAGATAAATCTAGATTCTTTTTGTCTGATCTGATCGCCGTTTATCGGGTCTTCTAAGAAGAAAGTAAAATTAGAAAAGAGCTCAAAGTCATACTGGCTGAGATACACTTTGCTTTTAATAAAGGAGTGCTCATCGATTGCTTTATAGTGATCTATTAATAAGTTACTCCTAGAAGTCTCTCCTCCTTCAGTATCATCTATCGCTCCGAATCGGGTAATCAAACCACTGTCGATTGCTCGCTGCGGCACTTGTCCAGAGGCATCCCATTTACTATCGAAGTGAGAAAAAGTAACACCTATTTTATCTTGATTTGATAATTTTCCAGTATACTTTCCGAAGAGATTAATTCTATTAAAATTTTGAGGACTTTCAAAATATCCATCTGTAGATAAATACTCAGTAGCCAGGTAAGCATTGTGTTTATTGCTATTTAATAAATCAAACATGCCCAGCATTCTATAAGTATCAAACTGTCCAGCTTCTAATTTTACGGAGCTATTGTCTAATTTTTCTTTGGTTTTAAATTCTAGATATCCAGCTGTGGTAAAATTACCTTTACTGTGATAGTATGGTCCTTTACCAAAATCTATCTTGTCTACGGTTTCTGGAATTACAAAGTGTAGATCGGCATATCCTTGGCCATGAGCATGTGAGACCATATTTACTGGTAAGCCATCTACAGAGAGATTTATGTCGGTGCCATGATCTATATCAAAACCTCTCAGAAAAATCTGTTCTGCCTTTCCTCCACCAGCATGCTGCCCGATAAAGAGACCTGGTACTTTTTGTAGAATTTCTTGAGCTGAGTTTACAGGATTGGTTTGTATATCGATATTAGTAAGGATACTTAGTGCGTTTATTTTGGGAGAGATTACTACTTCCTCTAGCGAGATTATATCTTCTTTAAGAACTATGGTCAAAGTATTATTTAAAACCTCAATAGGAATTTGTTGGGTTTGGAAACCAATAATAGAAACTTGTAGGATATCCCCAATAGAACATTTTTCTAAAGTAAATTCACCTTTTTCATTAGAGTGTGAATGCTGGTCGGTTATTAAATTGATAATATTAGCTCCCTGAACAGTTCCCTGATATACATCTACTATTTTTCCAGATACTGTCTGGGATAATAAAGTGCCATTGAGCAATAACAGCGAGAATATTAGGAGTTTTATTTTCATTAATACTTTTCTTTCTAAATAATTTTTAGAACTGTTCTTCTTTAAAATAGATGGATAGCAAAGTTATTTATCTTTTCTATTCACAAATAATTTTAGGCTGCTTTTTCAAGCAAATAAACTATCGTTATAATCCATAATATTAGCTGTGAGACATTTAGATGCTTTCATAAATTTATGGCTTAAGAAACTCCAAAAAAAGGGAATTGTACAGATTCCAAAGATTACGTTATTTCTAAATGGATTATTGTTAAAATAGAAGTAATAATACCGCTTAAACAGCATCGACTTCTGTGACAGATGTCACACAATTATTGCTTTTATTAATTGAACCTTTAAAGGGCGAAATATTTTCTATGAAGTCAAGTATGCCAAGGAATAAATTTTTAAAGCTCTTTATAATAACAGTATTTGTCCAAATCTACTTTTGGTCAAATTTAGTTGGACAATTTACGGATACTGAATTTGAAAAAATGGCTACAGAGATGGCCAAAGGAGAAATCACTGATATAGATGTGACAACCTTGAAAGGGAAAAAGGGCAAAATTGTTTTATTAGATACCAGAGAGAAAAAAGAATATGAGATTAGTCATATTCCTGGTGCAATCTGGGTCGGTTATGATGATTTTGATTTGAGTAGGGTAGAGGGAATAGATAAGGACGCTGAAATAGTTACCTACTGCTCGGTAGGCTATCGTAGTGAGAGAATAGGAGAAAAATTGCAAGACGCTAAATTTACAAATGTTTGTAATCTAGAAGGAAGCATATTTAAGTGGATAAATGATGGTAATCAGGTCGAGGATATGGATGGAAAAACAACTGACCGTGTACATGGTTTTGATAAGGATTGGGGAAAATGGGTAAAAGGAGTTAAGGTTGTTTATTGATCTACATCTAAAATACTATTGCCTAATCATTACACTCCATTAAGATAGTTTCTTAGATACTCAAAATGACTGCCTAGATTTCCATTTCTAGAAATTGTGGCTTTATCTAACATCTTGCTTTCTTCTTTACTCAGTTCTGGAAGAACGTGCTCTATAAACATGTTTCCAAAAGCCACAGAAGCATCTCGTGGCAATTCATTAGGTAGGTTATCTATGGTCATCATATCTATCGACTCAGGTGAGTAGGGTGAGACCTCCTTCTTAGATTTTGGGCTATAGCCAAAAACTGGATCAGCAATGGTAGATGCTCTAAGTGTGGATGGTATCGAACTTACTGGAGCTATGTCACAGGTTACATCTGCAATAACTTTTATGCGGCAGTCAGGATTTGCCATTTCCTCAGCAGTAAAAAAAGCAGGAGCATTATTGTCCCAGTATATGCCATTTATAATGATGTCTGTACAAGGGAGAAAATGATGAAAATCAGACTCGTAATCTTGTGGGTTATTATAGAAGTCTTGCACATTGTCGTATTCTTTTCCATCCTTTCTTCTCGCATAATAAAAACTGCTCAGTTGTGTAAATACTGCCTGGTCATAAATCTTAGTTACATAATCTATAGGTCTGACACGGGTAATGCCCATATCTTCTAGCACCTGTACTGCACCACCAGATACGCGACCCGTTCCTGTGAGAGCTATTTTTACATTGGGTGTTTGTGTTGAGTTATAAATCTCTTTCGCTGCAGCGTAATCTTCTAGTGTATCATCCTCGGTAGTGGGTTATTTCCCTGTTTCTCTCCATAGGTCCACAGAGCATTATGGGCTCCAACCATTCCTGCAAATTTGCCAAAAGCAATAACCCTCTTACCACTATCATCAGTGAGTACTTCGTAATCTATAAGTCGGATGTTTTTCTCGACACAGGCTTTGAGTAATTTTTGATTATACGACTGAGCCTTTATAGTATGCGAAAAAAAGAAATAGGTTTTATCTGGGATAAGCTCATCTATAGGAACTTCTTTTACACCTAAGAGTATCTCACAATCTGCGACAGAATCTACGAGAGGGACACCTGCTTTCTTATAAGCTTCATCGGGAAAACAGCGAACAGAAGATCGCTGGGAACAGATGTCGTATCCTTTAGATATAAGTATGGAGCATTGCTCAGGGCTTAATATTACACGACTGTCTGCTGGTGTTTTACCTTCTTTTATAATCCCGATTTTCATGGACGCTTTTTTATAAGCTGCAATTTATTAATAAGTATCCAATCTGCATTTTTAAGTTTAGCAATTCTGACTTAGTCTACATATAATTTTTGGGTCAAAATATGATTGTTGTCCTGTTTAACTCTGATTAAATAAAGTCCTTGTAGATCTCGAGGTAATTTTATGCTGATCAATTTATTATTGTATCCTTTTTCTTTTTGAATGGTTTTGCCATCTAAGGTAAGAATCGATATTTCCTGGATATTATTTTGGTCATTTGATACATTGACAAAATGACTTGCCGGGTTAGGAGTTACAGAAATTTCAGATGACTTTGTTTCGTTTGTATTTGTTACTCCCAATTGGTCAAATAGAAAAACTATATAGTTAACATTAGATAGACCTTCAAATCTCATCAACGGTTTAAGGTCTACTTCTACTAAGTTTTCTTCTATTCTAAATCTAGGTGGGAAGTCTGGAGTTTCACAAGTATCTGGTTCAAAACTTATAAAACCATCAACAAATAGATTCGGGCCTTTTAAGCTAATATTAAAGTTTGTGTCCTGTGTGGTTAGAATAAATTCAAAAGATCTGCTTTTAATATTGCCTAGGCTGAAGGGTCGAATGTTTATTTTAGAATCGATGTTTTCATCGTAATTGTTTTCATACTGGCAGGCACTATCTAAATCTTCAACTCTTTGAATAGAACGAAGATCAGAGGATTGTAATGGAGTCCCAAATATATTTACTTCATTGTAGTTTGAATCGATGCCTAAGGATGCATCATCAGCAAATCCAAAAATTACAGTGTCTCTTACTCCTGATGAGTATTCAACTTCTAGGTGGAATTCTTGAGAGTACGAATAAGTACAAATCAGTGCAAGGACAAAGACTATTATATTTTTCATTTTTCTATTTTGATGTATTGGTTCTTTATTCAGAGATAGTTTATGCAAAAAGCATAGTTTCAGCCCATTCTTAATAATATGAAATAAATCTGATAAAGAGAGGTGTCTTAAGGATATTTATTACAAGTGTTTTTCCAGCTTATAGTTTTCTTACTTGCTCGCTTCTTCCAGTTTTTCTTGAATCAATATTTTTTCGTTTGATTTAGTGGCAATCTTTAGAGCTTTGTTTAGATATATTTTTTCTTTGGGGTTATTGCCATTTAATTTATACAGCTCAGCAAGTAAGCAGTAGTAATATTGATTTAACTTTAAGTCTAACTTAAGTGCTTCTGCTATCGCCTCGTTTATGGAATTTGCCATAGCGAGAGCGTAGGTTCGATTCATGGCGATAATGGGAGAATACTCAATGAGCAATAAATTATTGTAGAGTTTTAAAATATTGGACCATTTGGAATCATCAGAGGTAGTGTGCCAGTAGGCGATAGCAGCTTCTAAATGATACTTAGAAACTTGGTTTCCGTTTGCAGACTTGTTGAGTAATTCTTCTCCTTTCCGTATAAGTGGTTTATTCCACTTTGCTCTGTCTTGGTTTCGGTACAGTTGATCAATTTTGGTTTCTGATGATCTCGCTTGAAGCCTGGATGCATGAAAACACATTAGGGCTAGTAGAGCATAAATTTTACTCTTGGGAAAGAAGGATTGATTTTCTAAGAACTTACATAGATGCATAGCTTCATAGCAGATGTCATGTCTGATGTTTTCTTCATTTACGCTGCTGTAATAACCTTCATTAAATATTAAATAGATTACTCTTAGAACATTATCTAGTCTAGAGATATATTCTTTTTCAGAAAGATCGGATTGAAAATCACTTTCGGTTTTTAAGGTTTGTTTGGCTCTGTAAAGTTTTTTATTGATGGCTGATTTGTTAGACAATAGTGCCTTTGCAATCTCTTCTATATTAAAACCGCAAAGTATTCTTAGAGAGAGACAAAGTTGAGCATCATTATTTAAGATGGGGTCACATACGTGAAATATCATTCTTAGCTGACTATCCTCTATAATCTTATCAGTGATTTCTGAAGGAGAAATCTGAGCAGGCTCTTGATCTAATTTTGGGGCAACCTTATCACGATATGTTTTTTTGCGTCGTTGTCGGTCTATAAGAATATTTTTTGCAGTTGCTCTCAGCCAGGCTTTTGGAGAATCTGGGATTCCTTTGTGAGACCATGTTTTCATGGCTTTTATAAAAGCATCAGAGATGATGTCCTCTGCAAGCTGTATATCCTCCACATTATAATAATGACAAAGTACAGCAACTAGGTTGCTGTACTCGTCTTTAAAAATCTTAGATATGTCAAGTGTCGATTCCACCTAGGTTAATTCCATACATCTAGTATTCCACCCATTATTGCAAAACACAATAACCAAAAAAGGCAATTTATAAAGATGTTAGAAGCCTTAGTTTTCTGAAACAATCCGAGGCAAATAATTATCGGTATAACTAAACCGATAGCTAGTCCAGCACCATGCATCGCTCCATGTGGAAAGGTGTGGAAACTTCCAAAAACCAATTCTCCTTTATCACCTACTCCCTTATGTGTCATTTCAATTATAAACTTTAGAAAGAATGATACTATAAATGAAAGAAGGAGTGCAGAGCCATAAATGAGTGGCTCATTTCTTCCCTTCATATCTTCACTCGTAAAGTTTAAAGAACTTAACCACTGGTTCCCTAGTAGTGGTCCATAATATATAGCACCTAGAATATTAGGGATAAGTGTTGCAACGATTATTGAGATATAATTTAATTCTGGCATGTCCTGATATTTTTTAATTTTCAAATACCATTACATCTCGTACTTCGACTTTTCCGCCTACATCAAAAATAGGGCAGCCCTTTGCCAATTCTAAGGCCTGGTCTATGGTCTCTGTCGTACAGATTAAATAGCCGCCGACCATTTCTTTTAGTTCTACATACGGTCCATCAGTAATGTTTCCATCGGAGTGAAGGGTTTTGCCCTCATAACCGAGTGCATCTGTAGATTTAAGTTTTCCCTGGGCCGCAATGCCTCCTATCCAATCGTGCCATTTCTTAATTTCTGCTTGGATTTCTTCCGGGGTTGGTTGATATACCATGTTTGGCTCGCTGTGAAACAGTAACATAAAATCTTTCATTTTTTTAGTTTTTAATGATTAAAAATAGATTATCACTCGCTTGACGAATGGGCTTTTCGAAATAGGACAAGGTTTCGAAATTTATTTTCGACAGCGGATGATTTTGTTGTTCGACCCAAAGAATGTACTAGGCTCAGTGCTTTACCAGCCCTTGTTTTCTGGACAAACTATGCTGATGAAGATAAGTAAAACAATCTATTATGAGTACGATGTATAAGCTTGTTACTGGAGCTTTTTAAGTCGTACTATTATGGGTAAGTATTCAAGAAAAAATGATCACCTACATCGATTAGGCACTAATGACTAGGTTTTTATCATTTTCAACGGCTTTTTTTAGTCTCAAAATCTCCAGAGACTCAATAATCTCGGCAATATTATGTCTAACTAGGTATACTTTTAGTACGTTTGCAACTAGATAGTATTAGTTAAATTTTCAATTAATTAGAAATGAGTACAGATAAAAAAATCTGGTTTATTACTGGTGTATCATCAGGACTGGGAAAACAGTTGGCCAAAGAGGTTTTATCACAAGGACAGATAGTTGTAGGAACTTTTAGAAAGCAAGAGCAAGTCGAGGCTTTTAATAAAGAAAACCCAGGAAATTCTTTTGGGGTATTAATAGATGTAGCTTCTTCTCAGATGATTATCGATGGGGTAAAATCTATTATTGATCAATTCGGACGAATAGATGTAGTTGTAAATAATGCTGGATACGGAGCTATGGGAAGTATCGAAGAAATCTCTGACGAGGAGGTAAGAAGACAGTTTGAGGTAAATGTTTTTGGGGTATTAACTACTATAAGACAAGTATTGCCACACATGCGAAAGCAACGTTCTGGTCATATAATAAATGTAACTTCTATCGCTGGACGTATAGGCTCTCAAGGATTGGGAATTTATAACGGTTCCAAATTTGCCTTAGAAGGAATCGGAGAAGCACTAGCAGCAGAATTAAAACCTATAGGTATCAAGGTAACTAATGTCGAGCCAGGACCGTTCCGAACAGAATGGGCAGGAAGCTCAGCAGCCTATGATAATACAGAAATAGAAGATTACGAAAGCACAGTAGGTGAGCGTATAAGAGGCTTACAGAAATTAAGTGGAAACCAACCAGGAGATCCTGCAAAAGCTGCAGATGCGATTTATAAACTAGCACAGTTAGAAGAGGCTCCAGTACATTTACCACTAGGTAAGGTAGCTTATGAAGTTTTCGGAAAAGTAAATAATGGATTAATCGAGGAGCTAGCTAAGTTTGAACACTTAGGTAAGGAATGTGATTTCGATTAAGATTTTTTAATAAAATAT
>CAZDWO010000031.1:0-37081 GCA_964509175.1 uncultured Saprospiraceae bacterium
GCACCATATCATTAATATCTCTCCTTTCATTATTTTTATTTAGGACAGCATTGAACTAAGAACACTTTTGGATGAGGCTTTTAAAACTAATCGTAAAGTTCAAAAACCAAAGAAAGAACATACCCTATCATCATTTATTGCCCAATTTGTTCAAGATGTAAAAGACGGTAAGCGAACATATACAACGAAATCCGGCGAGTTAAAAAAATACTCAACCAGTTCAGCTAAAGAATATAGGCTATGGCAAACCCAGTGGAAAAACTTTAAAAAGAGTTATGGTCGAGAAATACAATTTGAGGATGTGAACCTGGACCTATATGATGAATATGTAGATTTCTTCATAAAGAAGGATTATACAACTAACTCCATAGGAAAGCAAGTCAAAAATCTAAAATCAATTATGAACTCTTCTTATGAAGAAGGATTACATAACAACCTGGATTATAAGAAAAGAAAATTCAAAACTCTGAAATCAGAAGTTGATAATATTGCTCTAACTAAAGAGGAATTGAAAAAATTGTTTAAACTCAAACTAACAAAAAAGCCAAATTATAAACTCGTTAGAGATGTCTTTTTGATTGGATGCTATACAGCATTAAGATATTCTGATTTTTCAAGAATTAAGCCTAAACACATTAAAGGAAACTTTATTGAGATTATAACGAGAAAGACTAACAAACCAGTCCGTATTCCCATGAGGAAAGAGGTAAAAACGATTCTAGCACGTTATAAAAATCATCTTCCAAAAACCTATGAACAAAAAGTAAACCTATATATCAAAGAGGTCGCTAAAATAGCCGGGATTACAGACCCTATAGAAATCAGAGAAAACAAAGGAGGAAAAAGCCAGGTGACTACGATAAATAAGAACGAACTAATCAAAACCCATACAGCAAGAAGGACCGGTGCTACTCTGATGCATTTAAGCGGTATTTCTGCATTTGAAATTATGAGCATTACAGGCCATACATCAGAAAAAAATCTACTCAAGTATATTAAGGTCACTCAAAAAGAAATTTCAGAGAAGTTAGCGAACAAACCATTTTTTAATGGATTATAAGACTTAAAGCAATATACCCAGAGAACAGATTATTCCATTTTTGATAAAACTTCATATACCTCGAATACATTTAAAAGTTGGCCACTTCCATCAATAGTCAACTTAATCATCATTTCATTTGGAAAAAGGTAAATTGAAATATTAGAATTTTGTCTTGAGAATTCTAAAAATTTTTCCAGAGTAATTTGACTGTTTTCAATACTTAAAGCGGAAGAAAAATTGTCTCCGATTAGGCAGGTATCCAAGCCTTTAGAAATGGAACTTAAATCCATTAATTCAGAAAGCGTGCAAACTACATCCTGTATATTGTATTCAGTATTTTTGTAAGTAAAACTACCTCCTTTGAATTTTCCAAAAGTTAATAAGTCCGATTTTTCAAGAGAATGTGAAATACACTTTTCTTCATTATTATTGTGAGGCTTATACTTACCCTTAAAACCTAGGTAGCCAGAGTCAAGTAAACCATCTCTTAACGTTTGATCAGTTGATTCATTTATTAGGGCAAAACTCTTTGTTAATTCACATTCAGAATCAAAGGTCACAGTAACATGGTAAATACCTGGTTTATCTGTTAGGATAGAAGATGTCTTTTCATTTGTTGACCATAAATAGGAAATGTGATTATTGTCTTCCTCAACACCTATTTTCATTTGCTTGTTTTCAGAGTACTTAACAAAAGATGGCTTAAATGAAAAATTCAATAAAGTGCAAGGGTGAGGAGGTCGATCATCTATTAGATCACATTCATCCCCAACCCCATCATTATCACCATCTTTTTGCTTAGGGTTCGAATCAAAAGGACAATTATCAACATCGTCACAGATAAAATCCCCATCTACGTCACTTCCGTTACATGGATTATTTGGATCTGGCTCCCCTTCGCAATCACAATATTTATTACTATAGACATCCTTTATTGTACTTAGATTATAATCATTACAGGGTAATCCAATCCCCCTTAACGGATCTTTAGGGTCGCAATCTACTAAATCACATACTCCGTCTCCATCAGAATCTGTTGTATATTCTTTAATAACTATTCTTTTGGTAACATTACAATCTCCACTTTCTAGTGATGATTTGCCGTTAAAAGTATATACTCCAGAAGAAGTGATTTTTTGAATTGATGTGGTTCCTATAACAGTTTCATTAGAATCCACCCAATCGTATGTACTAAATCTCTGGTTTACGGAAACATAAATACTTGTCCCTTTGCATATGTTTCTATTTTCTGGAAGGATCTGAAAAACATTATATCGATCACAGTCACATAAGTCACCCAATCCATCATTATCAAAATCCTTTTGTCCAGGATTATATAACGAATTGCAATTATCAACAATGTCCAAAATTCCATCTTTATCACTATCGTTTTTAGAGTAATTAAGGGAATCACTTGCAGGGTTATCTTGACATAAGGCTAGCTGTACAAAGACAAAGTAAACAACAAAACTTAAAAAATATCTTGTCATGTTCTTAGGAGTATGAAAATTTTTATTCACTATAAAATTTTATCTGTTTTCATCCTCCAAAAATCTTCTCCCCAGTTTTTATACAACCTAGATGTTTCTACTGATGGAAGCTCAAAATCATACTGAATTAAATGCATTTTACCTAGTAGATCATAAATATCTTCGGCAATATATTTTATAATAGTATCGTCCGTATTATGAAATATTTTGTCTTTATTTTCTTTACCGATTCCTAACAATAATCCACCTGAATATCCATGATTTGCAATAAATAATAGATTTTTTAAATGCCCTTTATTACTACGCTCAAATGTCATAACTTCTTCCAATTCTTTAAATGATTCAAATGCGAATTCATCATCGTCAATAGTATATGAATCTAGTTTTAAAGAGGAATAGAATGGAGTAACAAAACTTTTGAAGGTATCAATGTTTTCGTTCGCCAATTTTTGATGAGCAAAATATGGTTTAAAAACACGAATAAATGATCTATATATAGGAGGAAGTACAATTCCATACTTATCTTCCAAAATTTGAACATCTAATGCTTTTTTCCTAAATTGTAAAAACCGGAATAAATTTTTATCCAACATTTTAATTAATTTATTTTGGGATCGTAATCATATATTTCAGTAATATCAGTATGAGGAGTAACAGGTGTTCCATCTGGGCCATGTTTAGCACTAAAACCTCCACTGTGATTTAAATGATTATGTATGCCAGTTGGTACTGGAACTAAATCCTTACCGTTTTCAAAATGATCCCATGTTTGCTCAATCCAATTCCCATCATCATCCAAAATTTCAATTTTAGTTTGAGAAGGGTTTCCTCCCGAAGTAGTTGCCCTTCTTACTCTTCCATTAGGGAAATTAATCAAATTCCCAGCATCATCAGTTTTCAAGGCCCAATTAGTTGCTTCTCTCAAGTCTTTTGTTCTTGCAGCATCGTGTGTAGAAGAAATGGGATTCCAAGAACCCTTATAAGATTTCGCATGATTAGTCCCATTCACAGTGATTTTAGTCATATGTGGCCCAAATTCTGGCATGCCAAATTTATTATAATTTACAATGATAGTTTCTCCGTTAAAAACATGTGAAATACTACTTGGAAGGGGCCTGGGCAAATTCTCAGGCTTGGGTAGAGAAATATTTTCATAAAATTGATCGACTCTTGTAATAAAAGCATCATCCTTATCCAGAAGTTTATCTAATAAATCTTTATTCTTTCGAACCCATTCTGCTCTATCTCTTAACCCATTCCATGCCCTAAGCCTTTTTGTATTTTTTGCGAACCAATCAAGGATGCCATCAGGGTTATCTAAAAAATCCGCCCTAAATTGGGCTCTAGAATCTTGGGGTAATAGCTCAACAAGATCATCTAAGGTTGTACCCAATTTTTGGGACTTTTTTATTATTTCATCTTCAATAGATTCATCAGGGTTTGATTCTTTATCAAATTTCCCTTTTTTAAATTTTGATGCAATTGCTGATAAAGATTTAATAGCTTCCGTTGTACCCTTAACGAAACCAACTACTCTAACAAGATAAATACCTTTTTGGTGTGAAATGTGTTGCCAATTATCGTCATCATCAAAATCTATACAATCAGGAGGTTGATTTCCATTTAATTCTGGATAATCAAATACAACAACAGGGAGAATTTCACCCACACCGAAGAAAAATTCGAATAAAGTTTTTCTTTTTTCTGGCTCATATGGACTGTTACAGTTATTTACAATACTGCCACAATCATCATTACAACGTGCTACATACAAACCCCATTTAACAAATGCTTCAGCGAAAGCATTATAAAGACTTTCATATGGTTCCTTTGTAAATAGATATTGCATAATTTGTTCAAAGGCTAAATGAGTCTCATCTCTTAACTCTTTTGCCTCTTTGCAACTCATTCCTATGATCCAAATAGAATTTTCATTATATGCTGAACTATTGTAGTCAAAATCATCTCCATATTGTGGATCACACCATGTAGCCATTTTGCAATAGGCTCTAACAACATTAATAACATCCACAGCACCATGCACTTGCCTCCATAACTCATTTATAGCTCCAGTAAAAAATATGGAATAATATCCAGGAAATTGTTCATAGCAGCCTTTTGGGATTATAATTTCTTTGTCCGACTCAGTTGCTACCGATTCTACACATTTACCAAAAGCAATAATGGCCTCTAACAGTTGGAGTGCGATGTCCGGAATACGATTATAATTAACTGTGAAGTCATAGTAATTGGCACTTAGAATATTAGTTGCAATTATATCGGAATAATTGTCCTCATTAATGATATGTACATCCTCAAGGAGATTAGCATGTGAAAATTCTGGATATTCTTCTATTGTTTTCAAATACCTATCCATTTCCAGGACATGAATCGGAATATTTGTAGCCTGCCCATTACGATTACTTTTCACTTTTATCATAAAAAAGTCAGGCAACAAGAATGCTGAAACATTTGAGTTTGCATCTGATTTCTCAATAAAATTCTCAAATGTCATGTCGCTCGAATTGCAGCTAAATGCATCACCATAATAGCATTCTCCCATGGTTTCTTTTGCATCAGCATGCATCATGGAATAGACATTATTTACTACTTCTTGGACACAATACTCTTGACCTTTGTATTCAAAAACAGAAAGTTCTGAATTTCCAAAAGCGACCGGAGGATCTCCAGGATCACGAGTTGAATTCTCGTTTGGTTTTACTACAGGATCACATTCAGGGGAAGTCGGAAAGGAGTAAGTTCCAGGCATTCCGATATATCCACGTTCGAGAAGTGCTTCTTTAATACTCTCTGGGTCGGAAATATCTACTAATGTAAATTGATTTTTAAATTCGCAGTCTGGCGTAGTAACGGTAACAAAATAAGTGGCAGCCTTAGAAACAGTAATTGAATACATGTTTCCAATGGAAGGTCCGTTTTCCGAGTCTGACCAATTGTAATTATTTGCAGGGTCATCTTCTACTGATATAGTTACATCTTGCCCCTCACATATTGTTAATTGAGTGGCATCGATTTCTAGCATAAGTAAATCACAAGGATTTGGGGGATTATCATTTATAGGGTCACAAGCATCTCCATAATAGTTACCTGCTTCTTCATAATCTTCATCTATATTTTCTTGTCCAGGATTTTCAGTATATGGACAATTATCTACATCATCACATATACCATCTCCATCCACGTCATTGCCATTGCATGGATTGGTAGGGTCTGGTGTTCCTGAACAATCACAATATTGATCATAAACATCGTCCAAGGTGCTTACATTATAGTCATTACAAGGCAAACCCATTCCTACAGTGTCATCCTCCGGATCGCAATCCTCTATATCACAAATTCCATCGCCATCGGTATCAGTGGAATATGGAAAAACATAAAACACCTCTGTAACAACACAACCTCCACTTTCTGGAGATGAACTACCTTCAAACCTATAGAGTCCAGGTTCCGAAATATCTTGAAATGCTCCAAATCCTAATACTCCAGAATCCCCAGTCCATCTGTAGCTTTGAAATGATTTATTAATAGTTATGGTTATTGGGTTTCCTGAACAGATTTGCAATGTTTCCGGAAGAATTGCTAAGTCATCATATCGGTCACAATCACAAAGGTCACCTATATCATCTTGGTCCTCATCCAATTGGTTTGGATTAAATAATTCGGGACAATTGTCACATTCATCACCTACTTCATCAAAATCTTTATCATGGAAATGACTAAAAGTTCCCGTAACTCTAATTTGAGTAAATACCTGAGTCAGGGAGATAAATTGAAAACATAAAATAAAAATAAGAGTTGCTCTATTTTTCATGATGTTGATATTATTTACATCATCTATTCAATAATTGTTCCACATTTTATTTGGCAAAATATTTATTTGCCAATCCTTAATAGAATCAGAACAAAATTGCTTGGTATGATATTTGTTTTATGCCAATGAAAAAATAACATTATTATGAAACGACTAATAACAACCTTTTTCATTTT
This sequence comes from uncultured Saprospiraceae bacterium, assembly GCA_964509175.1. Lineage (GTDB taxonomy): Bacteria > Bacteroidota > Bacteroidia > Chitinophagales > Saprospiraceae > JAHDHU01. Next base: position 6,541 of record CAZDWO010000031.1, read on the forward strand.
TCAAGTGTTTTCCCTAAGCTCAATCTATTCTCAAGTAGATGTATTAGCTGATGTGTACCACGTATGTGATGGGTCTGAAAGTGGTTCAATAGAAGTAAATATTATTGGAGGGATTCCTCCTTTTACTTTAACCCTAGGAACTTTAAACGCTACAGAAACGGAACTAATACCTTACTCAGTAATTGAGGGTGTTATGGTCTCCGCTCTATTTGAAAATATTCCTCCTGACGATTATCATTTAAGAGTAGAAGATGATGAATGTAACATTGCCAAGATGCATGTGGAGATAACCGAATCCGATCTAAAGATTGAAAATGAGGAAATAATAAATCCGACTTGTGATGGAGGAGGGTCAATAGCCATAAGTGGTTTTTCTGGTGGGGTTTCTCCTTACTATGTTTTATGGAATACCGGTTCAACTGATTTACAAATTAGTGATTTGAATGCTGGATTTTATTCTGTTACTGTATCTGATTTGCATGAGTGTTCGATAGTTAAGGATTTTTCATTACTGAATCCGGAATCACCTGTTGATGTCGTTATCAATGAAAATATTGGGAGTTGTGTGAATTTAGACAATGGAACCTTAGATGTCTCGATTGGGTCTTTACTGGGAAATAATTTAAGCTTTAATTGGAGCACTTCTCTTATATCCTTACAAAGCAGTTTGGGGAATGTTTATACTTTCAATGGAAATTCTTTGTCTTCCGGAACTTATTCTGTGGAGGTTATTGATAATGAAACGGATTGTGTATCCGAATTTTCATTTTATATTCCTGAAATCGAATCTCAAGGTGATTTACAATTGGTTTTGGCAAATCTTGATATTTCCTATGATTGTGGTTTAAGGAATGGTGCCTCAATCAATGGTCTTAAAATTATTGATGGTGTGCCACCATATTCTATTCATTGGTTTCAAACAGGCACGAGTGATTTGGATTTAATCAATGTAAGTTCAGGAAATTATTTCTTAGAAATTAGAGATTACTGTGATAATTCAATTATTGAAAATTTCATTATAGATGTAGAAGAGGTTTGTCTTGAAGTATCTGCCAATATGATTCTTCCTTGTAACGAACAGGGTACTGGAAGCGTTGAATTAGAGATATTAAATGGAACTAGTCCGTATGATATTTCTTGGGACAACGGAAGTAGTGCTTTAGAAATTAAAGATTTAGAAATTGGAAATTATAGTGTAACAATAACAGATTCTAACGGACTTGTTTTTAATGAAACCTTCAACATTACTACTGCAATGCAAGCACCTTTAAGTTTGCATTTCAACATTCTTTCCCCTGACATTGAGTCAACAAGTTTTAAGGAAGGTACACTTGAAATATCAGCCACTGGAGGTTCGGGGAATTATAGCGGAATAGGACCAAATAATGCAAGTAACGTTATAGGCGTTCATAATAATTTACAAGGTGGATGGATTCCAACTTATACAGGACCTGAAAAAAACATGCATTTAATCTCAATCGAGGATGAATGTAATAATAAGTTAAAAAAAGAGATTATGATTCCCTATGATGATATTGATAGCGATGGCTGTAGCCCTTATAATCCATATCAATTTTCATTTAAGAAGGATAATTGTGATGATGAAGTATTTTTCCAGATTTATAATTTGGATGATAACCCTCCTAGTATTGTAAACGCTACTTTTATCTGGAGTGATGGCACATATGATGTAGATGTTGATAAATCTTATCCTCCAGCCGAAAATTTGGCAGTCCAATCTTTAGTTACAGAATTTTCTTCAGATGGCATTCCAATTGGGGCTTGTCTCTCTAATTGGTATAGTTTTAATGAATGCAATGATTTTTATAATTTGAAATTAACTGAAAAATGTGATGCTATTGTAGCCAATTTGTTAACTCCAACTAACCTAGAAGTCCGATCATTATTTTGTTATAGTGATGGAGTAGAACATATTGGTTTTGAATCTCGAAGAACAATAGAAGAATCCTCAGATCTTTTTGTAGATGTATATCCCTACACTAAATCTTTTCCAGACGCTGTATTTAGGACACCTTGTTTTATATCTAATAGATCATTAGAAGAAATTGATGAAGTAGCCGATTGTTCTGAATTTAAAATTTCATTGGCAAAATTCGGTTGTGATCAAGATGAATTTTTCTTAAATGCTAAAGCTGTAAATAAGTTTAATATTCCTCAGTATGCTACATTTTTTTGGAGTGATGGGTTTACTGAGAATGGGGTAGAATCTAGTAGATATTTTTTGAATGAGGATTTATCAGTTAGGGCCAGAGTTTTAAATGTTTGGACAGATTTTGCAAATTCAGAAGATATATCTTGTGATAAAGTGTTGTTAGTGGCTAATAATTCATGTTATGAAAGTAATAGCATTCATATTTCGTGGGGTAGTGAAACAAATGCAGAAATTAATTGGTTTGATGGCTCAACTAGTATAATCGAGAATGGCCAATGTATCGATTGTGATTTAATAGAAGGCCCTAGTAACTTTTCAATGATTAAAGAGGTAGAAAACACTTATTTAGGGGCTCCATGTACAACGATTGATTATTTTGATAATGAAGAAATACAATGTTTGGAATTTTTACATCCGGATATTGATATAACATTTTTAACAGGAATATCTAAACGATGTGAGTATAATTCTCCTGCACCTGCTCAGCAATTTGAAAATGGTGATGTTAAAATTGATTTAGAATTAAACGGTTATGATGGGGATTATGATTTAAAAATTGTTGGATCAGGAGAAACTTCTTTTGATGTTTTGGAGCATCCTGTATCAGCTAATAGACTTGGAGCTTCATTAATAACCGTCGAGTTTACTAGTGAAAGTGGATGTATCACAACAATAGAAGATTACTTTGGAGGCAGATTAAGAGACCATCCAAGACTACTAGCAGAAGAATTTTGTTTTGAGGAAGGGGAAAGTAAATTAGTTTTGGATATTCCAGATGACTTTTCCGAGAATGCTACTATCATATGGCCTTTTCAAAGCGATTTGGACAATACCATAATCAATAATGGAAACGTAGTATCTGGAGAGACTGAATGGGAAATTCCAAGTGCTGGAAAATATACTTGGGATTACAATTTGAACTCAGATAATATAAAATATCGAGAGTCTTTTACTTTTTCCGAACAAAATACGCCAAGGGATTATATTCTTACTGTAGGTACGGATTCAGGTATAGCAGGCTGTGATAATTTTGATTGCGAAGGGAACATGACTAGTAGAGTGAAGTTTAAATACACACCCATTTCTAAAACCAATATCTGTTTAGGAGGTCAATTTGAAAATTGTTATGGCTTTAAAAGGCTTGTTCATCCAAATTCTCAGGTTTTGGAATTACCCCATTCAAAACCTGGTTGTACGTATTGTTATTATCAATTTGGTATTGAAGGCAACGATAACGGATTACCAGTTATGCTTGAGGCTTGTGAAGATGTTATTCCTGAGGATGGTAATTCTGGAAACGAAAATTGTATCGTTATCGAAAGAAGTTTAGGAAATTCTTGTAATGATTTTAGTCTGAAATTGAAATCTACCTGTACTGGCACTTTTGACTACCGAATGTTTGATGGACCAATTGGAATTTGTAATGAAAATGCTTGGAATGAAGGTTTTTTTGACAATGACAATTCAGATGTTGGAGTTAGTATTGAAGCAAATGTTGATAAGAGCTTAATATTTCAAAACTTGGAAGGACCAATACATACATTAATGGTGAAGTTTGAAGATCAGTATTATTGTTATGAGGTTATTTGTGACCCTTTCAATTGTGTACCAAATTTGGAACTTGAATTCGTTTCAGGAGATTGCGATGAGTTTACTGTTAGATATTGCACTGACTGTCCAGGCAAATTATTTATTCGTCTTTTTAATGAAAGTACAAGTACATGTGACGCGGAATTTTGGAATTCAGCTATTGATATTAATAATAACAATGTCGGAGTTGGCCATGATGTTATAATAGGATGTGAGAGTATAGGTGGGAATTGGAGTTCAGAACCAGGAGATCATACTTTAATGTATAGAATAGGAAATGAATATGCTTGTTTACCTATTGATTGCGATAATTTTGATGACCCGGAGGATGATGACGGTTGTAATGTTTATTTGAATCCTGAAGGAGGAGGAAATGACACTAGTTCCGTAACATTCACACAAATTGCATCAGATTACCCCAATTTATTCTATGTAAATTCTAATAATAATGTTTTATTTCAAGTCTTAGGGGTTACAAAAAGTAACTTTACTTATACTACTACAAATTGGCAAGGAGAAGAAGGAGGAGGAAATTATGGCGGGACCAATTTATCCTACTTTTATACTCAACCAGGATTAAAAGATTTTGGTGGTCTTAAAGCAGAAGTTGGCCAAAAAAGGAATGTTGGTAGATCAAAAGTTAGAGTAAATTTCACTAATTCCTTTACAACTCAACCTATAGTAATTGCTATGGCAAACTCAGTAAGAAGTAGTAAACCTTCAGTTTCTAGAGTTACAAATGTTACTATGGATGGATTCGACCTTCAGATTCAAACAGAAAAAGGAGATTTAATATCTAATGTTGAGGAAGACATAAGTTTTATAGCAATTGAAACTGGACTTGGTAGCATAAATGGTAGAGATTTATTCGTGGGACGTACCGGGAATGTTGTTGATGAGAATGGGTTTAATCTTCAGTACCCAATTGAATTTGAGGGCAATCCTATTTTACTAGGAGCTACACAAACCGCAAACGACGCAGATCCGCTTTCTTTTCATGTAACTTCTTTGTCATCTACTAATGCAACACTTATGTTGCAAGAGGAAGACTATATGGGGTCAGGAGTGCTACATGCTCCTGAAGTTGTAGGATACTTTATTTTGGAATCTATAGAAGATTGTGATGAAAACAATGAAGACGAAACTGAAACGGAATCTTCAAAAATAGGAGGAAAGGTATGGTTTGAACCCTGGTCTGGTGGTGATTATGGTCTATATAATGAAGGAATTGATTCAGTACTGTCTGAAATAACTGTAAACTTATTGCATGATGACGAATCATCTGTACTGGATAGTAACGGCAACCCGATGATTACATCAACAGATGCAAACGGAGATTATAGTTTTGATCAACTATCGAGCGGAACTTATAAAGTAGAATTTATTAATTCAGATCAGTATTCACAATTTATTGATTGGGATGCCGGAGATGATTTGATAGATTCAGATGTTGTTGATGTTAATCAAGACTCTGGAAAGACAAATTCAATAACTCTTGAAGAGTTTGAAGAAAACTTAAGTATTTATTGTGGATTTCATACACCTGCACTTCAGGACAATGGCCAAAGTACAAGTAGATCTGATGGTGAGATAAGCATTTTGTGTTATCCAAATCCGTCTCGGAAAATGATAAATGTCAAGACAATTAATATTTCCGAAAAAATTAAAGTCCAAATCTTTTCTTCAGATGGGAAATTGATTATTTCTGACACATATAAAGCAGGCCATATCCAAATAGACTTAAGCAAATTAAATTCTGGTGTTTATTTATTGAATTTGGACAACAATGAAATTCATTATTCCACAAGAATCTCAAAAATTTAGAAATTTTAGACAAGGTGGCACTAAGGTGCCACCTTATAATTCTAGGTAATATAAAACAAAGACATTTTGATAATATAATTGGACCACTTCTTATTACTGATCTTGAATTTAGTTTAAAACATGAAGAAAAAATCTCCACTTTTAAAAATTAATGAAAGAGGTGAATTATATAAAGAATTACATTCAGAATTTCTCGATCCAAAATATAAGGGATTAAGGAAGTTTGAATTTGAGCTTATAGAAAAACTAAATAGCAATGAGTTAAATGTTTCCGAAGTAACGATGAAAATTGAGGCCACTTATTCTAATGCGTTACAGAAAAACTTATCAGCACTTTCAATAATAGAATATCTTAGAAATTGGGAGCCTAATTCTGAACACCTAATCGCTTTTAACTCTTATTATATCGATAAGGCACGAGAATACTATTCGATTTGTTTACTAAATATTGGATCAAGTGAAGAAAGTGAAACCTCAAAAACATCATCAATTCGAAAGGATAATACAACAACTCATAAGCAACAATATATCTTATTGCAAGAATTAGGAATTATTGACTTTTTGCGGGAAAATACCAATCTAAATATTTCAAAACTTGCTCAATTAATTTCTGAGATTCTCAGTAGAACAGATGGGAGAAATTATCTGACCTACATTCAGAATCCTAACAAGAATGAAAATATTTATAAGCCAGAACATCTAAAAAGAATTCATGAAATCTTTACTGAATTAGGCTTAATAGAACATGCAAATAAATTACTAAATAAGTCCAGAAATCAATAAGTTCCATTATTTGTAGTGGGGCTACAGATACATACTACAACTTTAATTGTCGCTATTTGAATTCAAAATCGAAATCAAATGGACAAAGAAATACTTATCCGATCCTTAACTGTAGAGGCTTTAGTAGAAAAAGTTGTTAATGGAGTTAGAGAAGCTATCCAAGAAGAAAAAGAAAACAGTATTAACCAAAAAGAATGGTTGACCGCTAAAGAAGTAATGCAACTATTGAAAATCAGTAGTGGAACATTATACAATTATGATAAGAAAGGCTTAACAAAGCCTCATAAGATTAATCGTGAAAGGCGATATAAAAAGGAGGGTATAATTGAACTATTGAGGAACATTTCTTAGAAGTGTTTGATTTCATAAAATTGGAATGTAAAAATGTTCCAAAAAATAAATGCTTTACGTCTACAAATTTAGACTTAGACGCAGAGTATGATAAAAAGAGAAGGCAACATGTTTATTTCTACAAGTATGGTCCTATAGATTTATCAGAATCATTAAGGCTTAAAACTGGAACTACTAAATTGCGAATCTCCGGAAGCCTACATAAATTTACCAATTTTTTAAACTCTGGACTTTCTCATAATGCCAACAATGTTTCTTTCGCAGAAATGCTTATTTCTCTGAATGAAATAGAATCCAGATATTTTTTCGGAAATCACTTCTATCCAACACAACTTGAATTTGGAGTAAATTTCGAAAATGTCTCATTCGAAATCATGAAGTTTTTAAAAGATAAATTAGTTGTTTTTGATTATAAGATTAGACCGTGTTTTGTTGCTCATGAAAATATGGTGGTCTTTAGAAGAATTAATTATGAGGTCAAAATTTACTTTAAATCAAAACAATTGTCAATACCTCAATCTATTTTAAGAATCGAGGTTAAATATAAAAATCAAAAGGCGATTAGGACCTTAGGGATTAACTCTTTTGATGATTTAAAAAGTCCAGAAATATCAAGAAAAGCAATTTCAGATTTAATCAAAAAATTTAATAAAATACTAATTGTTGATCATTGGGAATTGCCTGAAAAAGCAACGATATGGGAAAAAGAACGATTCGCAATTTATACTAACCTTGCAAGACTCGATGAGCATCGAAAACTGAGAGGAACAACCACTCTTTTCAACGATCGTAAAAAACTTAAGTCAACTCTAGAAAAATATGGCTTAGACAAAACCAAGTCTGAGCTATTAGCTTATCTAAAAGACTACTCCACACAATTTTTCAAGTAAATAATTTACGTGCTACTCTTGAGGGTAAAGGTTTTCCAAAATGTATAGTATTGTAAATCCTTCAGGGGTGAAGGTTTTCCAAGTATTCCTAAAAAACGCAGACATAAAGCAGGCAAGAAATGCAAATTGTCAATATGAAGTATCAGAAGATAGTGTTTCTTTAGTTTCGAAAATTTATCCAGAATTTTTTCAAATAATCTTTTTCTATAGCATTTTCTAGCTCATGATATTCTTTTTTCTTGACCATTTTAGGCAAGAGTTTCATTTCTTTCAGAAGATCATTGTTTCTTTCTTCTAGTTTTTTCAATTGCTTGTCACTTGAGGAGGAATTGGACTTTGATGAATTACAGATTTTGTGTGTATATACAAGATTCCAAATGTCGTCACTATACATAAATGACCAGGGAATGAAATGGTCAATGGATAGCTGATCATCTGAGATTTCTTTATTACAAATGAAACAAACTTTTTCGGGATTTTGCAAAAGGAGTATTTCTTTGAATTTACTTAGGCTTTTTCTTTTTATTTGAGGAAAATCAATAATCCTGATTTTTTTTGATATTCTCGGACTTGTATTATACTCCTCTAGTAATTGAGTCCATTTTAAATTTATACATTCATAAATTATATGGTCATACGAAGCAAGTTCATGGGAGTTGTTTATGTAAAGATAATTCTGGCCCTTTTTGTAATTGTAAACCTCAAGTTTATTCCCGTTCAAATTTAGAAATCTCCAACTCACATCCTTCTTTAGAATAGAAACTAATTTGCTCTTATCGAGAATAATTTTATCCTCGACTCTTTCAAAATGTATTGGATTAGAATTTCCTTTTTCAAGATAGAATTCTTTTATTTTTCTTCTTACAATCTTTAAAAATTCCGGTCTCTTATTAGGGTTGTTGCCTTGGTTTAATTCAAAGTAAATAGTTTGATTCCAGTAATACTTAAATATTTTCTTGGCTATTGATTCTATTGAAATTGTTTCGAGAGAATCTGCCTCGGCACAAATTTCAACGATTGCCCGAGCCCAAGCTAATTTATACGAGTTGACATTACTTCCATTACGAATAAGATTAAGATAGTTGTTTACTATTTCAGGTATCACGGTAATTCATTTTATCAGGAATAACACCTCTTACGCCACCTCTCGGGTTCTTAATGTCACCATCATATCTTGGTATAATATGTATGTGACAATGGAAGATTGTTTGACCTGCTGCTGGTCCGATGTTTATTCCAATATTGAACCCATTTGGTTCAAATTTTTGTTCAAGAAATGATTTTATTTCATTGGTAAAATTCCAAATTTCGGATTGTTCTTGAGCATTTAGATTGAAGTAATCAGCTTCATGCTTTTTGTGAATTACTAATATATGACCTTTACTAACTGGAAATTTATCATAGAAAGCAATGCAATTGTCATTTTCAGTTATAACTCTGCTTTTATCTATAGTGCAAAATATACAATCAATGTTTTGACCCATTTCTAAATCCATAAGCGTAGTGAAATTACCTATTTTCATTGGACTACCCCCAGGCCCCTAAATTAAACATTCATTTCAACCATCGCATCGTTGCAACATTGGCTGTATAATGCAGCGTTACTTTATAGATTCTAATACCTCTTCAAGTGCGACCTCTAATCCTTCACAAATTTCAAGTAAATATAAATAGCTTTGATTGACCCTTCCTTTTTCAAGTCTTTGAATTGATTGTTGGTCCTTATCTATCATAGCTGCAAGTTTACTCTGAGTGAGTTTTTTAGACAATCTAATTTTCCTAATTGCCAATCCCAATTTTTTAAGATGCTTGTCCTGGACCATCCCTTAAAACTGCGATGATTGGTAGTAAAACTTTTACACGTATTTATATTCGGTCATTCTTTAATTTTTGCTCCTAAATAAAATAATCCTTATTCTTTATTAATGTATTTTAGCGAAGAACGAAGATTTCGTTCTCTACCCTCTCCATTTAATCAAATACATATTAAAGAATGAAGCCAAGAGTAAGCAAGGGTAAAAGTTTCGCAAGGAATAAATTTCAAGACTTCTATACTAGTAGAGATTCTAGAAGACTTGCCATTGATAGTATTAAATCTAAATTGAGCTATCCGGATTTATGTGAGGCCATAGATTATTTGAATAAGAACCTTCGAAATGCAAACAAGGACGGAATTTGGGGAAATCCATTACCAAAAAATTATAGCGAATTAGGAGAAATCCAAGATTTTTCCTCCCATAACGATAATCCGATAGGAGAAATAAATTTTGTTCTTTTGGGAGTTCGAAAATATAAAAATGAACTCTCTCAATTCTTGTCTGATAAGCAGAAGTATGAAAAGGAATTGTTGCTCGGTAATTATGCTAATGCAAAAAAAATATTAGACTCAATCGATGAAAATATTTGTGTTTCATTATGGTCCTTGGAAAATCGTTTTTTACTTTCAGAATTAAATGATAACTCTCAACAAAATAAAAAGCTCCTTAGTGATTTTACCGAGATTAATAATTCTCAATTTCTAACAAAATCCATAGCTCATTATCTGAGCGTTCGTGCTGAAAAAACTCTTTCAGTAAAAAGATTCACTGAGGATTTAGAATTGGCTTTTAGTGGTTTAAGAAAAAGCAAAAGTATTGCTAGTTACAAGGATTACTACAAATTCAAATTATCCTTTCAACACTATTTGACCTTTGATTATTATGGAAGCATTTTAGCATTTGATTTTCAACACAGTGTTATAGATCGGTACATTTCGCTTATTCAAGTTTTCAGCAGTGTATTAATAAATTTTAGACACTTAGATTTAGATGATTCTACAGGTAGAATTTTCATATCATATCTCAAGAATCGAGTTGATTATCTAATACGAAAAACTGGTGATCCCTTTTTATATAAGTTGAAACTGATGGCAACCGGACATTTATTTCCAGCATTCAATATTCTAGAAAGTGAGAGAGAAATTGAGGCCATTGATTTTTACACCATTGGAGATTACAAAAAAGCATCTCATGAGTTTAAAACTCTTTTACTTGACAAACCAAATCAATTTGATCTTTATGTTCTCTATGTTAAATCGTTGATCTTTCAAAAAAAAGAATTCAAAGCAATCGGCAATTCCAACAGTCTTCAAAATCAAATACTCAAAGACATTTATTCAATCATTGCTCTCAAAAGTAATCCCAAAACGGTAGGAAATAATTTATTACGCATAGCTAGTAATTTATCAAGTATTTCTCTTAGTTATGGAATTGTAGATTTTGTTTTATCTGAAAGTCAAGTAGAAAAGGAAAGATCTACATTGGCAAAATTATCTTATAACATTGCTAATCCAATAGTTTACAAAGCATTTAAAGCAAGTGAGGTTCAATTAAATTTTTTACAACTATTGAAAGAAAAATTTCCTCATTCCATTACTCTAGATTTATTCTTAAGTCGATTTGAAGATATTTCAACAATTGAAAATTTTGAGGACGTAATTCCAAAAGACAAGTATTGGTTCGAATACGCCTTGAGATTGCAAAATCAAAATGACTTTTTAAAAGCATCCAAAAAATGGGAGTTTCTCATTAGCACGTCGGAAGTCAAATCTCCAATCTATCAAGAAGCAATAATTCATCTTTTTAATTGCTATAAAGAATTGAAACTGCCTAACGATTGCGTAAAACTCTATGTAAAAAGTTTCTTTGAAAACAATTATTTAGTTAATAAAATTAATGCCTTAGATGTTGTTACGGACATTGGTAAAAATAAATTTCAAACAGTTTCAAAAAACATCGATTTGCCAATATTCTATACCATTGTAGAATCAGATGATGTCGAAGCTCATATTGCACTTGAATTATTCCTTCTTCATAATGGAATAGAAAAACCATCAGAATTATTATCTGACAAGTTTCAATTCGATTCTCAAAAACTCAATTTCCTCTTACAAAATTCTTGCATACCAAAAATTTTAATGCACTCTACTTTTATCGAAAACTCAAAATCTCGATTAGAGGAAAGACTGGCCTTATGTAATTATTTGAAGAGCAGAAATGTTAACAAAAGTGAAATTTTAGCGGAAATCAAAGCTATAGAAAACATTCTTGTAATTCAACAAGGTAAAATTGATTTAGATGAAAGTAAAATATATGTAAATGAGTCAGGAATTATAGAACACGAATTAAAAGAATATGAGCCCATCTTTGACCGATTTAATATTTACAAACAGATAACAACAGAAAACGATCAAACAAAAGTTTATGTAATTAAACCTGGACATTTATCTACATATGAAGATGATGATTCCTCACTTTCTGGTGATCCATTACTTGATTTATATATTGAAATTTTCAATGCTATAAAACATAAGTTTCTACATAGTCAATTTGGAATTGTGGCATACTTGAGTACTCGAATTCGTCATGGAGTTTTAGTGGGTGAAATAAGACCAATATTCGAAAAACATAAATTGATTACTTTAACGGAGGGAAAATTTTCAAATTACAGACGAAATTTTCATTGGGATCTAGTATATGAAAACATTTCTGAGGCTGAATTAAATCAGCTCCAAATTCTACTAAAGGATTTTTCAGCAAAAATTGATGGGGTTATTTTCGACTTAATTAAAAGGTATCTTCAAGTTTATCATCCAAACGAAAATCCGGAAGGATGGTTTAATTATGAATACGGAAAAACCGAGCACATTCTTAATTTAGTTACTGTCTCAACATCCATTTCCTATGAAAATTTTGTTGATCAAATTTTTACTCTTCTTTGGAATAGAACGGATGAAAATTTAGCCATAATAAGAGACCATATTGAAAATAGAATACTCAACAGTTTCAATGATGCTTTTGAATCCCTCGAAATTCAGATAACTGAACTTTTATCTTTTAGAAAGGCACATTTAATGACGAGTATCACTAATTGTTCTACAGAAATTCAAACCGTGATTCAAAAAATTAGTCGATGGTTTATTAGAAGTGAAGTAAAGGCATCAGATTTTAAAATTGAAGAATTAGTTAACATTATTTTAGACTATACTAATAATAGTAGTCCAATGAAAAAATTGGCCCTTTCTCAAGAATGCAGTTTTGATAAATTGATAAAAGGAATTTATAAAACACATTTTGCAGATTTATTACGCATATTTTTTGAAAACATTAAAGAACATTCCGAACTAAATATTGAAAGAATTCCATGCTCTATTAAGATTTGTGAAAAGAAGGATTCAACTCTTGAAATAGTAATTAGAAATGAAATTAGTTCAGAGTTGGCAAAATCCAAGAAAGAGTGGAGTATTGTCGATGATCAAAGAAAACTTCTTGTAGAAGGAAATTCTGGATTAGTAAAAGCATCCAAAATTTTATCTTCTGATTTAAATTGTTTGAATGAAGATTACATTCAAATACAAACTATTGAAGAAGAGGAAGAATTTTGCGTTCTTTTAAAAATAAAAAACCCTCAAATCTTAAAATGAAAATACTTCTTATAGAGGATCATCCATTAAAACGATCACACATTATTGATTTTATAAGCAGTCAATTTGAAGATGTAGAAATTGTTGTAAAGAATTCATATATAACTGGACTGAAGGAACTTATAAAAAACAATAAAGATTATGATTTTCTTTTTCTTGATATTAGTATGCCAAATTATGATATTTCATCTGAAGATAGCGGGGGTGATTGGATGCCATTAGCCGGAAAGAGCATTCTTAAACAGCTATATTTCCGGAATATTCCTATTAAAACTATTGTGATAACTATGCATGGTAATTTTGAAGATGGATTGAAAATGTCTGACTTAGATGCATTATTGAAAAAGGAGTTCAAATCCAACTATCAAGGCTATGTCTACTATTCCCAAGTCAATGAGGATTGGAAATCTAAACTCGTACAAATACTTCAAGAAATAAATGATTAAAATAATTATCGTCGACGATTTAGAGTCTAAACAATTGAAAATTAAAGCTGCAATATTAGACAACGCTAATATTGAAGAAAAAAATATTAGAATAGTATCATCTGTTAAAGAAGCAAAAAAACTTGTTTATACTGAATTATTTGATCTAATGATTCTCGACCTAGTATTACCTATTGAAGATGGAACTGAATCATCCGCTAAAAACAGTGTTAAATTTTTGAAAGACATTGAAATTAATCCAAGTATAAAACCTCCAATTCACATAGTCGGATTATCTGGATATAAAGAAGAAGTTGTTCTTCATTCTGATGATTTTTCCAGAAAACTTTGGCATTTAATTCATTTTGATGAAAATTCAGTCGTATGGGAAGATCAGCTAAAATCAATAATTTTCCACTTGATTTCAACTAAAAAACAATTTATAGGTAACTCTTTGAATGAACAACTTGAACTACTTTTTCAGTTTCAAGAAAAAAATAAGCAACCTAAAACATTTTTGGGTCTCAAGTGGGTTGAGATTTGCTTAAGTCTAAGTGCAATAATAGAACAATCATTAAATGCAAGACATGGTTTCAAAAATGGAAAAAAAGCCAAAAATATAAATGTAGATACATTGGTTATAACCTCGGAATATGATTTTCAAAATTTAATTAATATTGTTTTGAAACCATGGTTGCCAAGTCTAGAAGCAGAAAACATCTCTATAATTTATGATGGCAATACAAAATATGCTGATTTCTCTATAAAAGGTAATTCAATAATAGTTGAAGTAAAGTATATCGATACTACTGGAAAAAAATCAGAAGTGCTTAAAACACTTGCCGGTTTAACTTCCTTTTATTCTAATAATGCAAATGTTAAATCTATTCTGTTTGTCATACTTTTCGAAAAGGGTGTAAAATTAGATATTGCTAAAATTGAATCTGATTTTTCTAAAATTCATGATTCTACCCCTACAGTCGTAAAAGTTATAGAAAACCATTAAATCCAACACCTCTCACAACACCTTAGATAGCAAAAAACCCTCAACTAATTGATAGTCAAGGGTTTGTTGAGGTCGCAGACGGACTCGAACCGCCGTACGAGGTTTTGCAGACCTCTGCCTAGCCGCTCGGCCATGCGACCATTCTTTTCAAAATGGATTGCAAATATAAAGCTTTAATCAATGAGGACTTAGATTTTGACCACAAAATCATTAGCCGAATTGCCCCTGAGCCTAGTTGATGGGTCTTGTTTCTTGTTTTATCGATAATAGATGCAAAAAATGAATAAGCCTTACACTTTTTGGCTTAAAGCCAAACTCTTTAAAAACTCATAAAATTTGCAATAAATACAATAAAAAGGCACTAATAGTTGTTTGTATAGCAACGTTATTGTTGAAACTAAAACTATTTATGGATAAAATCTACAATTCAAACAAGCTGGTACAAATCATTTACGGAGAAGCTCCATTCTCGGACTACTTCGGATTAGATGATGCTATGCAAGCAGATCCAGCAATTCGTACTGAGTTTAGACATATTTACGATATGGTAAACAGTCTTCCAGAAGTAAAAATTAACCCTTCACAGTTAGTTATAAACAATCTCCTCAGTATTAGCAAAAGATAACCTCAGGCCGATGTAACAGTCGGTCCGTGAAAATTTTTTGGTGTCAGAACCCATGGTTGAGCAGTCGACTATGGGTTTTTTTATGCCTACTATTAAGCTATAGTGTCTTAACTAAATGCCAATTTAGACTATAGGTTTACGTATATTTATATGCTTAATATAACCAACCATGTCAAAGGATAAAGAGAAAGAAGCTAAATTAAAAGCTTTAAACCTAGTCGTCGATAAACTCGATAAGACCTACGGAAAAGGAACCATCATGAAGCTCGGCGATAAACAAGTCGTAGAGATAGAATCCATCTCCACTGGATCACTCGGTCTAGATATTGCCCTCGGTATAGGAGGACTACCCAAAGGAAGAGTCGTAGAAATTTATGGTCCTGAGTCTTCAGGAAAAACAACCCTAGCCATCCACTGTATGGCGGAGTGTCAGAAAAAAGGTGGAATTGCTGCATTTATAGATGCAGAGCATGCCTTCGATAGATTCTATGCAGAAGCTCTAGGAGTAGATACAGAAAACTTACTGATTTCTCAACCAGATAATGGTGAGCAGGCTCTAGAGATTGCTGAGAATCTTATTAGATCTGGAGCAATAGACATTCTAGTAATAGATTCTGTAGCAGCACTGGTTCCTAAATCAGAGATAGAAGGAGAGATGGGAGATTCTAAAATGGGTCTACAAGCGAGACTGATGTCTCAGGCGATGAGGAAACTTACTGGTACTATCGGTCGTACAGGTTGTTGCTGTATATTTATAAATCAGCTGAGAGAGAAAATCGGAGTGATGTTCGGTAATCCAGAAACGACTACGGGTGGTAACGCTCTTAAATTTTATGCTTCTGTAAGACTAGACATCCGTAAATCTGGAGCATCTATAAAAGATAGAGAAGGAAATGTAGTCGGTAATCCGGTAAAGGTGAAGGTCGTAAAGAATAAACTGGCTCCACCGTTTAGAATTACCTTCTTTGACATTATGTTCGGGATGGGAATTTCTAAGACTGGAGAGATAATCGATATCGGAGTAGATAAGGACATCATCGGTAAGAGTGGATCGTGGTATAGTTATAATGATTCTAAGATTGCTCAAGGAAGAGAAGGTGCTAAACAGTTCTTACTAGATAATCCTGAAGTAGCAGAAGAAATAGAGGAAAGAATATTTGCTTCTTTTAGACCAGAGGAAGAAGAGCAGGTAGAGGAAGTAGCAGTGGAAGAAGAGACTGCAGAATAACTTCGGATCTTCAAGATATAATTTAATAATTCCCTTAATTAGATTTTGCCTTAGTTAGAGTGATGCTCTGACTGAGGCATTTTTAATTCCAGTAAAAGCTCTCCAGCAAAGTATCTATATCTGTTTTTACATAGTCGAGTATCGGAGCGATAGAATCTGGGTTTACAGAGTTGTTAAAATAGAGTGATGCTCTAAAAAAGTGATCGGTACTATCTGTCAAGAAAAACTGAAGTGGAGTAGCCACATCTCCTTCTATCTCAAACAATACACCCTTTACATTTCCAGGAAGATCTAGAACTGTCTCTTCATAGAATTCTGCTTTTACATTGTGTTTGCCAGCGAGCTTATAGGCATCATTTACCAGGTCATCGAGAGATTTACGTCCATCTACAGGATAGTAAGAGCAGTGTATGGTAGAGTTAAAAAGCTTCCTGTTTAAATCGAACCAGCAAGGATGCACCGGCTTACCATCGAAGAAATACTTGTCTTGTTTTACCTCTACATCTTCTGGATATCTAAATCCAAAAGAACAATAACTTTCATCAAAATCTGAGTACTTCTTCTCAGCCGGGAATTCTATTTTAGGAAAAGACCTAGGCTTAGGGATAAACAGCTTCTCCTCTCCACAGGCAGTAAAAACTATAACTAGCACCATCCACAGTAATCCCTTTTTCATCATTTTTTTCTATTGATAATAACATTGATTTTCTCTATTCGTTTTTTACTTACAGAAACTATCTTAAATTTAAATTCCTCAAAGGTGATTTCCTTATCTCTCCTAGGTATAAACCCAGTAAGCTCCAGTAATAAACCGGCTAGAGAATCTGCATCTCCTTTTACCTCATCAAAATACTCTTGCTCATAACTTACGATTCGACAGAAGTCATTTATCAGTGTCTTGCCCTCAAAAATATAATGCGTATCGCTCAGCTTTATATATTCCACCTCTTCCTCATCATCAAACTCATCTTTTATATCTCCGATGACCTCTTCCATGATGTCCTCTAGGGTGATAATTCCAGAAGCACCACCATACTCATCGACAACGATTCCCATATGTTTACGCTTACTCTGGAATTCTCTCAGCAGATCATCTATCTTCTTAGATTCAGGAACGTAGAGTACTTTTTCTCTGATGAGTTTTTGCCATTTAAAGTCATCGTTTTCTGCAGTATAACCGAGGAGATCTTTTACATAAAGTATTCCTTTTAATGCATCGAAATCTTCCTCATAAACAGGCATTCTAGAATAGCCATGTTCCTTAATGAGATCCATCAGTTCTTTAAATCCGGTTTCTATATTGACAGCGATTACATCTCCTCTAGGCTTCATAATCTGCTTAGCTGCTACATCTCCGAATTTTAATATTCCTTTTAAGATATCTACCTGCTCTGGAGACTCATCGATCTGTAGAGATGCGAGTTCGATGGCTTTATCGATGTCTTCCTTATTAGAGTTAGTGTTGTTTCCCCATTTTTCTGCATCTACACGAGACTCTATTTTGCGAGACCATCTTACGAGTATGCTGCTCAGAGGAGTAAAGAACTTAGTAAAACCCTTGAGCGGAAAAGACATAGACTTGGCAAAGGAGATATTATTGAGGTTTGCATAAATCTTAGGAGCCACTTCTCCGAAAAGGACAAGTATAAAAGTGACTAGTACGATAGTAATCAGAAAGCTTATAGTAGTAGCTATAAAACTCTGACTGAACCAGCCATCGCCGATAAGGCCAATAATATTCTTTGCCATCAGATTATAACTGCCTTCTCCGATCCACTGTCTGAGTAGATAATCTGATACGACGACTATAGCGATGTTTACTAGATTGTTAGTAATCAGAATGGTAGCCAGCAATTTTTCTGGCTGAGACTTTAGTTCTTTTAGTCGAATAGCTGCTGAGGAATCATCATTTTCTACTTCCTGTTCTTCTTGTGGACTGAAGGAAAAGAAAGCTACTTCCGATCCAGAAACTGCCGCAGATAATATAATAAGTATGATTAAGAAAAATACACCACCGATGCTCCCCATTATCGATAAAGTCATAAGGAGCATCATAATATTAAAACCTGAATAAGCGGGATCTGGATCCAAATTATTTGTTTTTAGCTGATTAGCCGAAATTAAAAGGGAAGGTCATCTTCCATCTTTTCTGTAGGCTCGGCTGCAGAGCTAGGTGTATTTGTATTACTTGTGTTATTATTACTGATAGGTGGAGCAGCATCCTGACCTGGTAGATTATTAAATCCGCCATCAGTTCTCTCTCTCTTTTCCAGTACTCTAAATACAGCCGCCACTACCTCAGTATTATATCTATTATTTCCCTGATCGTCTTGCCACTTACGGTGAGTAAGTTTGCCTTCTACGTAGACCATCATTCCTTTTTTGAGCTGTTTTTCAGCTCGAGTAGCACTTCTATTCCATACCACTACATCATGCCATTCTGTGTTGGTTTGCCATTCTCCCGCTTTGTCCAAATAGTTCTCGTTAGTAGCAAGAGAGAATTTACCTACTGCTCCGCCATTATCGAAGTGCTTTATTTCTGGGTCTTTTCCTAGATTGCCTATGAGCAATACCTTATTTATCATTCTTGAGTGATTTTACTTTAAAGTTATTAAGTTTTATTGGCTTAAGCCGAAAATTATACGAGTCTCTATATGCAAGATGAGTTAAGAGAAGAAAAAGTATTAAAACACCTGCAGTATTCTTCCTTTATTATACCTCGATTTTCAACTTTCCTAGTAATTTCCGACTCCTAAGACCCATATCTCATGAATAAAAACGAATCTCCGATAGTACTTTCTTATGTCATACAGGCGGATGCTATAAGTATCTGGTCTGCTCTGACAGAACTTAAAGAAATGAAACAGTGGTACTTCGAGCAGTTGCCAGATTTTAAAGCAGAGGTAGGATTTGAAGTTACCTTCGATGTGGCGTCTGAGAATACTACTTTTCCACATCACTGGACGGTAACAGAAGTAATGGATAATAAAAAGATTGTTTACAATTGGAATTATATAGGATTTGACGGTGATGCGTATATGACTTTTGAGATAGTAGACAAAGGAGCCTCTTCAGAACTACACCTCAAGATGGATATTGTAGAGTCTTTTGATAGTGATACCTATCCAGAGTTTAAAGCCGACAGTTGTATCGGAGGATGGAATTATTTTATGGATAGACTGAAGAATTATTTGGCTGAGGGGAAAAGGTAGGAGAGCATTTTTTTGATTCAAGAAATGAAGCTATTAAAACTCTACTAACTTTTTCATTCCGAACGAATGAAATGAGGAGGAATCTTCTGGCTTTGGAAGTACTCACAAAGGCAATTATATCTTTATTTAAAATTATATTTCATGCTTCGAATTACTGAAGATCTCTCCCTGCGGTTCGAGATGAAAAAAGGGTTTACAAATCCTCCAAATACCTATTCAAAACTCTCGGCAATGCATAACTAGACAACTCACTAGCTTTTATTTTAATGTACTTAGGGTCAGAGGTGGAGCCGTGGCAGTTTATAAACTTTATATGTAAGAGTTGATGAGTTAGAATATGCTTGTAGGTTTTTGAGACAAGTTTGGAAGCATCTTTATCGATGTTTAGAGTAGCTAGTTCTGTAGGACATGCAAGGAATGCTTTCTCATCGACCTCCTGTGCTGGGAACTCATATAAACCTTGCCATATGCCTTTTCCTTCTCGGCGATGTATGTAGAGATGATTCTTATTCTGGAGGTAGTAATAGAAAAAATAGCGTTTCTTCTTTTTGATTTTCTTGGTACGAGTAGGGAGGAGGTGTACTTTATTATTTGCGTAAGCGTAGCAGGAATCTGCCATAACGCAAGTGGTGCAGAAGGCTTTTTTGGGTTTACAGACAGTAGCTCCATAGTCCATAATGGCTTGGTTGAAAACAGCAGGGTCTTGATTTTTTATGAGTCCCTGAAGCAGTTGTCTTATTTCTTTTACTGTAGTAGAAAGGTCTATCGAGTTATTTATACCGTAGTAGCGAGTTATAAGTCTCAGCACATTACCATCTACAACAGGATGAGATAAACCATAGGCAAAACTGGATATGGCTGCAGCTGTATATGGTCCGATGCCTTTTAGTTTGAGGATTTCTTCATAGGTATTTGGGAACTTACCTTCTAGATTATCGCAGATGTGCTTTGCGGTAAAATGCATGTTGCGGGCTCGGCTATAATATCCTAGTCCTTCCCATAGTTTAAGTACCTCATCTATGTCTGCATCGGCAAGATGTTTAATAGTCGGAAAAGCATTAATAAATCTGAGATAATAAGGGGTTCCTTGTTCTACTCTAGTCTGCTGTAGTATAATTTCTGAGACCCATATTTTGTATGGATCACGATCCTCTTTCCAAGGTAGTTCTCTTGTATTATCAGCATACCACTGAATAAGCTGAGTATCGAATGCATGTGACGACATAGAGGTCGAATATAAAAAGGCAAGTGGGATAAAACTACATTCTCACCCTAAAAACAAAAGAGGCCACCAAACTTTGGTAGCCTCTCTAACACTTATTTATTGATTATATACTTTTCTGATTTTTTAAATCAGAGATCTTGCCATAGTTAAGCTGCCGTAGTAGCTGTTTACCATGTTCTTTAAGGCTTTTCTTGCGAAGAAAATTCTACTTTTTACTGTTCCTAGAGGAAGAGCTAGCTCTTCTGCTATTTCCTGATATTTAAAACCTTCGAAATGCATAAGGAAAGGTTTTTTGATAGAATCATCTAGTACTTGTACCATACCATCTAGTTCTTTCATCATAATGTTAGAACCAGCTTGGTTAGAAACTGCATTGCTTCCAGAGTTGATATAGTAATCATTATCTGTAGAATCCAGAATGGTATTTCTTTTTACCTTTTTACGGTAGTTATTTATAAAGATATTCTTCATAATGGTGTAACACCAGGC
Source organism: uncultured Saprospiraceae bacterium (assembly GCA_964509175.1). Lineage (GTDB taxonomy): Bacteria > Bacteroidota > Bacteroidia > Chitinophagales > Saprospiraceae > JAHDHU01. Next base: position 27,823 of record CAZDWO010000031.1, read on the forward strand.
CTTAAAATTAGTGCCGGTTCTGAATTTATCTCTATTGGTCATCGCTCTGAAAGCAGTCTCTTGGTAGAGATCCTTAGCGTCCTCATCATTTTTAGTGAGGTTATAAGCAAAGGCTCTAAGTGCTGCAGTTAAGATGTCAAATTTAGTATCGAATTCTATTGTGGACATAATTGAAAGTGTTTATGTGAATAATAACCTCAAGTTAGACCTATTGTTTAACAAAACCAAGAAATCGGTTAAACAATGTTTAAACAATAATTACTAAAAAAATATAAAACATTGATAATCAGTTATTTAACATGAAAATAATTTCTTAAACAAAACACTTAATTTTCATTTTAAAATGAAAAATCACTTTTGAGCCTTATAAATTAACCAAAATGCGACCCCTGAAAAGAGGATATTAGGCACCCAAACACCTATTCCAGCAGATAAATTGAGATTATTAACGAATGTGGCCGCAAATTTTGCTAGAATTACAAACGCAGAACCTATTATAACCCCTGTAGCGAGGTGTAGACCCATTCCACCTCTGGTTTTACGAGAAGCGATTGCTACTCCTATAAAGGTGAGAATGATTATGGTAAACGGATCAGAGGTACGGCGATAGAGTTCTATCTCAAACTTACGAGCTGCTCCGATTCCACGTGACCGCTCTTTATCGATATAGTTTTTTAGATCTGTGGTAGTCATCATTTCCATTTCCTTTGCATAATAGACAAAGTCATCTGGGCTAAAATTGAGAATTGTATCCTTTGTTTCTCCATGATTTAAAATCAGCTGTTCATCTAAGCCATCATAGGTATGCTTCTCATAGTCATGCATGGTCCAGGTATTGGGCGGAGATTTAAAGGTCAGTTTTTTTGCCTTGAGTACTTGTACCAGTTTAGCACCATCAAATTTTTCTAAACGGAAGGTATGTACAGAGCTGTCTCTAGATTTATAGAATCTGACGTAGGCCTTCTCTGATGGATTTACAAAAAAGTGAAAATGACTGGAGTGGGTTTTTATTTCTGACCTTCTAATATGTTCTGCAGAGAACTCGTTTTTTACTTTGGTACTATTGGGGATGACATAGTTATTGCCTATCCATAATAGTGTAGCTAGAATCATGGCACTGACAAAATAGGGAACGAGTAAGCGATAGTAACTGACGCCAGAGGATAGGATAGAGATAATCTCGGAGTTACTCGCCATACGAGAGGTAAAGAAGATTACAGCTAGTAAGGCAAAGAGTGGCCACATCAATCCATTTATCCAGGGAATAAACGGAAGGTAATATTCCATGATGATTTCTCGAGTTGTCGCTTCTCCTCCTACAAAGTAGTTTATCCGCTCCGCAAAATCCATTACGATGGCAAAGACAGTTATCAGCAACACCGTAAAGAAGAAGGTGCTCAGATATTTCTTGATTATATATTTGTCTATCTTTTTTATCAAAGTCTTCTTAATAGATCCGGAATCAATTTTGCCTTCCAAGGCCCAAAAGAACCATCGAGTATCCTTCTACGAGCTTCCTTTACTAACCATAAGTAGAAACTGAGATTGTGCAGAGTAGCCAACTGACCACCGAAGGCTTCCTTAGTTACAAATAGATGTCGGAGATAGGCCTTGCTATAGATCTGACTGGTCGAACAATAGTCTTCACTATCTATCGGAGAGAAATCTTCTTTCCACTTGCTGTTCTTAATATTTATAATTCCATGACGAGTATAGAGTAGTCCATGACGAGCATTACGACTGGGCAATACACAGTCAAACATATCTATACCGAGTGAGATACATTCTAGTATGTTTTCAGGAGTACCGACTCCCATTAGATATCTAGGGGTCTTAGTAGGTAGTACATCGCATACCTCTGCAGTCATGCTATATAGATCTTCTTTGGGCTCACCCACAGAAAGACCACCGATTGCATTTATATCTCTTCCATAGCTGGCTATTTTTTCTGCAGAGATTTTACGCAAGTCAGGATAAACAGATCCTTGTATAATCGGAGCGAGAATCTGCTCATGACCATAGAGTCCTTTTCCCTGATCGAAGTGGGTGATGCATCGCTCCAGCCATCTATGGGTAAGTCGCATGGATCGCTCAGCATATTTATAATCACATGGATAAGGAGTACACTCATCGAAGGCCATAATAATGTCTGCTCCTATCTCTCGTTGGATATCTATTGCTCGCTCTGGAGTAAAGAGATGCTTAGACCCGTCGATGTGAGAGGCAAAGGTGACTCCTTCTTCCTTTATCTTACGCATGCCAGATAGAGAATAGACCTGATATCCTCCACTATCTGTAAGAATGGGTTTATCCCACTGCATAAATTTATGTAGGCCTCCTGCTTTTTTTAATATATCGGTTCCTGGTCTTAAGAAGAGGTGATAGGTATTGGCTAGAATAATCTGGGCTTCTATTTCTTCTGTAAGGAGTTTTTGGCTTATTCCTTTTACGGTTGCTTGCGTACCTACAGGCATAAAAATCGGTGTCTCTATCTCTCCATGAGCAGTCTTTAATATCCCAGCTCTCGCTGCACTGTTCTTATCTGTTTCTAATAAATCAAAAGCTTTACTCATCTATCGTTTATATCTGGCAGAATCCATACTCAGCAGCATCCCTAGCATCATCGAAAATATGAGTAGAGACGTTCCTCCCTTACTTATAAATGGCAATGGAATCCCAATTACAAGAACCAGTCCTAAGGTCATTCCTATATTTATAAAATAGTGCAAAAGTAAAAATCCTCCTATCGCATATGCAAAATGTGCAATAAAAGGAGTCTGTGCTCGCTGTCCAACTTGGAAACACTTAATAACCAAAAAGGCAAATATCAAAATAACACTGAGTGCTCCAATAAATCCCTGTTCCTCTCCGATGACAGTAAAGATAAAGTCAGTCGATTGCTCTGGTACATAGTTATAACGGGTAAGTGCTCCTTTTAAAAAACCTCTTCCTTCAAAACCTCCAGAACCAATTGCAATTTTACTTTGGGTAATATTATATAAGGATCTACGAGGATCACAAAGATGAGGTCTCAGCCATACATTAAGTCTATCTTGTTGATGAGGTAACAACATATTATCAAAAACATACCTAGTCCCAAATGCCAAAACAGAACTGGCAACCATTATTGCAGACATCTGAGAGGTAAACTGGGTGTCTCGCTCTCTGATAAAATAAGCAATTGCCATTCCTATAGAACCTAAAATAAGTATCATGTAATAATAAAAATTATCATAGAGAAAGTAGGAGAGTATACCCAGAACTACTGCTCCTATCGCTCCGAACAATTCTAGACTGGTCCTATATAGAAAGACAGAGCTTACAATAGTAAGCGTAGAGACGATAACCAGCTTGGGGCTGAAAATAAGAGAAAGGATAAATACTGCCGCAAATAAAAAGGTGACAAAGTATATCATAGGATTAAGACCTTTAAAATACAGGAGTATAAAAAGGGACATAAAAACGACTGCTGATCCAGGATCTGGCTGCAAAGTAATAAATGCAACGGGTATAAAAATCATTAGCATGGCAATCAACACCTCTGAGTAAGATTTAAAATCTCCTTTAAATGAAGCGAGAAAACTAGATAGACCTAGGGCTGCTCCGAGCTTTGCAAACTCCGAAGGCTGAAAAGAGTAACTGCCGATTTTAATCCAAGAAGTCGCTCCATTAATATTGGACCCAAACAACAATACAACAATTAATAGAAAAACAGCCACTCCATAAATGGGATAGGCAAAGGTGTTGTACAACTTCCAGTCTATAAGTAAACAGGCAAAAAACGCAACGATAGATATCCCAGCCCAGATGAGCTGATTAGTAAATACAGAAGAGGCACTAAGGAAAGCATCACTAGTAGGATTATAATAGGTGGCATATTGCATGACTAGACCTATCGCCACAAGACTCAGATACAAACTCAGAATGACCCAGTCAAAACCCTTGGTGCCGGTTCTTAAGGCCATAGAAAAATTACTTTAAAAGGTCCGTCTTAGAAATGTTTTCGACTACAGGGATAGAGAGGCGAAAATCATCTATCAGTGTGCTCAGAAAAGCATCACAAGATATCTTATCTCTCCAGGCTCCCACTTTTACCTTATAATAAGGAGGTACATGTTTCCAGTCTAGGTAAAGATTTGGATACATTCTTTCAAACTTAGACTTAGCAGCTTGCATCTCTCTACGATCAGAGGTAGTGATAATCTGTATTCTCCATGCCTTGACGGTATTCTCCATCTGGTTTTTACTCAGATACTTGTTCATAAGAGCAGCTACGGATGGCTCCTCATCTATGTTGATAGACTGAGCTTGTGATCCGAAGGTCAGAAATAGCACAAAAAATAATATTGATAAAATCCTCATAGTTACTGTCTTACTAAGGTAACGAAATATAGAAGCAATATGGTGTCATTTTGTACCATTGAGAATTTAATAAAAAGCCTTAATTAACTTTTTATAACCATTATTACGGGACAAAACCTAAAAGTTCCTTCGGTTATGCTCGGGATCAGTTCGACTAATGATTTATAAAATCAAAGTCTTACTGAGTTAAGCAGCACCGTGGCACTTTTTATATTTCTTACCACTACCACATGGACAAGGCTCATTACGGCCTACCTTAGGCATCTCTCTTTTAAAGGTCTCTGGCTTAGGAGGTCTTCCTCCTGCACTCATCGCTGCACGTTGTCTAGCGACATCCTCCTTACTGGTCCTTACCTTAGTCAGATCTGTTTTTTGTTCTTTGGCTTCTTTAATGTCTGACTCTCCACCTCCGATGAGTAGTTTACCCTTCATAAGGAAGGAACATACCTCGTAGTTTACCTTACCGATAAATTGCTCAAATAAATCATAGGCCTCCATCTTGTAGATAACTAGCGGATCTTTCTGCTCAAAAGAAGCAGACTGTACTGTTTCCTTCAGCTCATCCATCGATCTCAGATGCTCTTTCCAGTTCTCATCTATCAGAGCTAGGGTTACAGCTTTTTCTATATCCTTCATGATGGTTTTTCCATCAGAGTCTATCGCTTCTTTAAGATCAGCGGCAATATTTAAAGGCTTCGCTCTACCATCGGTAAATGGAATCGAGATTCTTTTATATAAGTGTCCTTGATTCTCATGGACTCTTTTTATTACTGGTAGAAGCATCTCCGTAATCTGCTCTCCCTTACGAGCATATCTCTCTCCGACCTCTTCCTGATAGGTTTCTATAATCTCATCGGTACTCGCATCTGTAAAGAAGTCCGCATCCAGTTGTGGATCTACTCCTAAACTACCGAGCGACTCATTACGGAAGGTATCGAAGTCTCCTCCTCTCTTATTGTCCTCTACTATATTATCTATCAGTCCGCCGAACATATTATTTAAATCCACTGCAAGACGCTGACCGTTAAGAGCATTTTTACGTCTTCCGTAGATGGCCTCTCTTTGGATGTTCATCACATCATCATACTCTAGGAGTCTCTTACGTATCCCGAAGTTATTTTCTTCTACTTTTTTCTGTGCTCTCTCTAGTGACTTAGAAACCATAGAGTGCTGTAGAACTTCTCCTTCCTGATGTCCCATCTTGTCCATCACCTTAGCCAGTCTATCTGACTGGAATAATCTCATGAGGTTATCCTCTAGAGATATATAGAACTGCGATGATCCTGGATCTCCTTGTCTACCAGCACGACCTCTCAGCTGTCTATCGACTCGTCTAGAATCATGTCGCTCGGTAGCGATAATGGCTAAACCTCCTGCAGCTTTTACCTCATCGGATAGCTTTATATCTGTTCCCCGACCAGCCATGTTTGTAGCGATGGTTACCTTACCAGAATTACCAGCTTCAGCAACTATATCTGCCTCTCGCTGGTGCTGCTTAGCATTCAGGACATTATGATTTATGCCTCTGAGCTTAAGCATTCTACTCAGTTTTTCTGAGACATCTACGGTAGTCGTACCGACCAGTACTGGTCTACCTGCTGAGGTAAGTACATCTATCTCATCTATTACTGCATTGAATTTTTCTCTGGCAGTTTTATAAACTAGGTCTTCTTTATCGTCTCTCTGTATCGGTTTGTTTGTAGGAATAACTACTACATCTAGTTTGTAGATTTCCCATAGCTCGCTTGCTTCTGTCTCTGCTGTACCTGTCATCCCACATAGCTTGTGGTACATTCTGAAGTAGTTCTGCAGCGTAATGGTTGCATAGGTCTGAGTGATGTCACCGACCTTTACATTTTCTTTGGCCTCAAGAGCCTGATGTAATCCATCAGAATATCTACGTCCCTCCATCATACGACCAGTAGACTCATCTACGATCTTTACCTGATTATCCATAACCACATACTCCTCTTCTTTCTCAAAGAGTGTATAGGCCTTAAGCAGCTGACTCACACTATGTAGTCGCTTAGATTTTATCGAGTAATTATTGATAATCGCATCTCTCTCGTCTGATAATTTTACACCATCCTCACTTTCTCTTTCTTCTATCTCTTGCATTTCTGAAGCAAGATCTGGCATGGTAAAATAGTCTGATTCGCTTTCTCCTTTGGCTAGAAATTCGGACCCATTTTCTGTCAGCTCTACCTGTCTGTTTTTCTCATCGATGGTAAATAGTAGAGGAGCATCTACTAGGTGCATGTTTTTATTCTGCTCTGCCATGTAGAAGTTTTCTGCTTTCTGCAAAGTAACTTTAACTCCTTCTTCACTTAAAAACTTAATCAGTGGTCTGTACTTAGGCAATGCTCTATACGACCTAAGTAGTGCCATTCCACATTCTCCTTCTTCATAACCCGTATCTCCTTCTGCAAATAATTTTTTGGCTGTAGCCAAATAGGCACCTGCTACTTTTTTCTGCTCGTTTATCAGTCTTTCTACTCTAGGTTTTAGATTCTGATATTCTTGTATCTCGTTTCCTTTCGGTACTGGTCCAGAGATGATAAGTGGAGTCCGTGCATCATCGATAAGAACAGAATCTACCTCATCTATCATCGCAAAGTGATGCTTCTGCTGTACCAGCTCGGTAGGCGAGCGTACCATATTATCTCTTAGGTAATCGAACCCAAATTCGTTATTGGTTCCATAGACGATATCGTTTTTATAGGCTGCTTTACGCTCCTCAGAGTTAGGTCGATACTTGTCGATACAGTCTATCGTAAGTCCTAGAAACTGGAAAATCGGTCCAATCCACTCACTATCCCTTCTAGCCAGATAATCGTTTACCGTAATCACATGCACACCCTGTCCAGAGAGTCCGTTTAGGTAGGCAGGTAGGGTAGCGACCAGCGTCTTACCCTCTCCAGTCTGCATCTCTGCAATCTTACCGTCATGCAATACCATACCACCTATCAGCTGTACATCATAGTGCAGCATGTTCCAGGTGATATCTCCACCCGCAGCGGTCCAGGAGTTCTGCCAGATAGCATTAGGTCCTTCTATGCTTACAAAACTGTTGCTCGCTGCGAGGTCTCTATCATAATCATTTGCAGTAACTGTAATGGTCTCGTTGAGCATAAATCTACGAGCGGTTTCCTTTACAGTCGCAAAAGCTTCTGGCAGTATTTCTTTAAGGATATCTTCTAGATTTTTATCTCTCTCCTTTATTTTCTCATCGATATTATTGAAGAGGTCTTCTCTCAGTTCGAGGTCTGCCTCTGCCTTAGCATCTTCACGGAGTTGCTCGATATCTTGGTCGATACCTGCGAGATGGTCTGCGATTCTCTTTCTATAAACTACCGTATGATTTCTGAGCTCGTCGTCTGAGATTCCAGCATAGGATTCAAAATGCCCGTTTATGGTCTCTACTACGGGACTATATTCTTTGACATCTCTATCGTACTTGGTCCCAAAAATTTTCTTTATAAACTTAAACATGTATTTATATCTAGCGGATTACAAAAGTAAGGCTTCTTGGGCCATTAAGAACACATTCTATACCAATGGTTTTTATATGACAGGATGACATTATTATCTTCGCAAAACGTGAGGTATCTACTACATCTGGCATACAATGGCACCCATTTTAGTGGATGGCAGCGACAAAAAAACACTTCTAACACTGTACAAGAGCATATAGAGTCCAAATTGTCCATACTCGCTAGAGAACCGATTACCATTCTAGGTTGTGGACGTACCGATAAAGGAGTCCATGCTCAGCAGTTTTTTGCCCATATGAATTATCCTGCAGACACCAGTCAGCTGATTTATAAGCTTAATCGGATGTTGCCCAAGGACATCGTAATCTATGAGTTGATTCCAGTGGATACTTCTTTTAACGCTCGGTTTTCTGCCGCGAGCCGCACTTACAGATACTATTTCCATACTCAACCAGACCCGTTTTACACTAAGCTGAGTAGTTATTATGATATAGAAAATTTTGAGGAAGACTTATTTATAAAGGCCATCAGGCTGTTGCCAAAATATCAAGAGTATAGAGCTTTCTGCAAGACGCCAGATAAGGTAGACCATACTAGATGTTCTATTATAGAGACTAATCTCTATGCTACTGCCGACCGAAATCGTTTTTGTTTTGAAATTACAGCAAACAGATTTTTACGAGGGATGATACGTGTACTCATGCATTATCTTTTTAAAGTGGCTCAGGGCCAAATGTCGATTGAGGATTTTGAACAAATGCTATCTACTGGGAACAATGAAGAAGAAATAAAGTATGCTTATCCGCAAGGGCTGTATCTGTATCGAGTAGTTTATCCTGGGATGGATGTGGAGACGGATGGGCAGTTGAGTGAGTTTTTGATGAATGAGATGGAAATAGTATAAATTTTGGGCAAGGGATAAACGGGTTGCGGGCGAGTATAAATCGCTAGCATATTTTTATCAAAAATTAGTGGTTTATGATATATACGTTACTCAATCAAAAGGAGATACATATTTAAAAATATCTCTTTATTTTTTTCCTAGGAATTAACAACCAAGTCTTCTAATTTTATTCCTACAGTACACCTCCTTAAAAAAGTTTTAATCTTGAGAAACGTCTCAGGAAGCATTCCGATTTTGAAGTAATTAAAAAATAGATGTTAAAATGAATTGTAAGTGCTTGTTTTCAAGACAAAGCTCTTTTGGAGATTCATAGCATGGCTATGGGTCGAGAAAAAGCTGATGGATTGAGAATCTATGACTTGTAAGGAGATTAACAATATGTTTTTAAATACCTTCTATTATTTATTTAATCATAGGACAGTCATCATAGAACCATGAATGCCCTATCTCAAAAACTTTTTTATGAAAAATTTTAAAACTTTATTTTTCTTACTTCTTA
>CAZDWO010000031.1:37181-39552 GCA_964509175.1 uncultured Saprospiraceae bacterium
ACTGTGTTGGAAGGTGGAAATGCTTTAATTGATAACAATGAGTTTAATAATAACAATAGATGTATTGCTATTCTTTCAGGAGAAGCTTCTATAATTGATAACGAATTCAATTCCTCACCAAGAGGTGTGTATATTACAGGAAACAATCCAAATATTCTAGATTTTGAAGGCAATGTATTTAATCAAATGTCACATATAGGTGTATGGGTAGAAAACACTAATAATAGTGTAAACTTAGAATGTCCTTTATCGAATCGTAATATCTTCGATAGATGTGTCAATGGCATCGAAATCGATAATGGTGCAGCTTCTATTAGACGGAATAAGTTTATCGAAAATATAGTCGGTATTCGTATGAATGATTGTACAATCAAATCAGACATTTTCTTTAACGATATCGGTTACACATGGTCAGGTATCATAGGATGGGATGGATATTTTGATATCTATGCAAATAGCATAGGAGTAACCGATGGCAAAGGAAATCATGGAGTAGTAACCAGAGGGATAAATATGAATTCTCAGGTTAGAGAGAATTATATATATGCCGAAAATAATGGAATATTCTCTCTTTTCTCCTCTGGGGTTGATATACGTGAAAATCTTGATATTAACAGTAGTGCCTCATCTGGAACAAACTCGATAGGTATTCAGATGCTTATATCTGATAACAATGTAGTAGATAACTACATAACAGTTAATGATGCAACAGCAGGAATAGAGTTAGTAAACTGTTCTACTCCTACCTCAGGTAATGAAGTGGCACATAATGAGATTACCGCAGACAGTGGAAATAATACATCAGGGATTAAAATTTCTGGAAACAGCATAAATCAAATTATAAATCAGAATATAACTGAAGGCCAAATTACTTACGGTATTCTAGTAGAAAACACTACTGGCAATCTTTTAGAATGTAATTTATTAAATGCTTCGGATCAAGGTTTATTTATATCTACAGGTGCGGATGTGCAAACCATTCAAGGGAATTCTTTTCATGCTCCCGTGGATTATAGAACGAGTTCTAGAACTGGAATTCAAGATCATACGGGAAATAAATTTTTTGGTGCTGATATCAATGACTTGGGAGATGGGACTGTTTTAGCAGATGGGGTAGATGAAGCTCAATTTTCAAGATTACTGATTGACAAGGATGCTCTTCTAAATCCAAATAATACTGATTTTTCTGATTTCTTTCCAGAAATAGATCCTGATGGATTGAGAGTTGATATTGGCACGAATCCTGGGCAAACTACATATATGTGTACTGGGTCACCAGGCCCAGGGGGTTTTACTATGCCGACAGATGAGTTTTTATGTTATTTACTTTCTGCAAATAGTACGTATGAACAGCAGTTTACTCATGCCAAAAGAATAAATATCTATCATTGGGTATATTTTTATATGAGTAATGTAGATCCAAGTAATTGGCCTACCTGTCTACTAGATTATATTAATAACGAGGCGTGCCCTGGTATGATTTCACTTAGTACCTCACAGGTGCAACTAAATGCTCTGTATCAATCTCAAAATACTGAGACAAATATTACATCAAGAAGAGAGCAAATGGAACAAGGTCTAGAACAGATTAGAGGAGATCTAAATTCGATTTCTTGTCTAGATGATTTGCTAACTAGATATAGAGATGTATTGGTTCAGTTAATAGAGTATGCTCAATCCGGAGTACTTAGCAATGATGATATTACAACATTACAAAAGTCAGCAAAACTCTGCCCGGCAGAATATGGAGATGCAGTACATTGGGCTAGAAGTTTACTAAGTCTAGAAGATGACCAGCGATATGATTTAGAAGACACAGCATGCAGAAATCTGAGAGCAGAAGGAAGAGAAAGCGATAGAGCTGAAATTGTTAAGGAGTTTACAAAATTAAAGGTGTATCCAAATCCGACAAATTCAGAAATTAATATATCTTCTGATCAATACATAGGAAAATTAGAATTGTATGACCAAAGCGGTAAAATCTTGTTAGTTAGAAATGCCAAAGAAGACAAAGCAATAAAAATAAAACTAGATAATTATCCAAGTGGTCTATATTGGATTAAAATTATTGATCTCAATGAGAAAAGTCGATTTAAGAAAATTTCAGTAATTAAATAATAATAAACTTATAGCTGAGGGCATTGCTCTCAGCCATTTTCTATTTTGATATGAAAAGATATATTTCAATTCTATTTTTAAGCATAACTTTTGTTGCTATACTAGCTGCTCAATCAAAACAAGATTATCGTTGGATTTTCGGGACTGATTCTGATGGGACACCTGATTTTGGAGCGTTGGAAATAAATTTTAATATCATTCCTTTCAGCGTAGATGTTAGAGACCATGGATTGCGGTTTGACCAAAATAATGC
>CAZDWO010000032.1:0-906 GCA_964509175.1 uncultured Saprospiraceae bacterium
TGGTCCCCAGCTTTTGATGCAGACAATACAACCACTTATACTTTTACTCCAGATGAAAGTGAGTGTGCTACAAGCACGATGCTAACGGTTACCATCGATCCAGAAGTCACTCCAACCTTCAATCAACTAGGACCTTATTGCATAGATGATGTACCCGATGTATTTTTAAATACCTCACTCAATGGTGTACTAGGTAGCTGGTCTCCAGCCTTAATAACAACTTCGTCTGCAGGAAATATTGATTATGTTTTTACTCCTGATGCTTCCGAATGTGCAGAATCCTTTGTTATGACCATTGAGGTAATGGACTGTGGTTGTATGGATCCGGTGACCTTATTTATAGACCCGACCGTATCATTTTGTGAAACCGAATCGATTGATTTAACTGCTATTTTAGGTGGGTCAGGAAATACGGTTAGTTGGACGACTGCAGGTGATGGTACTTTTACCTCCATGTCTACATTGATGACCAATTATACTCCTGGACCTGACGATATAGCAAACAATACCGTAATAATAACGGTTACTTCTGATGATCCTGATGGAGCTGGACCTTGTACAGCAGTTTCTGATACAGAGATATTGGATATAGAGTCTCAACAAATGCCGGCTTTTACCCAGCTTGGACCATATTGTATCGATGATGCACCAGATGCCTTAGAACTTACAAGTACAAACGGCATAACAGGAACTTGGGCTCCAGCCAATATATCTACAACAGCTGCAGGCAATACAGATTATATATTCACTCCAGATGCCGGTCAGTGTACTGCAGGATTTACAATGACAATAGAAGTTCAAGACTGTGGTTGTATGAACCCAGCGATGGTAAGTATAGATATGCTAGATGCAATCTGTGAAGATGAGACAGCAAGTTTATCTGCAGTATTAGGAGGTTCTGCGACT
>CAZDWO010000032.1:1006-10937 GCA_964509175.1 uncultured Saprospiraceae bacterium
TCCGTCAATTGGACAACAAGTGGAGATGGAATATTCTCTGCAGCTATGAATCCTATGACAGATTACACACCTGGAGCAAATGATATTGCAGCAGGAACAGTTACTCTGACAGTTATGACAGACGACCCAGATGGAACTGGACCTTGTACTGAATCAACTGCACAAGTAGACTTAATAATAGATGCACAAGAAGTGCCGAGCTTTACTCAACTCGGACCATATTGCATCGATGATGCACCAGATGCCTTAGAATTTACAAGTACAAATGGCATAACAGGAAATTGGGCTCCAGCCAATATAATTACAACAGCTGCTGGCAATACAGATTACTTTTTCACTCCAGATACTGGGCAGTGTGCTACTGGATTTACCATGACAGTAGAAGTTCAAGACTGCGGTTGTATGGATCCAGCGATGGTAAGTATAGATATGCTAGCTGCAATCTGTGAAGATGAGATAGCAAGTTTATCTGCAGTATTAGGAGGTTCTGCGACTTCCGTCAATTGGACAACAAGTGGAGATGGAATATTCTCTGCAGCTATGAATCCTAAGACAGATTACACACCTGGAGCAAATGATATTGCAGCAGGAATAGTAACTCTAACTGTTACTACAGATGACCCAGATGGAACAGGACCATGTATTGAAGCAACTGCACAAGTAGACTTAATAATTGATGCACAACAAGTACCGACTTTTACACAACTAGGGCCTTATTGTATCGATGATGTTCCAGATGTTCTTCCATTAAATTCTATTGAAGGTTTTGCAGGAACATGGGATGGTCCGATAAATACTACGATAGAAGGTGTGACAATTTATACCTTTACGCCGTTTGATAATTGTATAAGGGAAACGACTATGAGTATCAGTGTATTTGATGTATTAATAGCAACGTTTATCCAGCTGGGACCTTATTGTATAAATGCAATGCCTGATGAATTGCCGATAGTTTCCGAAAATGGAATCGAGGGGAGCTGGGATAGTGCTATTCTCACTGATATGTTAGGTACCGAAACCTACACATTTACGCCGGATGCTGATTGTGCAGTTCCGGTAACTATGGATGTAGAAATAATTTCTAGTACAACGGCTCATGCAGAACTTACATCTACAAATACAACAGTCTGCCCAGGTGAGTGTGTCGACGTTACCTTTGGTGTTTCAGGTGGAAATGGAGGACCTTACGATGTTGATTTTATAATATCCGCTGCAGGCTTAAGTTTTCCATTTACCATTCCACTTAGTACAGTGGATGGGATGTTTACCATCTGTTCTACGACTGATTTTCTTCCTTCGTTTAGTGGAAACACTTTATTTATACCAGAATTATTTATAGGTCTTCAATTAACACTAGTGCTAACAGATATTACAGAGGGTGGATGCCAAGGAACCTTTGATGCAAATCCTATTACTATAGATTTTATAGATCCAATACTTCCGGCATTCGCCCAATTGGGACCTTTCTGTCAAAATAATGTACCGGATATGCTTCCGACTATGTCGATAAACGGAGTAACAGGAACCTGGGATGGACCGATCGATACTTCCACACCTGGAATTATCAGTTATACATTTATGTCTACAGAGTTGTGTACAGAGGATGCCATGATGGATGTAGAAATCTTAATGCCTGAAGATCCTTTGTTTAATATAAATGATACTTATTGCTTAAATGATAATCCTGACCTGCTGCCACCTACGAGTGATAATGGAATAACAGGAACCTGGGATGGACCGATAGATACCTCAACTCCTGGATTGATAATTTATACATTTACTGCAGATGATTGTGCAACGGACTTTATGCTAGAGGTAGAAGTAATAGATATTGTTTTTCCCAGCTTTGATCAACTCGGACCTTTCTGTAATACAGAAACGATGACCTTTAGTTTGCCTAGTACGTCGCTGGAAGGGATAGATGGAATATGGACACCTACGGATCAGGTAAATCCTAGTGCATTAAATCTAGGAATAAACGTATTTGCTTTTACACCAACCACGATGTGTGATGAGATGGCTTTTATGGAGATTCTAATAGAAGACTGTACGAGCAATTGTATGATAGATTTAGGTGGCTGTTCTCCAAATTTGGGCAATCCAGCATGTAATACTGGATCCCCCGGAGGGACAAGTTTAATAGGAACAGATGAGCAAGGACCTTCAGGTTCTAATCAATGTATTGAAGTTTCAGTGCAAAACTTTGCGGATGTCCAGAGTATGGAAGCCAACTTTATATATGATGGAAGTTTAATCTCATTTACAGGAGCACAAAATTTTTGTCAAGATGTAGTTGGTTTAGGTATGTCCAACCTTGGAACATTTGATGATGGAATGGGAATGGATACAATTAGGTTGGTATGGTTCGATTTTAGTGCTGCCAATCCAGTTACACTTGCAGATGGTAAAGTTTTATTTGAGCTTTGTTTTGATTTAATAGGAGCCAATGGCTCTTTTGTAGATATAGTATTTACAGATGTAGAAATCGCTGATTCCAATCAACAACCGTTAGCACTCTTCTTAGACTGCGGTTCCATAGATATCTGTGATGCTACTATAGAAAATAATGTAGCCTGCAATGATAATGGTACTCCTAATGATACCTCAGATGACTTCATAACCTTCGATTTAAATCCTACAGGAATGGATTTAGGAACTGGATATATGGTCACCTCGAGTTTAGGAACAGTTACACCGGTAACAGGAAATTATGGCTTTGTAAATTCTTTCCAGTTAGATAATGGATCAGCCAATGGATCAGATATTACGATAACGGTTACGGACAATGATGATGTTTCCTGCCTCAATACACTAGAGATTTCTTCTGACCCATGTTCTATAGATCCTTCTTGTGATATAACTGCGATGATTATAGGAGCGGCGATTTGTAATGATAATGGTACGCCTTGTGATGAGACAGATGATTTCTTTTCTTATCAAGTAGAAATTTTAAATACAGCAGGACTTACTGGATGGACTGCCAATGATCCTTTGGCAACAGCTGGAGATTATAATACATCTATATTTACTTTCGGACCATATCCATCTACTGGAGGAGATATAAATGTAGAGATCATAGATAATGATGATGTTACTTGTCTTGCTACACTCACCTTGACCGCAGTTCTTTGCTCAGACGAAGAATTGTCTATAGAAGACCTAGGTACCAGATGTGATGACAATGGAACAGACGATCCATCCGATGATTTTTACTTTATAGATTTAATTATAAACGGTACTGCCGGACTAGGAACAGACTGGACTTCAAATGATCTAGCTCAGCCCAATGGACCTTTTGGGGTTATGGTTTCTTTTGGGCCGTACCCTATATTCGGAGCCTCTGTACTATTAGAATTTACTGATGCAACAGGAACCTGTTTGGATGATATGCTAGTAGAGTCTCCATTACCGTGTTCTACGACCTGTAGTTTAGAAGGTTCGATAGAAAATGTAATCTGTGATGATAATGGGACACCCTTAGATGGCAGTGATGATACCTTTGAATTTATTTTAAATACGATTGGGACTAATGCTGGAACAGCATATATGATACAAGGTGATGCTACACTTTATCCATATCTAAATAATGTTCAGATAGGACCTTTTGCAGTAGGAGATGGTTCTCCACAGATGTTTACCCTAGTGGATGTGGATGACCCAAGTTGTACTACAGAAATAACAGTAGATCCATCTACATGTGTGGTATTTATTTGTTCTATAGAAGCAGAAGTTTTAAACATAGAGTGTGATGCAAATGGTACTCCAGATGATCCGACCGATGATTTATTTACTTACGAGATAAATGTGACTCCTACAAATTCTACCGCCACAGGATGGGAATCGAGTAGCTTCCAAGATGGTACTTATGTAGCACCTGCGATGTTCGGACCTGTTCCGATAGCTGGTGTGGCAGATTTTATGCTTACTATTTTTGATGGAAATGATCCATTATGTACTGCTGAGGTTTTTGTAGATGTTCCAGAGCCATGCTCAGTAGATTGTGCTACAGAGCCAGTTACAGGAATGGGTCGTGATACGACCATCTGTGGTAGCGATGAGATGCTAGATCTTTTTGTCCTTTTAACCGGGGGAGATATAGGAGGAGTCTGGTTCTTAGATGGGCAGGATCTTCCTGATAATATTTTAGATTTAGGAACACTTCTTCCGACTACCTATGAGATCCGATATCAGGTAAATATGGGAACACCATGTCAGAGTACAGAAACTATGGAGCTGATAATAAGAGAACCTATAGATTTAGAAGATGTAACACTATCTGAGTGTTTAGAAATAATATTACCTCCGATTACAGGAACTGCATTGACTGGAAATGAGGCATACTTTGATGCTCCAGATGGAATGGGCAATATGCTCAATGTAGGTGATGTAATTACAATGAGTACGACGATTTATACTTTTGATCAGTTTGGTGATTGTGAAGACACAGGTATAATTACAATAGATATAATCGAACCATCTATAGATAATCCAGGACCGATAGAAGAGTGTAATATGTACGTCTTGCCAGTAATTACTGGTGAGCTCAGTGGAACTCCGATGTATTTTGAAGGACAAGGAGGAACAGGAAATTCGTTTGATGCAGGAGATATTATAAGTGAGACCATGGATTTGTACATGTACTTTATGGATGGTAATTGTATGGCTGAGGAGCTATTAAGTATTACCATTCTAGATGAAATAAATGTAACCCTAGATCCCGAAATCTGCCCAGATGAAGAAGTAATTGTAAATGGAGAAGTCTATAACCAAGATATGCCTCAAGGTGTGGAATTCTTTGTTACAGCAGCGGGTTGTGATAGTATCGTGACGATAGATTTACAATTATTATCTAATCAAGCCGAAGATTTAGACACCTTTGTGTGTAACGGAGACATGCTGGTAATCGGTGGAGAAATCTTCGACGAAAATAATACAAGTGGTACTGTATCCATTCCCAATGAAGCAGATAATGGATGTGATGTTGTTTTAATGGTAGAGCTAGTTCTACAAGAAGATGCATTAGGTACGTTAGATTTAACGCTCTGTCCTGAAGATGTAATTGAACTAGAAGGAGTGACCTTTGATATAAATAATCCTACTGGAGAGTTTATTATTCCGGGTGGTGCTGCAAATGGATGTGACAGTATTGTAATGGTCTTTGCGGAATTTGAGTTGCCGGATTTGAGTTTTACAATAGAGCCTCTTCTTGATGGAATCTCTCAGCAGATAACTATAATAACGGACAGTCCACCTACTTCCATAAGTTGGAATCCTACCGAGGGACTAAGTTGTACCGATTGTCTAAATCCTATTTTTAATGGATTGACTGATGAGGTATATACAGCTACATTGAGTTATGGAAGTGGATGTGAGGACTCTTTAGTCATATCAATACCGACCTTATTTAGAATACAATTTTACGTTCCTAATATCTTTAGTCCTAACGGGGATGGCTTTAATGATGTCTTCTTTGTACAAGGAATAGATGATATCGGAACAGTTACAGTAATGAACATCTATGATCGCTGGGGCGAACTAATCTTTGAGGCAGAGAATACAGAAATTAACGATGAGTCACAAGGATGGGATGGATTTTTTAAAGATCGTAAAGTTGTAAATGGAGTCTATACTTATTACATCGAGGTCGTCGATGCAAATAATGACCCAGTGCAGCTGAGCGGCAATGTTACTGTGATAGAGTAAATAGTTGGATTCTGGAATTCAAATAGTTTGCATTATGCGAACTTTTATTGTACCTTTCGATAGTGAAACGAATAGTAGCTAAGAGAACATTAGTTAAATTTTGGGAGGACTATCCTGATTCTAAAAGTTATTTAGAGACTTGGTATGAAACTGCTAGTAAGGCTGAATGGAAGACCCCGAATGATATCAAATCTTTTTATGCGACTGTAAGTATTTTGAAAAATTCCAGAGTTGTATTCAATATAAAGGGTAACAGTTATCGCTTAGTGGCCAAAATCAATTACGTGAGATCTTGGATGTTTATTCGTTTTATAGGAACTCATGCGGAATATGATAAAATAGATGCAAACAATATTTAAGATGAAACTTATTAAGACAGAAACAGAATACGAGTCGGCCTTAGAGAGACTAAATAAAATATTTGATGCTGATCCTATTTCTAAGAATGGAGAGGAAGGAGAGCTTCTTGCGTTACTAATAGAAGAATACGAGAGGGAACATTATCCTATTTCGTCACCTGATCCGATAGATGCGATCACGATACGGATGGAAGAGCTAAATCTAAAACAAAAAGATCTAGTAGAGGAAATAGGTACAAAAAGCATCGTTTCTGAAGTTTTAAATAAGCGTAGAAAACTGACTGTAAAAATGATTCGTAAATTATCGAACCGTTTAAAAATTGCAGCTGATGTTCTTGTTCAAGAATATCAACTTAAAACATAGAGTACTCATAACTCCATGCTAAAAATAGCCTACTCTCCAGTTTATAAATACACGGTTCCAGAAGGTCATCGCTTCCCGATGATAAAGTACGAGCTTGTTCCCGAGCAACTCATCTATGAAGGTACTGTAGATGAAAACCAATTTTTTCATCCAGATCAGTTGACCCATGAGGAGTTATTATTGACACATACAGAAGATTTTCTGACGAGATTAAATTTGCAACAGCTTACGCCAAAGGAGATACGTAAAATCGGATTTCCCATGACCACTGCTCTCGTCGAGAGAGGCAAGTACATCTCCAAAGGAACCTATCTCTGTGCCATACATGCCATGGAGCATGGTGTTTCGATGAATGTTGCTGGAGGTACACATCATAGTTATGCAGACCATGGAGAAGGATTTTGTATCTATAATGATTTTGCAATTGCCTGTAATCTGATGCTAGATCGAAACCAGGCTGAGAGGATATTGATTGTCGATCTAGACGTTCATCAAGGAATTGGTACTGCCAAAATATTTGAAAACCGACCAGAGGTTTTTACCTTTTCTATGCATGGAGCTAAGAACTATCCAGCCAAAAAGGAGAAGTCGGATTTAGACATTCCGATACCAGATAAATGTGAAGATGCCTTCTATCTACAATCCTTAAAAAACACCCTGCCGAGACTGATAGAGGAACAACGACCTGATTTTGTCTTTTATCTCGCTGGAGCTGATATCCTGGAATCAGATAAGCTTGGTAGATTGTCATTGTCTTTGGCTGGAGCCAAAGAAAGAGACCGATACGTCTTAGAACTCTGTAAACTAAATAATATCCCTGTCGCAATAAGCATGGGCGGTGGATACTCAGAAGATATCCGCATAATCGTAGATGCTCATGCAAATACTTTTAGACTCGCTCAAGAGATATTCTTCTAATAGGTATTACCTTGCATCCGATTTAAAATCATCACCACTGAGTACTAAGAACCAATATGCTACTGTAATCCTGCCTCTTGCTGTGCCCAAGGAATACAGCTATATCGTACCAGAAGAACTACGCGAGGATATTGCCTTTGGGTGTAGGGTAGAGGTTCCCTTAAAAAACAAGCTCTACTCAGCCTTAGTCACTCAGTTACATGATGAGCTACACATAGATTATCGACCTCGTAAAATTGTATCGCTTATAGATACAAAACCGATTATCGATAGTAGACAATATAAATTATGGAAATGGATCTCTTCTTATTATGTCTGTACCATAGGAGAAGTGATGAATGTTGCACTGCCCTCAGGTCTAAAACTAACCTCGGAAACCAAGATTTATATCAATCCCAACTTTGATGAAAATTATCAGGGACTGACAGATGAGGAATATATGATTGCTGAGGCGGTACATCTTCAGACAGAGTTGACTATAAATGAGATAAGATCCATCCTCGATAAAAAAACAGTCTATCCAGTAATCCGAGCACTTCTAGATAAAGAAGTAGTCTATGTAAAAGAAGAATTAAAAAGTAAGTACAAACCAAAAAAAATAGGAGTTGTAAGACTGGTAGATAAGTATAAAGAAGATAAGAATCTCTTATCCCAAGTTCTAGATCAAGTGGCTAGATCAGAAAAACAAACCAAGACCATCCTCGCCATCTATCAGCTCTCAAAGAAAAGTATAGACATCCCTAATAGTGACATCTACGAACTAAGTGGTAGCAATAGTTCTGTACTCAAAGCCTTGGAAAAAAAAGGAATTATCGCCTTGGATAAAGTAGAAGTAAGTCGACTCTTATATAAAGGCATAATAGAAAAGCAAGAACTTCCACCCTTATCAGATGATCAGCAACAGGCACTTGCAGAAATAAAAGAGGCTTATACAAAGCTGGATCAGGTTCTGTTACATGGAGTTACTGGATCAGGAAAAACCAGAGTGTATATCGATCTCATACAAGAACAATTAGATTTGGGCAAACAGGTGCTCTATCTACTTCCTGAGATAGCATTGACCACTCAGATAGTCGAGCGTATGCGAGCTGCCTTTGGAGATCAGGTAGGAGTTTATCATTCCAAAATGAGCAATGCAGAAAGGGTGGAATTATGGAAAGCTGCTGCAGATGAGCAACCAATAATAATAGGAGCAAGGTCGAGTTTATTCCTTCCGTTTAATAATCTAGGACTTGTAATTGTTGATGAGGAGCATGATAGCTCTTACAAGCAACATGATCCTGCACCTAGATATAACGGTAGAGACGTATCTATCGTTTTGGCTAGTTTGTATAAATGTAAGGTGCTACTTGGGACAGCAACTCCATCTCTAGAGAGTGCTTATAATGCAGAGCTCGGTAAGTATGGACTCGTATCGATGCGAGAGCGTTTCGGTAAAGTAGAGTTGCCTGAGATACAGGTAGTAGATCTTAAAAAGCAGTATAAACAGAATCTCGTAAAATCTGGATTTAGTAGAGATCTCCGAGATGGGATGCTAGATGTTTTAGAAAGAGGAGAGCAGGTTATGATATTCCAGAATAGAAGAGGATATGCTCCTACACTGTCCTGTGATGCCTGTGGCTGGCATGCAGAATGTACTAACTGTGATGTTAGTCTAACCGTCCATAAATACTTCGACGAACTAAAATGTCACTACTGTGGGCTGAGAAAAAAAATGATTCTGACCTGTCCAGCCTGCGGAACACCAGACCCTACACAGAGAGGAATCGGTACAGAAAAAATCGAATTAGAAATACTTAAACTCTTTCCCGATTACAAGGTAGCTCGTATGGACTACGATACAACTAAGGCAAAGGGAGCTTACGAGACCATCCTCACAGACTTTGCCAATAAAAAAATAGACATCCTGGTAGGTACTCAGATGATTACCAAGGGTCTAGACTTTGAGCACGTAGGAATCGTCGGTATTCTCAATGCAGATATGACACTGCAGTTTCCAGATTTTAGATCAGGAGAACGAGCCTTTCAGTTGTTTACTCAGGTAAGTGGTAGAGCAGGTCGAAAGCATCGTCAAGGACAGGTTATCATTCAGACTTTCCAGCCTACACATCCAGTCATCTTAGAAACGATAGATGGAAACTTCGGTCGATTTTTTAAGAGAGAAATGAAAGAACGGCAGCGATTTGTTTACCCACCGTACTTTAGATTAATCGATATTACCCTAAAACACAAACAAGCAAAAACGGTAGCTGAGGCCGCTCTCTATTTTTCTAAGATCTTAAAACATGCACTCGGAAATAGAGTAATCGGTCCATCCCAACCAGGTGTAGCAAGACTCAGAGGAATGTATTTACAGAAGGTCTTAATAAAACTAGAAAAGGATGGAAAAGCAATGAACAAGATTAAAAGCACTCTCATTGATGCAAAAAATCAAACTCAGATATCTCCAGGATTTAAATCTGTAAGAATAAATATAAACGTGGATCCGATGTAGAAGGCAAGTTCAAGTGCAAGTTCAAGTGCAAATTCAAGTTTCCATATCGTTAAATGGAAATGTACCTCCTACTTAGTTTTCAGTTTGAGTTTG
>CAZDWO010000032.1:11037-38816 GCA_964509175.1 uncultured Saprospiraceae bacterium
TTTGAGTTTGCACTTGATACTTGAGTTTGAGTTTGTTTCAAAACCCCACCTCCTTCTCCATAGTCTTACCTTCTCTTATTATAGTAGCCTTCACAGTACTTCCTGGCTCGATATTACTAAGAGCATTCATATAGGACATCATGTCTTTTACCTCGTATTCTCCGAGTTTTATAACGATGTCTCCTTTTACTATGTCGGCTTTAAAAGCAGGTCGTCCTTCTTTAACTCCATCTATACGCATACCCATTCCGTCAAAGAGGTAATCAGGCATTACGCCTAGGGTTACTTTGAAGTCAGGAACGATTTCTGACTCATCATTTGTTTTGCTAAATGCAATTTTTCCTTTGGAGTCTAGATTATGAACTAGGGTAGTGATGTACTTTACTACATCAGTGATTCCTTTATAATTTACTTTATCGGCATCATCACTCGGTTTGTGATAGTCACTGTGTTGTCCAGTAAAAAAGTGAATGACTGGAATGTCATTATTGTAAAATGAAGTATGATCAGATGGTCCGACTCCAGATTCAGATTTGACCAGTTTTAGCTTAGAGTGATTACTCTTGTCTAGAAGGTCTTTCCATACTGGACTGGTTCCAGTTCCGTTTAGAGCTAGAGTCCGTTCAGCGTTAAGTCTGCCGACCATATCTAGATTAAGCATATAATTTACTTGTGTGAGATTTATATTGGCATTTTTTACAAAGTAATTAGAACCCCATAAACCCATCTCTTCTCCAGAAAATAGAATAAAAATATAGTTGTTGTTTTTGGGTCCGTTTATTAGAGATTTGGCAATAGCCATAATAGCAGATGTCCCGCTGGCATTATCATCTGCACCGTTATGTATCTCTGGTTCTCCATCCCATAAGGTTCCGAAATGTCCATAGCCGAGGTGATCATAATGAGCCCCGATAATAACATGATTGGCAGCTCCATTGTCTATCCAGCCGATTACATTTTGAGTGACAAACTCTCCGGTAGGAGTGAGAGAGTGGGGATTTGGTTTTTTAGTAAGCGTAAATCGTTGTCTGTATTCTGGAAAATCGGGCATTGGCTTTAAGCCTATTTCTTTAAATCTTTTTACGCAATAAGAAGCTGCCATTTCTTCTCCTTCGGTACCTACCAGTCTGCCTTCTAGTCCATCATCAGCAAGGTAGGCGACATCTTTTTTAAGAGTAGTTTCCATCTGAGGGGAGAAGTGCTGCTCGTCTAATCTGATGGTCGATTTACATCCTATTAGGCTTATAAAAAGGAAGAAATAAATGAGTCTCATTTAATGTTAATTTGTTAAAAATCACCCTATTGTCAAAAAGCTCAACAACTCTACAATATTAATGTTTATACAAGTACATTTGCCGCTTAAAGGAGGATTTTTACCCTTAGCTGATAAAGTAAAATCGAAATGAGAATATTACAAGCTTTTTGTTTGCTATGCATTGTAGCTCTGGTTATTAGTTGTAAATCTGATCATAAACATGGTCCAGATACGCATACACACGATCATCATGGACATGATCACAGCGGGCACGACCATAGTGGTCATAATCATGACGGGCATGATCACAGCGGGCACGATCACACTGGGCATGACCACGGAAGTCATCATGGTTCTGCAGCTAAAACAGAATCTGCTTTATTAGATGACCTAAGCTATCCTCAAGAGAAACATTTTAAAAATATAAGACAGCTCACTTTCGGTGGAGATAATGCCGAAGCTTACTGGAGTTTTGATGATCAGAAATTGGTTTTCCAAGCCAAAAATGAAAAATGGAATGCTCCTTGTGATCAGATTTACCTAGAAGATTTTAAGAGAGATCGTAAAACTGTAGCTCCTCTTTTAAGTACAGGAAAGGGTAGAACGACCTGCTCTTATTTTATGCCTGGCAATCAGAATGTCCTCTATGCCTCTACACATCACTATAACGAAAACTGTCCACCTGAGCCACCACGTGGAGATAAGTATGTATGGCCGATTTATGAGACCTTCGATATATTCGTTGCAGACCTCAAAGGAAATATTACTGCCCAACTTACAGATAATCCAGGCTATGATGCAGAAGCGACTGTATCTCCTAATGGCGATCTTATCGTTTATACCTCTACTAAATCTGGCGACCTAGAACTATGGACGA
Organism: uncultured Saprospiraceae bacterium; assembly: GCA_964509175.1. GTDB lineage: Bacteria > Bacteroidota > Bacteroidia > Chitinophagales > Saprospiraceae > JAHDHU01. Next base: position 13,170 of record CAZDWO010000032.1, read on the forward strand.
TGAATATCGATGGCTCTGATAAGAAGCAGGTAACTCATGGTCTAGGATATGATGGAGGAGCTTTCTTTTCGCCTGATGGTAAAGAGTTAATTTTTAGAGCCTCTCGACCAGAAACGGAGGCAGAGAAAAAAGAATATAAAGATTTACTAGAGCAAGGTCTAGTGCAGCCTACAGAAATGGAACTGTATGTCTGTAATGTCGATGGTTCTAATCTGAGACAGATTACTGATTTAGGAAAGGCCAACTGGGCTCCATTTTTTCACCCTTCTGGGAAGAAAGTAATTTTCTCTTCTAACCATAAATCAGAAAGAGGATTTCCTTTTAATCTCTATATGATAAATGTAGATGGAACTGGGTTAGAGCAAATCTCTTTTGATGAGGCCTTTGATTCATTTCCGATGTTTTCTTTTGATGGAAAGAAACTGGCTTTCTCTTCTAATAGAAATAACGGCGGCACTAGAGAGACCAACATGTTTGTAGCAGATTGGGTAGAATAATAACAAGAAAATAAAGAAATAGAAGAATGGCAGCATGGACTGAGAGATTGCAGAAAAAATGGGGTGTGGATTTTAAGCAGATGGTAATCATCTTGATTGTTTTTGCTTGTACAGGAACAACGATTATGTTTCTTAAAAAACCTGTCGTTGCATTCTTTGTAGGTGATGGAGAAAAATCTATCCTTTTTAGTATTCTGTATTTCGTTCTAATCCTTCCGATTTATAATCTCTTCTTACTTATCTATGGTTTTCTATTCGGACAGTTTAATTTCTTCTGGGAGTATGAGAAGAAATTTTTTAGAAGGATGACGGGTAAGAAAGGGTAGGAAACCCATCCCAGCCTTCCCTTAAAATGGAAGGAGTAAATTTCCTTTTTTCTTAGATAGCATTGCGGAAAAATTAAATGACTTATTATGCGGGCGGCCGAACAGGTAGGCGGAGCCATTTAGCTGTTCTAGCGTTTTTTGTTTCGTTTTTTTGGCAATGAAAAAAATGAAAATGTCCTACTTAGAAAGCTATACATACTAATCTTCCTTCATCATCCTCAAAGCAATATATGGCACCACATTAAAGAAAAAGAAAGCCAGTTTATAATAACTGAGCAAGCTGTAAAGCATATTCTTAAATTGCACAGAACTTCCCTTAAACCATAGGCTATGAATCTTATAGACATAGTCAGAAGCCATTAGAATAATAAACATTACTCCCAGTACAGCGGCATTTATAAGTATGCAATTCCAAAGGAATTTTTTAAGAGTGGATGTGTTCATAGTTTTAAGTTTGTTTTAAGATAGCTTAAACCTATCACATCTTCAGTATTTTTCTACCGCATCACAACAAACTTCTCTTTCCAGATTTTCCCATCCACTTCCAGTTCTATAAAATAGATTCCATTTAAAAGTGAGCTCACATCTGCACTTTGGCTGCTGCCAAAACTTTCAATCATTGCCCCATTAATATCATAGATTTTACCTCTGTCTATCCTTTGACTAAAGTTAAGAAACTGGTCTGTAGGATTAGGATAGAGTAGTATAGGGTTTATAAAAACATTTTTATTAGATACTGTTGGGAATTCCTCTACTAGAATATTATTAGTAGTATTAGTGACGATAGCTGGATTAAAATCAAAAAAGATGTGTGCTGTGTTTTCTATGACTGTTTCCTCTGGTAAGCCTTCTAATGGTTTTATAAAGTAAGAGACATGACCATTACTTGCTTCAAAGTTTGTTAGGCTGTCTAAAAGATAAATATCCAAGAATTCAAAAGCAATGGCATGGTCTTCTCCGATTATGACATTGAGTTGATCAGGATGGCTAGTTGAGGCCACTGTAAAAGTTCTTAGGTCTAGATTAGAGTCTAAAGTATCTCTCACGATAACATTCCTGGCATAATCGTTTCCTGTATTTTGGAAGCGAATCGTGTAGAAGAGATGGTCGTCGAGAAGAGCTAATTGATCCTCTCGATTAGGACTCACGAGCTTGTCATTAGGATCAAAGGAGCATCGCAACTCAGTATCATAACACATGAGTTCTCTAATTCCCGAGTTTTCATAACTGGATTTAAAAGTATAGATATCGCCAAGTTGATTTTCGTTTTCTATAAGTGGAGCAGTAATGCGATAGTCCACAGTAAAGGTCTCAAAAGGATATAAATCTGAGAAACTCCAACCTACTCTATGAGTTGAATTTGTAAAATCAGGGTTTACAGTAAAAGTGAAATTTTCTATTCTGTCATCGATGTCTAACCATAAAACACCTTCTTCGATTCCTGTACCTAAATTCTGAATGCTTACAGACATATCGACTTCTTCTCCACATCTCAGTGGATCTCCTTCTATAAAAGTGGCTACATCTGTAAACAGAACATCAGGATACAAGCCAAATTCAAACTCTTCGAAAAAATCATCTGAGTTTACTTCAAAGTTGTATTCTTCATCCGTAGTAGTAAACCATCCACTAGAAGTCCTATCATCATAAGAAAGCTTGTACTCATCTTGTTCTAGTCGTAAGATCATTCCATTTTCCGTAAAATTATTGAAGACTTCATCCTGTAATCTCACTGATCCATAAGATATGTATTCTTCATCAGAATCTTTGACTCCATCTTGGTCTACATCATAATAGAATTTTACTCGGATAAAGGAGAGACTTTCATTTATCTCATAGGCTCCTATGTCTGGATTTGAATTTAGAGGCATAGGTCTATCGTTTCCATCTATATCAGTGAGGGTATAATCGTTTAGTGTTCCAGCTCCTAGGCATGGAGAGTTTTCTGAAGGGATTAAAATATCTTCACTTAGAAGAAGTGGATCAGATGCGATTATGTTTTCTCCTGTTAATGTATTCTGAACTATACAGTTTTTTATGTCAAAGGTATTTGGTTCGTCCCATGTTGTACTTTCTTCAAGTTCCAGATGCCCAGGATTCCAAAATATAGTATTGGTTGCTTCAAAATGAGTGCCCTCTATATTAAGCGGTCCATCGTTATTAATTAGGGTTGAATTTAGAATTTTAAGTGAAGCTCTGTCCACATTTTCAGTATTTATTATGTTTCCTTGATTATTACTAATTATAACATTTCTAAATACTAGATTGGCTTCACCACTATAAACGATAACAGATCCAAAAGAATTTCCAGAGATTTTGTTATCCTGTATTTTTGTGTTTTCTATCGTCAGGTAGCTAGTATGATTACCAACGAATCTCCAATATATTCCACTAATAAGTTCCGAGGTATTATTTTCAATTACTGAATTTTTAATTTGCATAGTTATGAGTTTAGCATATATGCCTCCAGCTATTGATACGTCAGAGTTGTTTGTAGTATTACCGCTAATAAGGCTTGAATCAATATTAACTAAAAATAAATCATCAGTGGAAAATATATGGATTCCTGCTCCGGATGACCTATCACTTGAGCTTGTTGAATTATTTGTGAATGAACAATTTGTAATTTTAAGTTCTTGTTGTTCATTAGTTATAATTGGTACAGAATTTACATACAAGCCACCTCCAAGACAGGAGGAATTAGAGTTGCCATGATTATCATAAAATTCACAATTCTTGATTTTAGAGTTGAATTCAACTTGTACATTCAGCCCAGCTCCGTAAGACTTTGTTTCTGTATTTGAGGTATTGTTTCTAAAAATGCAGTTATCGATTTCACCATTAAAGCGTTCTATACGGGCACCTCCTCCATCCGCCCCATCACCTTCAATTCTGTTGTTTTGAATTATTAAATCTTTAAGATTAATCGCTCCCTCCATACTGTAAATGCCAGCACCATCTCCTCCATTATTTAGCAAACCATTTTGAATAGTAAAGCCACTTATGGCAATATTCCTATCGAACCATGTCTCAATAAGAATTACTCTACCGCTTGCATTTCCATCTATAATCGTATTCTCTCTTCCATCGACTCCGATAAGACTGATTCCATCGACATTAGGCCAAACCAAATTTTCAAAATAGGTGCCTGAACTTACATTTATTGTAATACCAGGTATAGCGGCATCTAGGGCTTCTTGAATTGTGGAATAGTCTTCAGGAACGTTTACTGACTGTTGAGAGTACAAAATGGAAATATGAGTCGTAAAGAATAAAAAAGAAAAACAAAAAAGCGAAAGCTTTGAAATAGTTGGTCGCATGATAATATTTTTTTTCTAAGATAAAGGACTTTTATAATCTTTAAGGATTTATTTGTTTTCAAGTCACTTTAGCGACTTGAACTACCGCTGCAAATACCGATCATACTCCTTCTCCCTAATCATCCTGATAATCAGCGAGTCTTTCTGATTCTTACCCTTAAATAAAAGAGTGTCCTGATCTATGAGTTCGTACTTTCCTTTAAAGTCGATCTCTCTTAATTTATTGAATGCATACATGTCGAACTGGTCGTGCTCTGGATCCAATAGATATTTAAATCCTGAAATACTGTCATTTAATTCTATAAAACCAGAGCTGCCTTTGTCAAAGAATAGCGTCTCTGCCTCTAAAAATTCTTTGGTTTGATTACGTTCTATATCGCTATTACTATAGTCTAGTTTCCATGCTCCGACGATAGGATTTTCTTTTTGCTTCATAGCATAGTACCAGTTGTTTTCCTTTTTAAAATGGAAAAAGATCAATGTGCCGACTAGACAGATGAGTTTAGAAATAGTTAGAACCTCATATGATTTGCCCTTCTTTACAAATGGAAATTTCCGACGTTTTACTTTTTGGTTAAAAAGAAATAAAGATGAAAACCATTGCCATTCTGAGAGTAACAGAAAACTACTCATGCCCAACATCAGCATTGCCTTATCAGATCTGCTCTCATAACCAGAAGAGATAAAAAATATATTGACAGAGATAACGGTAGCCATAATGGTTCCTATTGGACGTGTTCTTCTAAAGCAGATGAGAAACGCAGTAGCCAGCATCGACCAGCCTAGAAAATACTGATAGATTGGATTTTGGCTTAAAGCCAATCTGTACAACTCGCTCCCTGATAAATCTTTTATTTCTTGTGTAATCAGTCCATAGGTAAACGGATAGATGCTGTCCTTAAAAAAATTAAGACACGAGCTTAAAAAGAAAAAGCCAAGTAAATAACTGACGAGAAACTGAGTGGTATAAATCCACTTCTTATCCATTCGTAAAAAGTAGCTCAGAAATAAAGGAATAAAAGAAAAACTCATAGCCACAGCCAGTACAATATTATTGAGTACCTGGCTTTCTAGAATCGTACTCCGCTTTGCCCAGTTCATATTGGGCAATAAGATGATGTCTCGATAGATGTAAGCCAGAGCTATAAAAATCAGAACTGATCCCATTAGAGCAACTGATTTATCTATCCCTTCCCTCATAGCTATAAATTTTAAACATTTTCTGATAAAGGGATAATATTTCATGCTTATTAACAGATTATTAAAACCGACCTTTACGCCATGGTTAATCGACCGATACTATTTTATGATGGACAGTGTGCGATGTGCAATAAACTCTGTAGCTTTTTACTCAGAAGAGTAGAGAGGCATGAGATCTACTTTGCAGCTATAGAAAGTGAGGTTTTTGAAGCTATTAGAGATAAGGTATCTGCTGATATAGACAGTGTTATTTTTCTCGATAGAGAAGATAAAATCCATTTTCACTCAGAGGCGATTCTGCTTGTCTTTGCAGAACTTGGTGGTTTATGGAAAATAACTGGAGTAGTCAGAATCTTACCTATAAGGCTTCGTGATTATATTTATAAATGGATAGCTGCTAATCGTAAAAAATGGTTTGGAGAGGCACAAAGCTGTAAGTTGTTTGCTCCTGAGCAACGATCAAGAATTTTAAGTTAGAATTAATTAATATCCCAAGGTCTTTCCATCAGGTCTCCTGGGATCAGAAGAACCTCTAAACCATCCACCTTCTATAAGTATAGACTGTGTGCTTCCCATGGCATTTCGTTTTTTAAGATTATGGCCTTTGTTTTTTAAAAGCTCATAAGTATCTGCATTAAATGGAGCCTCATAATACAGGATGTCTGGGAGCCACTGATGGTGTATACGTGGTGCATGAGTGGCTTCTGCTACATTCATTTTGTGGTCGACGATGTTTAAAATTATTTGTAGAACTGAGGTGATAATTCTACTGCCACCAGGTGTACCCGTTGCGAGAATAGGTTTTCCATCTTGAAAAACAATAGTCGGTGTCATCGAACTCAGCGGCTGTTTAAAAGCTTCTATTTTATTGGCCTCTCCTCCGATGAGACCATAGGCATTGGCAGTTCCAGGTTTTGCAGAGAAATCTCCCATCTCATTATTGAGAAGGATTCCAGTGCCTTCTATCATCAGTCCTGAGCCGAAGCTAAAATTTAAAGTATAGGTATTGCTAATTAGATTTCCCCATTTATCAGCGATAGAGTAGTGTGTAGTTTCGTCGCTCTCATATGCATGTGGATTTCCAGGTGCTACTGATTCTGATGGAGTTGCTTTTTCAATACTTATGTTTTTATTTAAATCCTCCGCATATTTTTTACTCACAAGACCTTCCGCAGGAACTTCCCAAAAATCAGGATCTCCCAAATGTTTGCTCCGATCTGCATAAGCATATCTCATCGACTCAGTAAGCAGGTGAATATAAGCAGCCGAATTAAATCCCAGACTTTGTAAATCATGATGCTCCAGAATATTAAGCATCTGTATCAGATGCACCCCTCCAGAACTAGGAGGAGGCATAGAAGCGATTTCTGCATTTCTATATGTTCCTTTTACGGCTTCTGTCTCTTTGACCTTATATTTTTTAAAATCATCTAGTGAAATGATACCTCCATTTTTCCGAATGCCTGATGTGATTTTTTCTCCTAGCTGGCCATTATAAAATACCTCCGTTCCATGTACTGCAATCAGTTCTAGGCTTTGAGCCAAATCGCTTTGTACTAATGTGTCACCAGCTTCATAGAATCCATTTTCTGGATAGAATATTTTCGCTGTAGCGGCACACTTCTGCATCCGTTCCTTATAAGTCTTGAGAGCATCTGACAAGTCTTGTGTTATAGGGAACCCATTGCGAGCAAGATCGATAGCAGGTTGCATCACCTCTTGCAAACTCATCTTACCATGCTTGTTCTGTATGTAAATCATTCCAGCTACCGTTCCTGGAACACCTACCGATAGATAGCTTTGATTAAATAGCTTATTATCCACCTTTCCGCTTTCATTGAGATACATGTTTTTATGGGCTAGAGAAGGAGCCATTTCTCGATAGTTCAAAGCAAGGACCTTTTCTGATTCTTGATTGTAATGTAGCATAAATCCACCTCCGCCTAGGTTGCCAGCTCTAGGTAAGACCACTGCTAGAGCAAATCCGACAGCCGTAGTTGCATCATAGGCATTGCCACCTTTTTTCAATATCGATAGACCGACCTCAGAAGCTAAGTGATGCTGTGTAGCTACCATTCCATTTTTTGCAGTAACGGGATGATGGATAGATGCAGCATTGTAAATAGGCTTCTGTGCCTGTGTGGTAATCTGGAAAAGGAAGCAGCAGACTATTATAATTATTCTCATAGTTATTCTAAAAATAAGCTTTCTGGACTAATTTGCTGATTAAAAATATATAGCTAAATCTTATATGTTCCTTCTGCAATTTGAATCATAAAATGGAGGTAATAAATACTAGATTTAAAATCCAAAGTTCAAGGCATGAACAAGCGATCCCGTTCGGGTGAATGTCTAGTGGACATTCAAGTGAGTGAACCGCAAATGCGGACGGGCTGAAGTCCTAGCCTGCTAAGGCGAGTATTTTTAAAGCTGAAATATAGAATTTCAATCGGTATTAATCCTCTATTTTGTTATTCAAATTGTATTACTTAGTGGTATATTTCTTAAACTTGTGGAAGTAAAAAAATCCTACCATGGAATTATTCTTTTTCTTGTTTGATATGCCTGATTTTGCTTCCTCGGCAGTTTGGCTGAGTTTGTTGACTTTGACCTTTCTAGAGATTGTTTTAGGGGTGGATAACATCATATTTATAAGTATTGCAGCAAGTAAGTTGCCAGAAGATCAGCAGAAAAAAGCGACCAATATCGGATTGGTCCTAGCCATGGTTATGAGGATTGCCTTATTGTTTGGAATCACCTGGCTTATCGCTATGAAGGATCCATGGATTAGTATTGACACCTCTTGGTTTAAAGCAGGATTCTCTGGACAGAGTCTTATACTGATAGGTGGAGGATTATTTTTATTATATAAGAGTGTCTCCGAGATACATGAAAAACTAGAGGGAGATAGCCACCATGGAGGTGGAGGTTCTAGAAAAATAGTCTCTCTAAGGTCTGCCATAATCCAGATCACCTTGATAAATATTGTCTTTTCTTTTGATTCGATATTGACAGCAGTTGGAATGACCAATGGAGTTTACGGAGCACTCGTAATTATGATAATTGCCGTTGTTCTTTCTGTAGTAATTATGATGCTATTTGCAGTGCCAGTCGGTCGATTTGTAAATAAGCATCCGACCATACAGATGTTGGGTTTATCCTTCCTGATTCTAATCGGTTTTATGCTGATACTAGAAGGAGGTCATCTGGCTCACCTCAGTATTTTCGGAGGAGAGATAGGAGTAGTGCCTAAGGGATATCTATACTTTGCCATAGCATTCTCTCTTATCGTAGAATTCCTCAATATGAAACTGAGAAAAAGCAAACCTGTACATCTAAACACTGCCAGCGAAGAGGCAGAAAGAGAAGGAGTAATATAGATGTGGAGAGTACTTTCTTTTTTATTCTTTGTAGCTCTACTTCAGAGCTCATGTAAAAACGAAAGTAGTATTGCGACTTCTGATTATGTAGCCATGAGTGGTAAGACTATGGGTACCTATTATAGAATAACGTATAGGGATACCCTGATTCATCCACCAGTTATGCAAGAGGACATAGAAGATCTACTTGCAGAGCTAAATGATGGTCTTTCTACCTATATCGATAACTCCATAATTTCCTTGTTTAATAGTTATAATGATGTTCCACTAGAGCTGAATAAGGCTCCTCATATTCATTTTTACAAGGTTTATAAACGGGCTCAAGAAATCTATGCTCAGTCAGAAGGAGATTTTGATCCGACAGTCATGCCTTTGGTAAATTTTTATGGATTCGGATATACACAGAAGAAGAAACTTAAGCAGTTAGACAGTATGGTAGTCCGTGATATTTTAAAATCTGTATCGATGGATCTAGTCAAAGAGTTTGAGATAGAAGATAAAATTATTGTTTCTAAATCTGATGTAGATACAGAGATGGATTTTTCGGCTATAGCCAAAGGATATGCAGCGGACGTACTAGGAAATTATTTTTCTGAAAAAGGAATTGATGATTATCTAGTGGACATAGGAGGAGAAATAGTAGCATCGGGTCTAAGCCCAAAATCTAAAAAATGGTCTATAGCCATAAGTAGACCAGAAGAAAATGCTCGACCAAACGAGGCAGACATCCTAGTCTCACTCTCTGATGTCGCCATGGCAAGCAGCGGCAACTATCGCAACTTCTATGAGGTAGATGGAAAAAAATATAGCCATACTATAAACCCCAAAACAGGATTTCCTGAACGTTCAAAACTTCTCGGAGTATCCGTAATTGCTGCCAACTGTATGGATGCAGATGCCTACGCCACTGCCTGTATGGTAAAAGGATTAGAAGGTTCTAAGGCGTTTATAGAATCCTTAAGTGGGGTAGAGGCTTGTCTTATCTATAATAAGGATAATGAGTTACAAGTGTTGTTTAGTAGTGGGTTTGGTCGGTATTTGTTGTTGGGTAAGTAAGTTCTATTTTAAAATTCCTCAATGAAATTTACATTTTAGCCCAACCGACCGATACAGTATGCCAATTGCGTACTATCTAAATAAGCTCTATATTTATATCATGAAACCTAAGTTTATCAAATGGAAGAACGTTGAAGCATTTTGCGACAATGACCATTTGAAAAATAAAGCTTTCAAGCAATTTTATCAAAGGGCAAAATACTCGGACTGGAACAAGCCTAAAGATATAATTGAAACGTTTGGCAAAGCTGATTTAGTGACTTGTAAAAATGGAAGACCAAGAATAGTTTTCAATATAGCAAGGAATAGATTTAGACTCGTTTGTGGATATAGTTTTAGAATCAAGACAGTAAATCTTTATATCAAATTTGTCGGCACTCATAAAGACTACGACGCCATAGATGTATGTAAAGTGGATATGTTTAAAAGTAATTAGATATGAAATATAAGATTGTAGAAAATGATAAGCAGTACAATGAATACTGTGAGATTCATGAGAAACTTACTCATAAAGATCATATAAAATATAACGATGAAATAAATCTAATCGAATTACTAATAGAGGATTATGAGAATAGAACCGCACAACCTAAAACTGAAATGAATCCAGTAGAACTCATTTCTTATATCATCGAAGAAGAGGAAATTAGCAAAACAGAACTTGCCAATCAACTTAAAGTTTCTAAGCAATTAATCTCAGATATTCTAGGATATCGAAGAGGCATTAGCTTAGATATGGTAAATAAGCTTTGCGATAGATTTAAAATGCAGCCCTTAGCTTTTACTAGGCCTTATAAGTTAAAGGCTAGAAAAGGAGTTGGGAAAAGGTCGGTTGCGTAAGGTTCCTTATTTGTAAAGGTGAAGTGCTGCTCAGTCTGCATATTTGCTCAACAAGAATCTTGAAATTAGTACAGGTGATTCTAAAGCAAATCATTTAAAAGAATTTTTGATTTTTAGATATTGTTGTTTTATTTCGTCCTTTTTTTCTGCACTATCAATATAAATTAAAGCCTCTTTTTCTAAAATTCCTTCCCAGTTTTCATCTTTGGCCAGAATCGATACTAAAGGTTTTGTCAAGTTAAGTGTAGTTCTATTGGGTTTCCAGCTGCTCTTTCCAGTAAAGAATCTTGAGTCCTGTTTGTAATTTATTAATTCATTGAAGCTTTTAAAATCTTTAAGAAGTTGAAATAACGGAAGAATTTCTAACTCAATTAAATTTATTCTCCAAAACAACTTATTAGCAATAGTATTATAACTATTGTAATTAATACATCCTCTAAAATATCGAGAAAAACTAATGTAATACTTTAAAGAGGTATTATAATCGTTTAAACCACTGTGCTTAGTAATTCTCTTCAAATATTTTTCTAACTCAGTAAATTGTAGTGATATGGCCATTTCAATATCACCTCTACTACCACCTAAGTATATTCTTGTAATGTGGTTTTTTTCTTTCCAAATCAGTATACCTGATCTTTGTATTCTGAATTTATCTTTTGTAATATCTGATATTGTCCTACCAATTATCTCTTGTAATTCTTTGTGATTCGGGAAATATTTCACCTTATCTTCTTCACTAAGTTGTTTTCGTTCAACACCTTTTACCAATGCAGGGTATATGGGATATTTTGAAAGATTAGGGAAATGCTTATTAAATATTAACTCATATTTATGATTGTATAAGATTTCCTCAATATCTACTAATACGTATTTGGTTAGAAATATATTTTCTAGTTTATCATGTCCTATCTTAGTAAATAGCAGCTTCGAAATAATAGTCTCGAATTCTTTATTTGTACAATTAAATTCTTTGTCTTTGTCAATGGGTATCTTAATGAGATTGTTTAAATCTCTCCACACTTTGCATTTTGGATTCTCTTCTTTTTTAAAAATGCTTAATGTTGCTAATTGATTGTTGTAGATGGAAATACCTATGCTTGAATAATCTCTGGTAATTCTAATCAATTCATATTTTGGGAAAATACTCTTGAGTCCTCTTTGATATATTTCTTCACCTCCCGTAACTCTATTGGACTCTTTAATATAAATACAGTTTTTAAAAACTCCGACAGATGTAGGAACATTTGAAGTTTTTCCTTGATAATCGAAATTCTCAATTTCTAATATGTTTTTTGTAATGTTGGTTTCATCATAAGAAGCAAAATTTAATGTGCCGACAAGTTCGGGTATGTCAAGATTTCCAATAATTTTTTCTGGTATAATTATTAAGAAATCTAAATCTTTATTTTTAAATGTTATCATATACTTCTAGTTGCTATCTACTGGTTAAATCATAAACCACCTCACTTCCCCACACCCAATCTCCGCAATATCTTCTTCCCCCGATTCTTAAATCCTGCAGACCCATGAGGAACCTGCTCTTTTATCAGTTCGATGACCTCATTTTGTAATTCTGGAAACTTGATTATCAGTTTTTCTAGGATGGTTAGCGAGAAGGCTCTGACTGCGGTAGCCATTTTTGGATCAGCGACATACTCATAACACTTTTCAAATAATCTGCCTTCTATGGATTCAGGGATATCGATGTCCTCATAGATTCTTACCGTATTACGTAAAACAGCATTATGTAATGGATTTTCCATGGCATCCATCATCTGCTCATGATAGGGTTCCATCTGCTCAGGATACTTGCGAGCTATAAAATTGAGAGGCCAAGAAGCTCTTTGATTTAATCTCAGGTTATCAGAAAAATAACAATCCATCAGTTCTTTCATTCTAGTAGGATTAGAACCTACATAAGCGATAATCTCGTTACGTATTTCTGTAGAGTGTCCCTGAGTAAGTGCCTCTTGTATATCCATATAAATAGAAGGTATGCTTATTATTGTCTTGTAAATTTAAGGATAGCTCCATCTATAATGCATAAAAGAGTCGACAGCTGGATTGTTTTTTTTGCGGCACTAGGAATACTTGCCTTTTTTCTAGGTATGCGATTTCTGAGCCTAGATGACCATGTCTATGCTTTTGGAGGAGATGCGGCGATTCTTTATTATAATATGGTTTATTACAGCTGGTATGGTTCAGGACTGCATTTGTCCAGTATGAACTATCCTCTAGGAGAATCCCTGCTTATGACAGATGCACAAGCCAGTGTATCATGGATTCTAAATCAGCTAAACGGAATCTCTTTTGTAAAGAATAATATAGTGGGATGGGTTCATGGGTTTCATTATTTCTGTTTTGCCATAGCTGCAGTCTTTGCACATCGTACCTTGTCTAAACTCGGTGTATCTAAGTGGGTGTCGATTGTCGGAGCCTTACTCGTGGTGTTTATGTCACCACAGATTATGAGATTACGAGCCCACTACGGTCTTGCATATCCAGTACTATTTACAGGTGTGATTTATTTTCTAGTGAGTGTCAGTAGATCATTAATATTTGAAGGATTGATTTTAAAATTCAATCTGTTCTTATTTCTACTTCTTGTTTTTTTTGGGTTTAATAATATCTATTTGCTAATCTTAGGAGCAGGATGGTGCATATTGTTTTCTATTGTCTATTATCTGATTTATAGGAACCCTAGAATTTTATGGACATTAGTATCAGGCATGATGGCCATTATAACTGTTTATATATTTTTAAAATGGACAGATCCAGGGATGGATCGACTCAGTATCCAGTGGGGATATTATGCAAACCGTATAAAAATTAGTGGTCTCTTATATCCGTATACTAGCCTGATAGGCACGCTGCTCGACAAGCCCAAAACGAATATAGAATCGGTCGCCAATCTAGGAATAGTCAGCACAATACTGATTTTCTTTGCATCTATAGGTGTATTTTTTAATCGTTCTCGTAAACTGATTCTCTACTTACTGCGGACTAAGCCATCCTTGCTTTGTCTTTTGGTATCAGCGTTTATTATTCTGGTATATGCCTTGGGCTCTTTAAAATTTTTGGCGGAAGCCTTACCTGCCGCTACCATGTTTAAAGCCTCTGGAAGGTTTGCATGGCCATTTTATTATGCAGTCTCGATGCTTAGTATATTGAGTCTCGATAGAGTACGTAATTATCTCCATGAGCATAAAATAGGATGGAGGTACTTCTTTATTTTACCATTTATTTTGTGGTCTATAGAGTGTTTTGTCTATCTAGATAAACATGTAAAATTCAATCAGTACGAAAATCATTATAGCCAAGAGCGATTAGATAAGATAAAACAGGACTTATTAACGGCCAGTATAGATACAGAAGATTATCAGGCTCTGTATACTTTACCAGCTATGATCGGATGGAATGATAAATATCATGTCGATTTCCCATGGTCTACAGAATTTAATGCCACACGACTATCTCTTGCCACAGGCCTACCTATGATAAATGCTATGCTTTCGCGAATGGGTTTAGATAGGGCTGATGAGATCGCTCAGTTGTCAGGTCATCCTACTCTGGATAGATCATGGGTAAATAAACTAGATGACAGACCTCTGCTAGTCTTACTAGGAAAAGATTCAAAACTTACACTAGGAGAGGAGTGGCTTCTTTCTAAATCTAGAGAACTGAAAAAATTTAAAGACCATACCCTTTATCACCTCGACATGAAGGCTTTGAAAAAAATATCTGTAGAATCTTTTAAGTGTCAGGATTATCAGGAACATTGGATTTACAAGGGTTTTGAAGAGACAAATTCTGTTATAAAACGAACTGGAAAAGGAAGCAAGGTGATTGACCGAGACCTAGTAATATGGTCCGGTACAGAGTTGTTACAGGATTCTGTTTTTAAAGAGAAATTTTTGGAAGTAGAATTGTCACTAGCAGTATATACCGATAGTTATAAATATGGAATGCCGTGGATAAAATGTATACAGATGGATTCTACAGCGAGCCAAATAAAAGTGGATAAGATGGATATGGCCTCCTCTAAAAATATTCAAGACTCTTGGAGAATCGGGAGTATGAAAATCTTAATCGATAAGAACGTCGATCGTATCATTATCTCTGTCAATAATGTAAATCAGAGACTCTATGTCGACGACTTACTCATAAGGCCTGTCAGTCCTTTCTTATGTTCTGAGTTACCTCAAAAAGATGCTTTTCTGCCCAATGAATATCCTACCAATCCAATAGAAGACAAGTAGACTACATTTATACTCTCCGTTTAATAAAAAACGCATATAAATTAGCTTTAGTAATCATATTAGCTATCTTCGTATATTATTTTTTTTAATGCGTTATTTCAAAAGACATCTCGTTACATCCGCACTACCTTATGCAAACGGTCCTTTGCATATCGGCCACCTAGCAGGAGCATACCTCTCTGCCGATATCTACGTACGTTTTCTTAGGCTTATGGATAAAGAGGTCGCATTTATATGTGGATCTGATGAGCACGGTGCTGCCATTACTATAAGAGCGGCCAAAGAAGGGAAAACGCCACAAGAAATAGTCGATACTTATCATGAGCTGTTCAAAGACACCTTTGATAAAATCGGAATCTCCTTTGATATATATCATAGAACCTCAGAAGCTCTACATCATGAGACCGCTCAAGACTTCTTCAGAGTGCTCAATGAAAAAGGTGAGTTTGTAGAAAAGGAATCAGAACAGTATTATGACGAGGAAGCTAAGCAGTTTCTAGCTGACCGCTATATAAAGGGTACCTGTCCTAAGTGTGATTACGAGGAAGCCTATGGAGATCAGTGTGAGAGCTGTGGGTCCACACTCAGCCCTACAGAACTCATAAATCCAGCGTCGACCATTACAGGTAATAAACCGATACTAAAAAAGACCACTCACTGGTTCCTTCCCTTAGACAAGTATCAGACTTGGCTTAAAGAGTGGATAGAAACTGGAAAACTAGATGGAAAAGAACTGCATGATCCTCAGGACTGGAAAAATCATGTCCTCGGTCAGTGTAAGTCTTGGATAGAAGGTGGTCTGCACCCGAGAGCCATGACCCGAGATCTGAGCTGGGGTGTAGATGTACCCTCAGAAATCCCCGGATCCGAGGGCAAAAAATTATACGTGTGGCTTGATGCTCCGATAGGATATATCTCTGCAACTAAACAGTGGGCCATGGACCACGATAAAGACTGGAAGCCATATTGGCAAGATGAGGAAACCGAGTTGGTCCACTTTATAGGTAAGGACAATATCGTTTTCCATTGCCTTATTTTTCCAGCTATATTAAAAGCACATGGAGATTACATACTTCCTTATAATGTACCTGCTAACCAATTTCTAAACCTAGAAGGAAAGAAAATTTCTACATCTAGAAATTGGGCAGTTTGGATACATGATTTTGTTACTGATATGCCAGAACACATAGATGCTCTGAGATATGCAATGGTCAAAAACATGCCAGAAATTAAGGATAGTGAGTTTACCTGGAAAGGATTCCAAGATTACAACAACAACGAACTCGTAAATAACTTAGCCAACTATGTAAACCGAGTAGTCGTCTTAGTCAATAAGTATTACGAAGGGAAAGTCCCAGAATTTGATGAAAATCAAGACGTTGTAGGAATAATGGGAGAAATGGAAACCAGTTATCATGACTCAGAGCTACTCAGTTTATTCGATAAATTACACGTTTTCTGTAATCACGTAAGAAAATACGATTTCAGATCAGCCATGAATACCTTGATGGATATCTCTTCTAACGGTAATCAGATACTCCAGTTTAACGAACCATGGAAGGCTGTAAAAGACAATCCAGAACTGGTAAAGGCCGTGATGAATCTCAGTCTACAATACGTAACTGCTATAAGTGTTGCGGTAAGACCCTTTATGCCAGAGACATCAGACAAAATAAGAACCTTACTAAATCTACCTCAGGTAAAAGAAGAAGGCGAACTTTTAAAAATGCTAGATCAACTAGCAGAAGGCAACCACCTTATTCAGGCTTCACATCAGATTTCTAAGTCTGATCATCTATTCTCTAGAATCGATGACGAGACCATAGCTGGACAGGTTTCTAAGCTAGAAGCCATGTCTGTAGCAGCAACCGAAGGAGCAGGAACAGCAAGTGCTGCTAAGCCAGATCAGAAGGAAAATATCGCTTTTGATGATTTTATGAAAATGGAAATCCGTACAGCTACTGTTCTAGAAGCCGAAAAAGTAAAAAAAGCAGACAAACTACTCAAGCTAAAACTGGACCTAGGCTATGAGCAGCGTACTGTTGTTTCTGGAATAGCGGAGCATTTTACTCCTCAAGACGTTATAGGTAAAAAGGTATCCTTACTTGCAAATCTCGAACCTCGCAAAATCAGAGGGGTAGAGTCTCAGGGTATGATACTTATGGCAGAAGGAGAAAACGGAAAACTAGGTTTCGTTTCTCCAGAAGAAGGATGGCCAGATGGCATGACTATCCGCTAAATTTTAACCAAAAAACTACCACATGACTAGGAATTTTTATGGCTATCTATTTCTATTCCTAGCAAGTTTTATATGCCTAGAGTCAAAGGCTGAAATTCCTACTATATCTATACTTACCTGCGATTCTGGAGAGCAGCTCTATTCTACCTATGGACATACTGGTGTACGTATCCGTCATGATGGGAAGCGATATGATGTAGTTTATGGCTATGGAACCTTTAATACTGCTCAGAAAGGATTCTATCTCAAATTTATGAGAGGCAAATTGCTCTATTATATAAATGCGGTAAGCTTTGACAGATTTATGGCTGAGTATAATCGAGATCAGCGTGGGGTAGTAGAGCAGATATTAGAACTAGATAGTCTACAGACTTTTAAGATGATAGACTTTCTAGAAAACAATAGTAAGCCAGAGAATAGATACTATAAATATGATTTCTTCTTTGATAACTGTTCTACTCGGATTAGAGATATTTTTGATTCGGAGTATGGAGTAGAGTGGGCTGAAGGTGCTACAGATATGACCTTTAGAGATTTACTAGATGAGAAGCAGGTGCCGCTTGTCTGGTCAGATTATGGAATAGACCTCGTAATAGGAGCTGTGGCTGACCGCCAAAGTAATTTCAGTGGTCAGATGTTTTTACCGTCTTATATGATGGATATACTCGACGAGACTACAATAGATGGAAAACCACTAGTCCGTGAGAAAAGAAACTTACTGGCCTTTTCTGATGTAAAGGCTGAGAGATGGAAGGTGCCATTTATTACTCCATTTAAGGTGTTTTGTGTGATTTTCCTTTTATTTCTAGTTGCCTTTGTTTTTAATACGGAAGGCTGGTCTAAAGGAGTATTTAAATATGGAAGCTTCTTCTGGTTCCTGTTTTTGACTATCGTTTCTCTGATAATTGTCTTCCTATGGTTTTTTACTGATCACTTAGCAACTAAGGAAAACTGGAATCTCATATGGATAAGTCCCTTGTTTTTATTGGCCTTGATACATCTTAGAAAACTCAAGTTTGGATCTAGCTACAGTAGGGTATTGCTCTTTGGCTTATTAGGGCTTAACATTCTTTCTCTTGTTATCTGGAGTTTTATACCACAGAGATGGCATTTAGCTTTTCTGCCGATGATGCTGACGACGATTATTATCTGTTTACACTACTTGAGGCTGCATAAAGCATTGGCTATCAGAGAAATAGGAGAGGGTATAACATAAAAAAACGGAAATCGATATAACTCGATTCCCGTTTAGTCAGTTCTCACGACTGTATATAATCAATCAAATAAAGGTGGATAAGAGGCTTGTTTTTGGGATAAGACCCCTTATCACTTATATTTTTTTATTGTACGATTGATTCTCTGCTGAAGTCTCTAGAAACTATTTTTCTATAACCTTCTGCTTCATCCTGAGTGGAGAATTCTCCCATCATTATTTTATATCTCACACTTCCATCTTTATAATCATTGAGTACGATGATAGGATCTATAAACTCTTCTTTCAGTGCATTTACTAGTGTAAAAGCATTTTCGTAATCATCAAATACGCCCATTTGTAATCGGAATATTCTATTTGCATTATCAGAAGCATACCCTTCTAAAAGGTCTTTGTTTGCTTCAAACTGCTTAGTCACCTTAGATGGAGCAGTATTCTGCTTAGAAGGTGATGTATTAGTAGAGTAGGTGATAGTCACCTTGTTTGCCTGATTATTATGAGATTCTAGTACCGCTAGCAGTCTATTTGCAGGCATGGTTTCTTCTAATCGGTCTATCAGTTTTCCCTTAGAGTTAAAAATGAGAATAGTCGGTAGGTACTGAATGTCAAATTTGTTCTTCAACTCAAAACCTTCGACTTGGTCAATGTTCATCTTTACGGCCACATAGCTAGAATTCATTAAGGATGCGATTCTGCTATCACTAAATGTGGTTTGGTCCATCCATTTACATGGAAGACACCAGTCCGCATAAAAGTCTAGGAAGAATAGTTTTCCTTCTGATCCAGCCTTAGTTTTTGCAGAATCAAAATCTCCATCGAAGAATTCTACTGCTACTGGAGTATTAGTTTCATTTGACCAAGCTACATTTTGGAAGGAAAACGAAAGTATTGTTAATACTACTAATCCAAGCTTCGACATTTTTGCACTTATTTCGTGAATGCTTTTCATATTACTGTTTTTTATGATTTTTAAGTGATTGATTGCTAATGACCTACTTAGATTCAAATACGATGCCAACATATGTGAAAATATGTTAATATGTATGGAAATTCGGCTAAAGCCAAAATTCACAACTATGTATATAATTGAAAAACAGCGATTTATACATGTATAGTATATTTAATATTAATATCTTACTCCTATCAGCCTCTATATAATTGAGTGAGAAAAGTTCTTAATCTTCATATTTTATTTACCTTCATTTCACTAAAAAGCGATAACCATATGTCTTTATTTTCAGCTGCAATTACTGGTGTAGCCTCTTATGTGCCTGAGACAACCTTAACCAATAAGGATCTAGAAAAAATAGTAGATACTAATGATGAGTGGATTACCAGTCGTACAGGTATAAAAAAACGCCATATTTTAAAGGAGCCAGGAAAAGCCACCTCAGATATGGCTGCTAAAGCAGTTCAGAAACTACTAGAAAAGACTGGAACTGATCCTTCTGAGATAGATATGGTGCTATGTGCAACAGTTACTGCAGATTATAATTTTCCTGATACTGCTAATCTGATTGCTTTTAAGTCTGACATTAAAAATGCCTTCTGTTTCGATATAAATGCTGCATGTTCAGGTTTTCTATATGCTCTTACAACGGGATGTAAGTTTGTAGAAACGGGTGCGGTAAAGAAAGCAATCGTGGTAGGTGCAGATAAGATGTCTAGTATCGTGGATTATACAGATCGTACAACCTGTGTCATCTTTGGAGATGGTGCTGGAGCAGTTTTACTGGAACCCTCTGCTGATAAAGGGATAGGAATGCAAGACTTTCTGTTTAAAGGAGATGGATCAGGAGTAGAATTTCTATTTCAGAAGGGAGGAGGATCTATGCATCCGGCTTCTGCCGAAACTGTGGCAAACAAAGAACACTTTGTCTTCCAAAACGGTAGACCCGTTTTTAAGGCAGCAGTAAAAGCCATGTCTTCTTCTGTAATAGAAGTAATGAAAAGAAATAATCTTACTAAGGATGATATCGCATGGGTAGTGCCGCATCAGGCCAATATGCGTATTATAGATGCTGTAGCAAACATGCTGGATTTTCCTAAGGATAGAGTTATGCAAACGATAGAGAACTATGGTAATACCACAGCTGCCACACTACCTATCTGTCTTAATGATTACGAAGAGAGATTAAAGAAAGGAGATAATGTAATTCTTACTGCTTTTGGAGGAGGATTTACCTGGGGAGCCTCTTATTTGAAATGGGCATATTAAACAGATAATCATTGTTTAAATTTTATATTTGCGACAACTTAAAACAAGCTAGATGGGTAGTTTATCAGAAATGAAAAATGGCTTATGCATTAGGCATAGCAATGACATATATAAGGTCGTAGAATTCTTACACGTAAAACCTGGTAAAGGTCCAGCCTTTGTACGTACAAAACTTAAAAGTATAACTAATGGTAAGGTAGTAGATAATACCTGGCCGTCTAGTCATAAAATCGATATCGTACGTATCGAGCGTAAAAAATTCCAGTTTCTATATAATGATGACATGGGTTATCATTTTATGGATGTTTCTACGTATGAGCAATCTTTTCTAAACGAAAATATGATCGATAACCCTAAGCTTCTTAAGGAAGGGATAGAAGTCGATGTGCTTTTCGATTCAGATAATGACGTACCATTGACATTAGAAATGCCACAATACATTATCCTTGAAGTAACTTACACGGAGCCTGGTGTACGTGGAGATACTGCGACTAATGTTACAAAACCTGCCACAGTAGAGACTGGAGCAGAGATTAAAGTACCAATTTTTATAAACACAGGAGATAAAGTAAAAGTAGATACCAGAGATGGTTCCTACGTGGAGAGAATTAAATCATAGAGAATATGAACTTCAAAGAAATACAGGATTTAATAAAACTTGTAAGTAAATCTAATCTTACAGAGGTTAAGCTTAAGCAAAAAGATTTTGAAATTTCTATACGGACTAAGAAGTATAGAAAAAGCATGTCACAACCGATGATATCAGCTCAGCCAATGGTATCCATGCAGGCTCCTCAGCAGGTAGCACAAGCACCTGCACCAGTAGCGGCAGCTGCTCCGGCAGCACCAGCAGCTAGTCCAGCAGCACCTGCAAGTGCAGAGACTAGTACTGATAACCTAGTCGAAGTAAAATCACCTATCGTAGGTACTTTTTACAGATCGGCAGGTCCAGAAAAGCCACCTTTTGTAAAAGTAGGAGATGACATATCTGTAGGCTCAGTGGTATGTATAGTAGAAGCCATGAAGTTATTTAATGAAATAGAAAGTGAAGTAAGCGGTAAGATTGTAAAAGTGATGATAGAAGATGCTTCACCTGTTGAATACGATCAAGTATTATTCTTAGTAGATCCCAATGGTTAAAAAATCGAGAAAGCAGCCTGAGCTTTTCTCTAAAGTGCTAGTCGCTAATAGAGGAGAAATTGCCCTACGTGTAATACGTACGCTCAAAGAAATGGGCATAGGAACCGTCGCAGTATACTCTACTGCTGATAAGGATAGTCTACACGTACGATTTGCTGATGAGGCAGTCTGTATAGGACCTCCATCCAGCACAGATAGCTACCTGAGTATCCCTAAAATAATGGCTGCCGTAGAAATCACCAATGCTGATGCAGTACATCCAGGCTATGGTTTCTTAGCAGAAAACGCAGACTTTGCAGAAATCTGTACAGAATACGGAGTAAAGTTTATCGGACCGAGTGCCGATATGATGAAAGCCATGGGTGATAAAATCACCGCCAAAGAAACCATGATAAAGGCCAAGGTGCCTGTAGTACCTGGTTCTGAAGGGCTACTCTCTAGCGTAGCTGAAGGTCAAAAAATATCAAAGAAAATAGGATATCCCGTTATGCTAAAAGCCACAGCCGGTGGTGGAGGTAAAGGGATGCGTATCATATGGAACGATGATGAATTTCAGGAAAACTGGGATGATGCTAGGCAGGAAGCAGCAGCTTCTTTTGGGAATGATGGAATGTACGTCGAGAAATTTGTAGAGGAGCCGAGGCATATAGAAATACAGATTATAGGTGACCAGTATGGTAAGGTTATACACATGTCAGAAAGAGACTGTAGTATTCAGCGTCGTCATCAGAAGCTGGTAGAAGAGTGTCCTTCTCCTTTTATGACGGATGCACTTCGTAAGAAAATGGGAGCAGCCGCTATAAAAGCTGGAAAATCCATCAATTACGAGGGTGTAGGAACTGTAGAGTTTCTAGTAGATAAATACCGTAAATTCTACTTCATGGAAATGAATACTCGTATCCAAGTAGAGCACTGCGTAACAGAAGAAGTTATAGATCATGATCTAATCATGGAACAGGTAAAAGTTGCTGCCGGATTTAAACTATCAGGCAAGAACTACATTCCTCAGATGCATGCGATGGAATGTCGTATAAATGCAGAAGATCCATACAACGATTTCCGACCTAACCCGGGAAAAATTCATTCTTTTCATAGTGCCAAAGGACATGGAGTAAGAGTAGACACTCATGTATATGCTGGATACTCTGTACCACCTTACTACGATTCGATGATCGCTAAGCTTATCTGTCGAGCTCGTACTAGAGAAGAATGTATAAAAAAGATGCAGCGAGCCTTAGATGAGTTTATCATAGAGGGAATAAAAACTACTATTCCTTTTCATCAGAAACTCCTAAAAGACCCAGACTTCCGATCAGGTAATTTCAATACAGGTTTTATTAACACCTTTGATTTAGGAGAGGATCCGTCTAAGAAGTAGGACTATATGGGAGGCTTCTGGAAACTCATAGCCCAGACACGTAATTATAAGGGGTTCCTGAGCTTAGCCATTCTCTGCCATGTATTGATGGCCATCTTTACGATTATCAGTATTCCGCTTATAATTCCTTTTTTTCAGGTATTATTTGATAGGATACCTGATGCTCAGTCACTCAGTACTGGGATGGATATAGGCGATCAGTTCAGAAATAAATTTATAGTCCTGATTCAAGAAGAAGGAAAGCAGTATGCCTTACTCTTTGTCTGTATTTCCATAGTAGTGGTTTTCTTCTTAAAGAATCTATTTAGATATTTTGCCATGTTCTTTATGGCTCCAGTTAGGAATGGAGTAATCCGAGACACTCGAGCCAAGCTCTATGATCAGTATCTTAATCTTCCACTCAGTCATCACAACGAGGAGCGTAAAGGAGATATGATATCTCGCATCACCTTAGATATACAGGAGATAGACAACAGTATTCTCAGAGTAATAGAGGTCATTTTTAAATCACCGATACTCATCATAGGGAGCATCGGATTTATGCTTTATATCAGTCCCAGTTTGACTCTTTTTACTTTTTTGCTTTTGCTCTTTACAGCTTTTGTTATCGGTTATATTTCTAGTACACTTAAGAAACAATCGCATACAGCTCAGCAAACCTTATCAGAGATAAATAGTCATGTAGAAGAGAGCCTCACAGGTATGCGAGTCATAAAAGGCTATGCTGCAGAGAACTTCGTGACTTCTAGATTTGAAAATTTCAACAGCAATTATAAAACTGCCTTAGATAAACTTCTTAGACGTCGAGATTTGTCCTCACCCTTGTCTGAGTTTTTAGGCATTACTGTAGTTGCCGCATTATTATATTATGGATCTAACCTAGTTTTTACAGATCAGCTAAAACCAGAAACTTTCTTTGCCTTCGTTTTCGCTTTTTATAATGTCATCGAACCTGCCAAGTCTTTTTCTTCTGGTTATTATTCTATTCAAAAAGGTCTAGCCGCTATGGAGAGAGTCGATGAGATTATGGCTTTACCGATGGATCCTACGTACAACGATAGTGGAAAATCCATCAGTGATTTTAAGAATCAGATAAAAATAGATAACCTCTCTTTTAGATATGGAACAGATGCTCCACTTGTTTTAGAAGACATCAGTTTAGAAATAAGTAAGGGACAGAAAGTGGCCTTTGTAGGAGTCTCTGGAGGTGGAAAAAGTACCTTGATAGACCTCATCGTCAGATATATGGATCCACAGAAGGGTAGTTTAGAGATAGATGAGGTTAACTATAAAAAAGTGAATTCCAATGACTTAAGGTCTCTATTCGGTATAGTCACTCAAGATGCCTTGCTTTTTAATGATACCATTGCACAGAACATTCGTTTTAATAGAACAGCGACCGAGGAGCAGATAAGATGGGCAGCTAAGATTGCCTTTGCAGATGAGTTTATAGAAAAACTACCAGCTAAGTATGAGACTAGCATCGGAGATATGGGTGTAAAACTGAGCGGCGGGCAGAAGCAGAGATTGACCATAGCGAGAGCGGTATTGGGAGATCCACCGATATTGATTTTAGATGAGGCGACCTCCTCTTTGGATACTGAGGCTGAGGCCAAAGTCCAAGATGCCTTAGACAAAGCCCTGAAAAATAAAACAGCAATTATTATCGCTCATCGACTCACGACTATAATAAATGCAGATATAATTTACGTTCTAGATAAAGGCAGAATAATTAATAAAGGAAAGCACAACTTTTTATTAGAAAACTGTAATATTTACAAAGGATTAGTGCAGATGCAACTTTCGTAAACAATGGGTAGAAAAATTCTGGGAATTTTGTTCTTTATATGCGTAGTAAGCTTTGGCTATAGCCAAGAAGAAACCATTACAGAATCCACAGATCTAGAATTTTTATCAACAGAAGACAAGCCAGTCATCCATCCTAATCCCACCTACGGAAAACTAGAACTCAATCTCTCAAAATACCCGTCCGTCTCCACCTTCGAAGTAGTCATAAAAAACATCATAGGAAAAAAAATCTGGTCCGAGGAAATCTATGATAAATTCAAAACCCTAGACCTCAGTTTCTTAAACAAAGGTTCATATCTCATGAGCATAAAAGGTAAGGGAGAAACATTGAATAGTTTTAGACTGGTGATTATTACGCCGTAGGGGTTATCATGTCTTGGAATCTTTGCTAAACGTAAATAGGTATGAATAAAAATTTAGTAATCTTCCTTTTATACGCAACCCGTTTTCTAACTTATTTTTCAGGAATGTTTCTTTTCTTTGGCTTGCTAAGCTTCTTGATAATTGCGATTATATTTTTATTATCAAAACAGTATTCTAGACTTACGAAATGTATACATATTACAGGTTCTATAGTCTTATTTTTTTTAGTGGTATACCTAGTGGAGAAAACTGCACTATTGCCGTTCCTTAATTGAGTATAATACTTAGGATGGTCGAGGTTTGCAACCTCGATCCTATGCACATGTCCTAGCTTTCTGAGTTTGTTGTAAAACAAAAAGGTAGATTATTAATAATTTTGAGTTAGGCATCGAGAGCAAACATTAGAAAG
>CAZDWO010000033.1:0-38150 GCA_964509175.1 uncultured Saprospiraceae bacterium
ACGGGCTCTTAATTTCTTGTAAGAATTAGATTCTTATCCTAGTAAGTTCTTTGCTTTGTTCAAAAGACCACCAGCATTACCTAGTAGATCTCCTGCTCCGCCTTTTAATAGGTCACCTGCATTTCCAGGAATCCATTTAGAAAGACTTGCTAGATCAAATTGTGAATCTTCTTCACTTGTAGATTCAAATTTTTCTTTCAAACCATTGATTAGGTCTGGAGCAGTTGCTTCTGCTTCTGCAGTTGCTTCTTCGGCACTCATTCCTTTGTTTTGAAGAACTTGACTTAACTGTTGTTTAGCATTTTGGAATATGTCGTTTGACTCCATGTTACCTCCAGAAAAAAGTTCTTTTACTTGCTCCATGTTTCCACCAGCCAGTTTATTCTGGATAGTTTCCATAAAAGCAGATGCACCTTCTTGTGCTGCTTCACCCGTAGCTGCTTCGCTTAATGCATTACCAGCCATTTTCTGAGTTAATCTCTGAATAGCCATTCTTTTTAAATTCTCAAACATTTATTTGAATTTAGATTATTTAATTACTCTTATGACTATAAATTTTGTCGACGCGTCACATATATTGTCCGACATATAGTATTATTTTTTTTTAATATCTGTTTTCTGCCTATATTTTATCTCTGTGTGCTATATAATTGAGAGCTGATTTTAATACTAATCTTTAGTCATATTATGAATTGCAGCCAAAATAACTTAAAAATTGTTATTATGGCTGCATTTCATTTAAAAATATACTCTCTTAATTGCAGTCAAAAAACATGTATTTATATATTTTTGGCTGCATCTCATTTTTACAATGATCTGATTGAAATGCAGCCAAAATAATAAAATAATTGTAATTTTGGCTGCACCTCAATATTTGTATGAGAAGAAGCATACTCGGAAGAGACATAGAAAAAAGGAAGCTTAAAGAAGTAATGGATAGCCATAGGTCTGAACTTATAGCTGTATATGGACGTAGAAGAGTAGGGAAGACTTATCTCATAAGAGAGTTTTTCTCTCAAAATTTTATATTCAGTTTTTCGGGGCTGCGTACAGCTACTCGATCAGATCAGATCGAAAATTTTATGATTGAATTAAGAGGAGTATCAGGTAAGTACAATGATAAACAGCCAGAAAACTGGTTGCAGGCATTCGAGCTACTTAAGCAGTACCTAAAAGGAATAAGAAAGACTAAGAAAAAGAAAGTGATATTCGTAGATGAGTTTCCATGGGTCGATACCATGAGGTCAGGATTCTTACCTGCATTTGAAAACTTTTGGAATACCTACTGCACCACTCGTACTGATCTCATTGTAGTAATATGCGGGTCTGCTGCATCTTATATGATAAAGAAAGTGATAAGAAATAAGGGAGGCTTACATAATAGAATTACAAGGAAAATAAAGCTAGAGCCCTTTAAACTTTATGAAGTAGAGCAGTTCTTGAAGTATAAAAGAGTAAATCTACCTAGGATAGAGATATTAAAGATTTTTATGACCTTGGGAGGTGTTGCGGAATATTTAGAACATATCCAACCCAGTGATTCGTCAGTTACTGCTATAGATAGAATTTGTTTTCAGAAAGGAGCTCAGTTAGAATTTGAATTTGAAGAGGTGTTTAAATCATTGTTCGAAGAGGGGTCATATCATGAACAGATTATTATTGCACTCTCAAAAGGGCCAAAAAAAGGAATGAAAAGAGATGAAATACTGAAGAAGCAAAAGCTATCCTCTGGTGGACAGTTTTCAAAGTCTCTCTCAGAACTCATCGAATCTGGGTTTATAGAAAAGTATCAATCCTATCAGTTAAATAGAAAAACTACACTCTATAGAATTTTGGATGAATTCTGCCTCTTTCATCTTCAATTTATGGCTCCATTTAAAGGTAATCGCTGGACTAAATTATATACTAAAAAAGAGTACAACTCATGGAGTGGTTACGCATTTGAAACCATTTGCTTTAAGCATATAGAAAACATAAAACGAGCATTAAGATGTGATCAGATTGATTCTGCTAATTATAGCTGGAGTAATAAAAAATCACAGATAGATTTAGTAATTGATAGAAATGATAAACTAGTTAATCTCTGTGAAATAAAATTTTACAATGATGTTTTTACAGTTGACAAAGATTATGCAGCCAAACTTAGGAATAAGGAAACTCAGTATAAAAAAGATACCAAAACTAAAAAAGGAATAAACACTGTAATGCTAACAACGTGGGGTACTAAAGGAACTCATGCCATCGGTTTAGTAACTCAAAGCATCACTATGGATTGTCTTTTTGAGTCTCTTTAATCTCGATATTTTAACTGCAGTCCCATCAGAAAATTACGTAGAAACTGATCCTTACATGCTCGATACTGTCGCTGACCAGGTTTTCTAAAAATGGCACTCAGCTCATGTTTACTGACATTGAGATCTGCTAGCTTTAGTACAGCTAGTATATCTTCATCCTTATAGTTAAGAGCTATTTTTAGCTTTCTGAAAATAATATTATTGGTCAGGCTCTTTTCTGCTTTGGGCAGAGGTCCTTCTCTTTTACCTCGTTTCTCGATGATGAGACCGTTTAAAAAATAGGCCATGTTTATATCACGGAAGGGCAGATAGTCCTCGGCATCTTCTCTTTTCATCCAAGAGCTTACTTCTGCTCTAGTGACCTCCTTACCTGCCATAGAGAAAAGCTTCATCATCTTATCATCATCGTAGTCAAAAACAAAACGTAGCCTACGCAGTATGTCATTATTTTCCATATCTGTATCTAATTATAAACTCGTGTAATGAAAAAAGGACCATGTAAAATACACAGCCCTTTCTTTATTTCTAAACCAAGACAAGAAGAATTAAGCTCCTCCTTTCTTAGGTAATTTTACTTTTTTCTTTCCTTTAGTAGCCATTGCCATTTTTACAGCATTGTAAGCATTTACAGTTCCTCCAGATACACTCAATTCACTAAACGGAACTAGAGTTTCTGCATCACCTGGAAGCTTTACATCCATGTTTAGCTTATCAGAAGAATTCATGATGATTTCTTTTACCTGAGGAGCAGAAAGTGCTGGAAAATAACTTCTAAGCATAGCCGCAGTACCAGCGATAACTGGAGAAGCCATACTTGTGCCTTGTAGGTAACGATATTCATCATCAGGAAGGGTAGAGTAAATCTCTTCACCAGGAGCAAAAACATCTACATTCTGCTTTCCATAATTTGAAAAAGAAGCTGCACTTTCATCTCCTGTCTTGTGAGAAAGAGCTCCTACCTCTATCCATACATCAGATTTCTTCTTTTTCCAAAACCAAAATCCAAAACCTTTTTCGTAAGTATCATTAGGATAATTGCCTGCTTTGTCTTCGTGACTTTTATCATTGCTTTTTCCATCATTACCAGCAGCATGTACAAGAAGTACATCATTTTTAGTTGCATAATGTACAGCCTCGTCTACTATTTGCTTATTCCAAGAGAATCCTTTTCCGAAACTCATATTAATCACACTTGCTCCATTATCTACTGCATATCTGATAGCATTAGCAACATCCTTATCTCTCTCATCACCGTTAGGTACCGCTCTTATCGTCATAATCTGCACATTAGAAGCAACACCATCCATGCCTACATCATTTCCACGTACTGCTCCGATAATTCCCGCTACGTGAGTACCATGTAATGCGTCTGGACCTTCATAATCATTATTTCCGTAATCTTTCTGATAAGGATCGTTATAGTTATCTCCTACAATTCCTCTAGACTCAAAATCAGGATTGTACATGTAGTCCAATTGACCATTATAATAATCTTCCCCTCCTTTTAATTGTTCTTTAACAGAGTCGATAAAGACATCCATTGATTCTAATGTTTCGTCTTCAGCTAGGCTCCTAGATAGTATGTTTTTACCGAAAGCAACAGCTGTATCATCAGATTCTAGAGCCATTATATTTTTCAGATTTACAGGACTATCACCTAGTAATTTGGCTACAGCTTGTAATCCACCTACTACAGATTCCTTTTGAGCAGTTATTCTAGCGAGAGTTTGAGTAGCTGATTCTCTACTTCCTTCTAATGTTCTTTTCACCTGCTCATAGAGAGCATATTCTTTTTTCTGATCTTTACTCAGCTTAGATACATCAGCATCTTTGTATTTATAATGAAATTTCTTGTACAAACGGGTCACCTCTAGGGTTTCATCATTTACGTTTTTTCCATCTTTTCCACCTATAAAGTTCCATCCATGGATGTCATCTACATAGCCATTTTTGTCATCATCGATGCCATTTCCTGGTATTTCGTCAGCATTTACCCACATATTTTGGGCTAAATCTTCATGCTCTACATCGACCCCAGAGTCTATCACAGCTACCACTACAGTGGCAGAAGCTCTACCTTTCAGCAGTTCATCATAGGCCTTGTAAGTTCCTATTCCTTGATATTCACTAGAAACTGGATCATTATGATACCAGTCCTGTGGGGGATGTTGGGCAAAAATGTGTCCCATTACTAGAAACACATTTAAAAAGATTATATATTTTTTCATAGTATCTATTTATTAGTGACCCCAAAGCTATAACTATTGAAGAAAAATATATGTCGGAAAACAAATAAACTATCTTAAAAATACATTTTGGACATATTACAAAAATATTTAATGTATCTTTGTAGCTCTAGAACCGTCCAACCAGTAGAGAACTCATTAACTCATACCAAATGAATCGTTTTATCATTATTTTTTTATTGTTTTTAGGTGTTGGAACTGCATCACATGCACAGTATTTTGAAGTCGGACCTCAAATAGGAGGTATGATTTATACTGGTGACCTAGATCCTAAGCAATTCGGGCAGAATTATCAAAATCTAAGATTTACAGGTGGATTATTCCTCAAGTATAATCATAATGACTATTTCAATCTAAGGTTAAATGTGGCTCATGGCCAAATTCAAGGTAGAGATAACCTAGCTGATCAAGATTGGCAACTAAGAAGAAATTTATCATTCAAATCAAATATTACCGAACTTTCTCTACTCATAGAGAATAATATATTCGGATTTAGCACAAATGCAGCAAAGGATAAAATATTTACGGTGCATGCATTTGCGGGTATCGGAGTCTTTAGATTCAATCCTACTACTGTATATGAAGGGCAAAGAGTAGAACTACAACCTCTGGGTACAGAAGGGCAAGGTCTTCCAGGTTTTGAAGAAAAATATAGTCTCACACAAATATCTATTCCTCTAGGAGTAGGTATAAAGTTTAGGCTCTCGGAGAGATTATCCTTAGGTATGGAAATTAGTTCTAGATTTCTATTTACTGATTATCTAGATGACATAGGTGGAAACTATGTAGCCTATGAAGAACTAATAGCCGGAAACGGAGAGTTAGCTGCATCTCTAGCAAAAAGAGAAGCAGAGTATACAGGAATAGACACTCCTTATCAAGAGGCAACTGGAGATAAGAGAGGTTCTAGTGATGTAAATGATTACTTCAGTACAGGAACTGTTACTTTTTCCTATCACTTCAATGGTAGTAAAATACTAGGTGGTCCTTCAAAAACGAGGTGTCCTTCTTTCTAAAACAATCTTAAGTTCATTAGCTTAGATGGCTGATGGATTTGGTTTTACAGAAATTAAAACAATATTGGGGCTTTGATTCCTTTCGGAATAGCCAAAGAGAAATTATAGACTCGGTTCTAGAAGGAAACGACACGATAGCACTTTTGCCGACAGGCGGTGGAAAATCACTATGTTATCAGCTTCCTGCTTTATGTCTTTCCGGACTAACCGTCGTTATATCTCCGCTCATCGCACTAATGAGAGATCAGGTTTCTGATTTGAAATCTAGAGGTATAGCTGCAGAGGCCTTTAACTCCACTCTTAATCGTAATCAATCAGAAACTGTTCTTAATAATCTAAGGCTCGCTAAAATAAAATTGCTCTTTCTGTCTCCCGAAAAATTTAAAAACGAGCAGCTTAAACAGATTCTTCTAAGACAAAAAGTTTCTCTATTAGTAGTAGATGAGGCTCATTGTGTATCTCAATGGGGTCACGATTTTAGACCTGAGTATCTCTCTATAGATGCTAAACCATTCCAATGTCCCATCATAGCTCTTACCGCTACAGCAAACAATCGATGCTTAGAAGATATTAAAACCTATTTGGCCATAGCCAATGCTAAAATATTTAGATCTTCCTTTCTACGAAAGAACTTAGTATTTGTAAATTTTAAGACTAGTTCTAAAAGAAGACAGCTCTTAGAATTTCTTGAAAAAATTAAAGGAACGGCAATCGTCTATGTAAGATCTCGCAGACTGACTAAGGAGTTGTCCCATTTTCTTAAGGGTCAGGGAATAACTGCTCAGCCATATAATGGAGGTATGCAAAATAAGGACAGGCTAAAGGTCCAAGAAAACTGGACAAAGAATAAAACTAGAGTGGCTGTTGCAACTAATGCCTTTGGGATGGGAATAGATAAGGGTGATGTAAAACTAGTCGTACACTTCGAGCCACCACCTACCTTGGAGGATTATTATCAAGAAGCAGGACGTGCAGGTAGAAATGGAAAAAAAGCCTATGCCATAATAATGCACAATGAGTCTGACCAGCTTCGACTAAAAAAGAATTTCGATTACGCTTTTCCTGAAATCAACCAACTTAAAAACTTCTTGATTAAACTCTATGTATATCTAGATATTCCATTGGGCTATGGCAAAGAAAAACTTCATTTTATAAGTTTGAGAGGATTATCAGATGGAATCCAAGAGAAACCAAAAAAGTGTTTTTACTTTCTTAAGCTATTGCAAAAGTTGGAAGTGCTAAAGTTTAATGACCATTTTTTTCAACCAACGGAAATATTTATAAAGCAAGACCGTAGAAGAATGTTTGAGCTTTATGAGAAAAATCCTGAGGTCATGGAATTACTGCAGGTTTTACTGCGGTCTTATGAAGGCTTGTTTACAGATTTTGTACGTATAGATCTTGCTCATCTTTCTAAAAGTATAGATCAATCAGAAGAGTCTATAAGATTAATGTTGACTAGGTTAGATAAAGAAAATATTGTAAATCTCAAATTACGAACTAAGAAGCCTTGTGTTATTTTTAAAGATGATAGACCACCCAAAGACCACATCCGATTTGATACTAAAAAGTTTGATTTTTTAAAAGAGATAGCTGGAAATCAGCTGGAGGCAATGATTGGTTATCTCGATTCTTCCAAATGTAGGCAAGGAGAAATTTTGAAATATTTAGATGAGCCGATGTCTAAACCCTGTGGTGTATGTGACGTTTGTCTTGGTTCTAACGATGAAGTTTTAAATAGCAATGAAGAGCAAAAAATAATAGAGGAAATAAAACAAAGAATTGCCTCTGGTTCTGACAGCTTAGAATCGATAGTGAGTGGATATCCGTATAATAGACGGAATAAAATAATAGCCCTTCTAGAAAGACTAAGTGCTGAGCAGCTAATAGAAAATAAAGGAGGAAGACTTTATATTAAATGAAGAGAACCCAGAAAATAATATTTACCGTTACTTCAGATCTGCTTACTGATCAAAGGATGCAGCGTATTTGTTCCTCTATGCATGCTCATGGATATCAGGTTCTTCTAGTTGGAAGAAAGTTAAGAGATGCGAAAGAGTTGAGAACTGATTATCAATCTAAGCGAATCTCCTGTCTTTTTAATAGTGGCTTCCGTTTCTATGCAGAGTATAATCTTAGATTGTTTTTCTATCTTCTTATGACCAAGAGTGATGCAATCTGTGCGATAGATTTAGATACGATTCTACCTTGTTTGTGGGTAAGTAAACTTAAAAAGAAGAAACTTATCTATGATGCCCACGAGTATTATACGGAAAGCCCTGAGATAGATAAAAGAGCCAGAGTTAAAAATTTTTGGGAAAGAATTGCAAAATATTGTATCCCTAAAATAGACCTAGGATATACAGTAAATCACTCGATTTCTGAATTCTTAAAAGAGCGATATAAAACAAAATTTGAAGTAGTTAGAAATCTGCCCGTTAAGAGTAATTTGACCTCTACTGAAGGAAAGTATTTGCTTTATCAAGGAGTATTAAACGAGGGTAGAGGCTTAGAAGAATTGATTTTGGCCATGCATAAGGTCGAGGACTGCACCTTAAAGATTGCTGGTTCGGGAGATATAGAATCACGGCTTATAAATCTGATAGACTCTGAAAACTTAAACAATAAAGTAGAATTGCTTGGAAGTATTCTACCTGATCAATTAAGAGAAGTTACTTCCTCAGCCTTGCTAGGATTCAATCTCTTAGATGGTAATAACAAGAACTACTATTACTCTCTAGCCAATAAGTTTTTTGATTACATGATGGCAGGCATTCCTTCTATTTCAATGAATTTCCCAGAATACAAATTGCTAAATGACCAATATGATTTTTCGTTGTTAATAGAGGATATAAAACCTGATACAATTGCAAAGGCAATCAATTACTTTCTGAGTAATTCTAGTTTGCAAGAGCAGCTAAGATCATCTGCAATTAAAGCAAGAGAAGAATTAAATTGGGAAAAGGAAGAACAGAAACTGCTCTCCCTTTATGATGATTTATTTAGTAATTCCTTCTAAGTCCAGAAGGAACGCATATTCCATAGCAGTCTCTTTGTATCTCTTAAATCTACCAGATGCTCCTCCATGACCAGTCGCCATATCACAGTGCATAAGCAGCGGCTTATTGTTTGTTTTGAGCTCTCTGAGTTTTGCTACCCATTTGGCTGGTTCCCAGTATTGTACTTGAGAATCATGATAGCCTGTGGTGACTAACATTGCAGGATATTCTTGTTTTACTACATTGTCATAGGGTGAGTAGGACTTCATGTAATCGTAGTAGGCTTTATCGTTTGGATTTCCCCATTCATCATATTCTCCTGTTGTGAGGGGAATAGATTCATCGAGCATAGTAGTTACTACATCTACGAAGGGGACTGCAGCGATAACACCATTCCATAAATCAGGCCTCATGTTTATTATAGCCCCCATGAGTAATCCTCCTGCACTACCACCCATTGCATAAAGATTTTCTTTAGCTGTATAATTATTGCTTACTAGGTATTCTCCGCAGTCAATAAAATCTTTAAATGTATTTGTCTTATTAAAGAATTTTCCATCCTCGTACCACTGTCTTCCCATTTCCTGACCTCCTCGTATATGTGCTATTGCAAACCCAAATCCTCTATCCAGCAAACTTAATCTTACAGAACTAAAATAGGGATCCATGCTATTTCCATAAGAACCGTATCCATAAAGTAGGATTGGGCTAGAACCATCTTTCTTAAAGCCTTTTTTGTAAACTAGAGATACTGGAACCATAGCACCATCTCTTGCTTTGACCATTAGTCTTTCTGACTCATAATCATTTGGCTCATAGCCGCCTACTACTTCTTGCTGCTTTAGAAGATTCATTGCTTTGCTACTCATGTTGTAGTCATAGGTGCTATTAGGAGTAGTAAGTGAGGTGTAACCTAATCTTAGAATCTCTGTATCAAAATCAGGATTGGTCGTTGTATAGGCCAGATATGCATCATCAGGAAATTCTATATAATGTTCTTCTCCAGACCATGGCCTTACCCTTAGCTGAGTAATTCCATTTTTACGTTCTGAGAGTACTAGATAGTCTTTAAAAATATCCATGCCTTCTAATAGAACGTCATCTCTATGCCCAATCACATCTGACCAGTTTTCTTTTCTGGTCTGACCTTCTGGACAACTCATAAGTTTAAAGTTCTGAGCTCCGTCTTTATTTGTGGTTACATACCACTTATCGTTATAGTGAGCGATGGAGTATTCTAGTTTTCGCTCACGTGGCTGGAACATGGTAAAATCCTCATCTGGAGTATCTGCATTTACATATTTATACTCATTAGATAAGGTAGCATAAGAACCGATTACGATATATTTTTTTGACTTGGTTTTGTAGACAAAGGTTCCGAAGGTCTCATCCTTCTCATGATAGATTTCTTGATCCTGAGAGGAAGGTGTTCCTAGCTTATGTTTGAATATTTTAAAAGCTCTGAGAGCGTCATCCTTTCTAGTATAAAAAACAGTCTTATTATCATTTGCCCATACTACTCCTCCAGTAGTATTTAGAATCTCATCTTCTAGGAGCTCTCCAGTTTCGAGATTTTTAAATTTGACCTTGTAGATTCTTCTACTCAGTGTATCCTCTCCATAAGCAAGAATTTTATTGTTAGGACTTACAGATCGACCACCTATCGCATAATAACTATGACCTTCAGCAAGCTGATTTACATTTAGCATTACCTCTTCTTCATTATCGAGATTATCTTTTTTTCTGCTATGTATCGGATATTCTTTTCCTTCTTCATATCTAGTTAGATAGTAATAGCCATTTTTCTTATATGGAACTGACATGTCTGTCTGCTTTATACGTGCTACTATCTCCTTGTATAGATTTTCTTGTAGGCCCTTTGTATGGTCGAGCATTTGTTCCTTGTAATCATTTTCTTGGTTTAGATAGTCTACAACTGATTGGGTATGCTCATCTGGAGTTTTGGCGTTTTTCTGCTCGTCAGTGAGCTTCATCCAGTAATACTTATCTAGTCTTACATCATCATGCTTCTTGAGCTTTTGTGGGATTTTAGTTGCCATTGGAGCTTTTAATTCCTGTTTCAATAATAACTGACTTTCCGATTTTTCCATTACTGGTTCATTTTGACTGCAAGAAAACAAAAAAATAAGAGAAAATAAGAAGGCAATATTTAGTTTCATAACAGTAATATTAATTTGACCAAGATAATGATTGAATACCTAGTTATTAGGCCAAAATCCCATATAATATTTTAGTTTTCTGATATTTGCGTTTGAGAAGTGAAAACCTTAAACCCTTCATATAGAACTATCATAGGAGTTTCTTTGCCTATGATGCTAGGATCTGCTACCCAGCAGATTATAGTCTTAAGTGATAATATCTTTCTGTATCATACTAGTCTTAAGGATTTTGGAGCGATAGCACTTGTAGGTGTTTTCTATTTGATGATTGCTTCTATTGGTTTTGGTTTTTCTCGAGGAGGACAGATTCTGATTGCTAGATACCATGGTAAGAATAATAGCCATCAGATTAAACAGAATTTCTATACGCTTTTGGGTTTTCAGTTTTTACTGGCATTAGTATTTTTTCTGCTCCTACAGTTTTTTGCAGATGACTTTTTCTACTACTTTATAAAATCACCCGAATACTACAGCAGGATTCTTGATTACATCTATCCTAGATCCTACGGTATATTTTTCAGTTATATCGGATTTGCGATTATAGCCTTATACACAGGCATGGCTTCCACTAGGTTTATCGTAATCGATACGATTATACTTGCAGTCGTAAACATTGCTCTTAATTATGTACTCATTTTAGGAAAATTTGGCTTTGAGCCAATGGGTATAAAAGGTGCTGCAATAGCCAGTACCTGTGCAGAAATTGTAGCCTTTGTATGTTTTCTAGTTTATATGATTTTCGATAAATCGCTAAAGGAGTTGTCTCTCTTAAAGAATATCCAGTTTAGGTATGAGATTATAAAGAAGATGTATAAGCTGTCGTCTCCGATAGTACTGCAATCTATTCTCGGTCTAGGAAGCTGGTTTATATTTTTCTCATTGATAGAGCAGAAAATGGGTAAGCAGCCTCTAGAGGTTTCTAATCTTGTTAGAAATATTTACCTCATACTTTCCATTCCCAGTTGGGGATTTGCTGCAGGTGTAAATACACTCGTAAGTAATATGATTGGTCAGCAGAGACCAGCTGATGCCATTTCTATAATAAATAAAACAGTCTGGATATGTTTTTTCCTGACCATGTTTATCGCACTGCCGATCTGCCTATTCCCTGAGTTTTTTCTTTATCCACTTTATGGAGGTTCTAATCCAGAACTGATTGTCCAATCTCTAGGGACATTCAAAATCCTACTGATTATTATGTCGATCTTTAGCGTAAGCACCATTTACATGAATGGAGTAGTGGGAACAGGAGCGACTCCTCAAGCCTTAAAAATTCAATTCTATGCGACAGCCGTATATCTGATTTACACCTGGTTTGCCATAAATAATAATCTAGCCATCGAATACATCTGGCTATCCGAGGTGTTTTACTGGATAATCGTTATGGGTTTTACATTCTATTTTATCTATTCTCGACAGTGGATACGGACTCAGATATAATTTATTTTCTATTGAGTAATTTCTCTTAACTCCATTTGGCTTTAAAGCCAAAGCAAGTATAGTTTATGACAATTGCATAGTGTTTAATTAACGGATTTTAAATTCAATAATCCAGAGGTATTGAGTATGTATTTATTAATTTTTTATTGGCTTAAGCCAAAATATTATGGGTCCTTTATGATACCTGAATGAGACTATTCTTACCCTCATTTCAGGTACAAATTACATGTGATATTTCTTAATATATCCTTCAAAAAATGGATGTGGAAATCTATTCCAATTTTTAAAAAAAAGTCTACTAGTAAAATAATATATTTGCCGCCCAATGAAGCTGAAGAGCCTAGAAATAAAGGGATTTAAGAGTTTTGCAAACCATACTATTCTTCATTTTAATGAGGATGTGACTGGTGTTGTAGGGCCTAACGGATCGGGGAAATCAAATATAGTCGACGCTATAAGATGGGTTCTCGGTGAGCAGAAAGGAAAGAATCTAAGGCTAGAGAGCAGAGCCGATGTAATCTTTAATGGTGCCAAAGGAAAAAAAGCTGCAGGTGTCGCTCAGGTGTCTGTCACATTTACAAATACCAAGAACCTTCTTCCTACAGAATATAATGAGGTAAAAATTTCTAGATTCCAGTATCGTAATGGAGATAGTGAGTATCAGCTCAATGGCGTAAAATGTAGATTAAGAGATATAAATGATTTACTGGTAGATACCGGAATCGGCTCTAACTCTTATGCCATAATCGCTTTAGGTATGGTTGAGGATATCCTTAAGGATAAGGATAATGCGAGGCGTAAAATGTTTGAGCAAGTTTCTGGAATTTCTAAGTATAAAAAGCGGAAGAAGGAAACCATAAACAAACTAAAAAGTACAACCGAGGATCTCGATAGAGTAGAAGACCTGCTCCATGAGATAGATGGCAATATGAAAATGCTTGAAAAACAAGCAAAACGTACTGAGCAGTTTTTTGAGCTTAAGCAAAAATATAAGGACGAAAGCATTAGATACTCGGTACTCTCTATTGCAGACCTAAAAGAAAAGCATCAAAAGTTTACTACTAAAATCGACACTGCTACTGATAAATATAGAGAGCTAGAAATAGAGATTACTAAGAAAGAAGCAGACATAGAGGAGCACAAACGTAAGCAGTTATCAGAAGAACAAAACCTCAGCGAAAAACAAAAATCGGTCAACCTCATCGTTTCTGACATACGAGAAAAAGAAGCTGCTAAGGATTTATTAAACCAAGAACTCAGCTTTAAAAAAGAATCGATAAAGAACAGCCAGAATGTAATAGAGCGTAACAGTCCGATGCTTACCCAGTTGCATGAGGATAAGGCTCAGAAAGAAGCAGCTTTAAAAGAATTGAGGTTAAATCTAGAAGGATTAGAGCAGGAATTTGCTCAAGTAAAAGAAGCTCACATAGCTGCTCAGAGGGACTATCATGAATCTAAAAATAAGTTCGACGTACTAGCTCAGAAAAGACAGTCTCTAGAACAAGAAGGTTTTGAACGAGCAAAGGAACTGGCAATAGAAAGCAATAGAAAATCTGTTTTCGAAAATGATTTAAAAAATCTCCTAGAAGAGATTCAAGCTAAAAATAACGATCAAGCAGGCTTATCAGAACAACTACAAAAAGTAGAGTCTGAGGTAAATGAAATTCAGTCGAAGATTCAAGCAAAGGAAAATGAAAAATCTCAACTCTCGGCTGAAGTAGATTTACTCAATAAGCAGAAGATAGAGATTGAAGAAAACTTGGTCAAAACCAATAGGAAACTAGATTCTAAAAACAACGAGCATACCTTGCTAGAATCGATGATTCAAAATCAGGAAGGCTTTCCTGAATCCATAAAATTCCTCTCTAAAAACTGGAACAGTAAAGTCTCAGTTTTATCTGATGTACTCGATGTGGCACATGAGTATAAAGGGATAATAGAGCACTTCTTAGAACCGTATCTAAATCACTATCTAGTAGAAAATGTAGCGGAAGCTGCGGATGCCATTCAGTTACTGAGTAAGTCTCAGAAAGGAAAAGCTCAGTTCTTTCTCCTGGACCGTATACCCGTAATCACTGGTAATCCTTTTAGTCATAAAGGTAAGCCTGCCATGGAAGTGGTAAAGGTGGACGAGAGATATCAGAAGCTCTTAAACTATCTACTTCAAGATGTATATCTCACCGATAAACCCATCGATGTATTATTAGATGATAGTACTTATTTATCTGTAAAAGGAGACTTTGTAAAGAAAGTGCAAACCGTTTCTGGAGGTTCCGTTGGACTCTTTGAAGGAAAGAAAATCGGGCGTAAAAAAGAGCTAGAAAAACTTACTGCAGAGATAGCCCAAATAGAATCTAAAAGAACCGAACTAGAAGCTGAGCTCGTCGATATAAATGTCAAAATAAAAAAAACAGACCTCGCTCATTTAGATTCAGAGTTGGACGAATTGAAAAAGGCTTTAAATGAGATAAATCAGGATTACGTTGCTCTTAAAACTAAGAAAGCTGGACTGACTCAGTCCATGTCAGAGTTAGATGCTAAACGTAATAATGTAACGGCTTCAATAGCCTCGATAGTAGGAACTATTGCCAATGTAGAAGAGCAGATAAAGTTTGTGCAAGAGGCGATGGGCTCTAAGGAAGTGGAAGAAGGCAATCCAGACCAATTAGATTTACTAGCTGAGAAACTAAGTAAAGAAGCTCAGCAGTACAATGCAAAAAACATAGAACTCATTCAGAAGAAATCTGAAGAAGAGCGATTATCTAATGATTTAGAATTTAGCCTTAGAAGAATAAAGGAACTCAATGAAAGACTAGATGAGTCCAAGTCTATCCTCAGCTCTAACGAAAACGAGACCACCACAATCAGTGATAAAATCAAAGCCTTAGATGAGGAGTTAAAACTAAAATACGAGGGCAGAGAAAATGCCAAAAGTGAGCTAAGTGTTTTCGAACAAGACTTCTTTAGTAAGCGTAATAGTATCTCTGATAAGGAAGATGAATTAAGAACTCAGAATAGAGTCCTACAACAAACTCAGCTCATGATAAATGAGACCAAGGATAAATTTAACGATGTTAAGTTCCAGATGGGTGCAGTAGGAGAGCGACTAAAAATTGAGTTTGAGGTAGAGTTGGATTCTGTGATAAATCAAGAGTTTGAACCAGTAGAAAAAATTAAAGAACTTAAGGATAAGATAGAAAGACAGAGAAGACGTATTGCAAACTTCGGAGAGATAAACCCGATGGCAGTAGAAGCCTTCAATACTATGAAGGAACGACATGACCTAATCTCTGGTCAGAGAAACGATATTTTGGAGGCAAAGGACTCTCTCATGGAAACCATCGCAGAGATAGAAACTACAGCGACAGTGCTGTTTAGAGAATCTTTTGATAAGGTTAGAGAAAATTTCCAGACCGTATTTAGAAGTCTATTTAGCGAGGATGATTCCTGTGATTTAGTTCTTCTGGATGAAGAGAATCCTTTAGACTCCTCGATAGATATTATCGCTCGACCTAAAGGAAAGAGACCTCTTTCTCTAAGTCAGTTATCAGGTGGAGAGATGACACTTACCGCCACTGCTTTACTATTTGCATTCTATCTTCAGAAGCCAGCACCGTTCTGTATTTTCGATGAGGTCGATGCACCACTAGATGATGTAAACGTCCTCAAGTTCAATAAGATAATAAAGAAATTCTCAGAAAGGTCTCAGTTTATAGTAGTTACCCATAACAAGGCAACGATGGCTGAGGTAGATGTTCTTTACGGAGTCTATATGCAGGATATGGGTATCTCTAGTGTGAGTCCTGTAGATTTTAGAACCTTTGGGCATGACCCAGTTATGGAGGATATGAAATAAAAAAAGGCCTCGAGTATTAATCGAAGCCCAGGTTCGTTGGTTTTAACAGTTGCTTTCACAACAACCTATAAGTTTCAAATATTATGCCAAATCATAATATGTTATTGTGACTAGAGAACCCACACTAGATTAAATCTAAGTAGCCACTCTATTATTTCTACCTTTTATAAGTTCGAGTAAGTATGCAAAAACGATTACCGCTACCGTACCTATAAGATTGAGCCATAGATATCCTAGACTGTCATTTAGATAAACATAGTAGTAGTAAACATAAAACACGATACACTGAGCCAGTAAGGCTCCGATAAATACAGAATTGCCTTTGACTTTCTTAATGTAAAATGCCACCAGGAATATCCCCAGAATAGTCCCATAGAAAATACTGCCTACAATATTTACAAACTGTATCAGATTCTCAAATAGCCTTCCAAAGGAGGCAAAGAGTATCGCTACTACTCCCCAAAACAAAGTCAACATTTTACCGGCGACTAAATAATGTCTATCGCTTCCTTCTTTCCTGATAAGTCGCTTATATATATCTATGGTAGTAGTAGAACCGAGAGCATTTAGTTCTGAAGCCGTTGACGACATCGCTGCAAAAAACACCATCGCAAATAATAATCCTATCAGACCCTTGGGCAGATTGTTAATGATGAAACTTATGAAGACATAATCTTTATCATTTGTTTCTATAGTCTTGTCGACCTTGGAAATTATCTTCTTAAAATCTTCACGGAGTTCATGCTCAGTGTTTAGTAAAGTGCTCCATTCTTTCTGACTGTTTTGAGCATCTAGCTGCTTACTCAGTGCAAGCTTTTCCTTATGATTGATGTCGTAAGTACTTATTATATTTTTTGCATCTTGCTGATATTGAGAATCCATCACCTTTTCGATTACCTTCTGATTAAAGAAGATGGGAGACTTATTGGTCTGATAAAAAACAAAAACCAGCACACCCAAGAATAGAATAAAAAATTGCAAAGGCAGCTTCAGCATGGCATTCATCAGTAGTCCTTTTCTAGACTCTTCCACAGATTTACCTGAGATATATCTCTGCACCTGACTCTGGTCAGTACCAAAGTAGGATAGAAATAAAAACGGAGCTGCTATCAGACAGGTGTAGATATTGTATTTGTCATTCCACTCAAACTCCGTATCGATAATCTTGAGTTTATCTGAGTTTCCAGCGATGGTCATTATTTCGTCCCAGCTGTTATATTCTCCGAGCAGATTGACTAGTATAAAGAAGATAATAATCAGTCCGATAAGGATGATTATCATTTGCAACTTATGCGTAACATGGACAGCCTTAGTACCTCCAGAAACAGTATAGAGAATCGCAATCGTTCCGATAAAGAGGGTAGTGATATTTAGATTCCAGCCCATTATCGAACTTAGAATCAGGGCAGGAGCTAGAATAGTAATTCCCGTTGCGAGCCCACGTTGTATCAGAAACAGAAAAGAAGTAAGAGCACGAGTCTTGTAATCAAATCTATTCTCCAGAAACTCATAAGCTGTATATACTTTGAGCTTATAGAAAATCGGAATAAAAGTTACACAGATAATGATAAGTGCTATCGGCAGTGTAAAGTAAAACTGAATAAATTCCATCCCACTGAAGTAAGCTTGTCCTGGAGTACTCAGAAAAGTAATGGCACTGGCTTGTGTAGCCATAACGGATAGTCCTACTGTCCACCACTTAGCCTCATTTCCACCTAAGAGATAGCCTTCTATATTTTGACTGCCTCTTGTTTTCCATAAGCCGTATCCGATAACCGCAACCATGGTTACAGACATTACTATCCAGTCTAATCCACTCATAACAGATAGGATTTAGTTACTAGATAGAAAACAGCTATGTATAAGATATTTAAAAGGACGATGAGCAGATACCGCTTATCCCAGAAGTCATCATTGGAGTTCATTACTTTTCAGGTTTATAATTTCGGCTTTCGCCAAATATAGTATTAAAAGTAAAAAATATATGAACTAAAACTATGTATAAAATAAAGGAAGAGGAGAATCTAAATTATGACCTAGGCCTTATCTTCGGCGACCT
Source organism: uncultured Saprospiraceae bacterium (assembly GCA_964509175.1). Taxonomy (GTDB): domain Bacteria; phylum Bacteroidota; class Bacteroidia; order Chitinophagales; family Saprospiraceae; genus JAHDHU01. The sequence continues at coordinate 18,091 of CAZDWO010000033.1, forward strand.
TAAATAGTCATATTACTTTAGAGATGTTAATAATAACCATTTTACTGGCGGCAGTAATTGTCTCCTTGATTTTTAAAATGAGAGCTGAGTTTTAATCTTTTACCTCAGGCATTTTACATTCTTCGTCTGGGCTCTTGCCACAGACCGTGCAGTCACCGATTTCATTTTTGAGCATCGGATTGTTAGAAGCACAGGTACCTCTAAAATCTTGTCCAGTTACTATCTGCCTCAGATTTATCATCATAAACGATAACCCGAATACCACAAAGATTATAGCGAACATGTAGAAAAAAGTCTGCATTCTAGTGTATTTAATTAGAGAACAAATTTAATACATTTAAGTTTGTAGATACATAAAATAGCCTTGCCAAATGGATAAACGTCTTGTCGCCTTTAAAAGACTTCTAGATATTATGGATGACCTCAGAGAGAAATGTCCATGGGATAAAAAACAGACTTTTCAGTCCTTACGTAATCTTACCATAGAAGAAACTTACGAATTGGCGGATGCCTTATTGCAAAATGACTTAAAAGGAATCGAAGAGGAAGTAGGGGATTTACTACTACATACTGTTTTCTATGCTAAGCTCGGTTCGGAGACTGGAGACTTTGACATAACTACCATTCTAGATAAAATTTGCGATAAGCTCGTACATCGCCATCCACATATATACGGAGATGTAACAGTAAAGGATGATCAAGAGGTAATGCAGAACTGGGAACAGCTTAAGCTAAAGGAAAAAGAAGGAACGGAGAATAATTCAGTCTTATCCGGAGTGCCGGTTTCATTACCAGCAATGATTAAGGCCTACAGAATGCAAGAAAAAACTAAGCAAGTAGGTTTTGAGTGGGAAAATAAAGACCAGGTCTGGGAAAAGGTAGAAGAAGAAATGAGTGAACTCAAAAAAGCCATCCATGAAGAAAATGACCCAGATAGAATAGAAGATGAGATGGGTGATGTCTTCTTCTCACTTATAAATTATAGTCGCTTTCTTAAGATAGACCCTGAGACTGCCTTGGAGAAGGTAAATAAGAAGTTTAAGCGACGTTTTCAATACATAGAAGAGCATGCAACTAAGGACCTCACAGAGATGACCTTAAGAGAAATGGATGCCTTATGGAATCAGGCAAAGAATAATTAATTTCACTACTTTACTCAAAGAAAAAGGCTATTTTTGCACTCGCTAAAACTGTATTAACTAATCCTTTTTGGTAAAACTTAAAAAAATGGCAAATTACTTAACAAAAGAAAAAAAAGCTGAAATCTTCGCAAAACATGGAGGTTCAGCTACTAACACTGGTTCCATAGAGGGACAGATTGCATTATTTACTTATAGAATAAAAGAGTTGATGGTGCACTTGGGAGAGAATAAAAAAGACCATGCATGTCGACGCTCTCTTCTTACTCTAGTAGGTAAGAGAAAAAGATTCCTAAAATATCTAGCTGCTAACGATATAGAAAAGTACAGAAGCTTGATAGAAGAGTTAAACATTAGAAAATAGAAGATTACAAATTATAGTGGTGCCTCAAAGTGAGGCACCTTTTTTTATTTATTATTTACCGGGAGGCTTTACATAGAGAATATTATATCCGATTTTACAAAACATCCGCATACTTTTTTTCTACTCCAAAATTCTGCTTAAAACAAAAAGCCACCCCTTATAAGATTGATTAAATTATGGGAAAAAAAATTCCAATTACTACGGCATTTAATTTGCCAGATGGTACTGAAGTTATTATTGAGACAGGAAAACTAGCTGCTCAGGCACACGGGTCATGTGTGGTAAAAGTGGGTAAGATGATGATTTTTGCCTCTGTAGTATCTGCTAAAGAGCCTAGAGAAGGTCAGCCGTTCTTTCCACTATCTGTGGATTACCAAGAAAAATTTGCAGCAGCAGGAAGAGTACCTGGTAACTTCTTTAAAAGAGAAACAAGACTTAACGATTATGAGATTCTAACATCTAGATTAGTAGATAGAGCGATTAGACCATTATTTCCAGATGGTTATATGAACGATACACAGGTAATCATAAACCTTATCTCTTCACAAGAAGACCTTACTCCAGATGCATATGTTGCACTAGCTGCATCTACTGCACTGAGTATTTCTAACATTCCATGGGCAGGACCGATATCAGAATGTAGAGTGATAAAACTAAACGGTGAGTATATCGTAAATCCTACTAAGGATAAAAAAGAAGAAGCGGAGTTAGATATTATCGTTGCAGCTACCCTAGAAAATGTGATGATGGTAGAGGGAGAAGGTAAAGAAGTAGACGAATCAGACCTTATCGAAGCTATAAAAGTAGGACATGAGGCTATTAAGGTTCAATGTAATGCTCAGTTAGAATTGGCCAAAAAAGTAGGGGACAAAGCTTTAATAAAAAGAGAATACATCGTAGAAGAGTTAGATGCAGATGTAAAAGCCTTAGTCAAATCATTGACTAGAGATAAAATCTATGAAGTAGCAAAAGGTGCTTTAGAGAAATTTGATAGAAAAAATAGATTTGAGACTATCAAAAATGAAATGAAAGAGCAGCTTATTGCTGATAAAGACGAGGAGTGGATTGAGGAGCACATGGGTGCAGCAAAGAAGGCTTACGAAAAGCTCAAAAAAGAAGTAATCAGAACTATGGTTCTGGAAGAATCAGTAAGACTAGATGGTAGAGCTCTGGATAAAGTAAGACCTATCTGGACAGAGATTGATTATCTGCCTTCTACGCATGGATCTGCGATCTTTACTAGAGGAGAGACTCAAGCTTTGACATCACTTACTTTAGGTAGCAAGATGGATCAGCAGATGATAGATACTGCGATGGATCATTATTATGAAAAATTCATCCTCCATTATAATTTCCCTGCACTTTCTGTAGGAGAAACTAAACCGATGAGAGGTCCAGGTAGGAGAGAAGTAGGACATGCTAACTTAGCTGCTAGATCACTTAAACAAGTGCTTCCAGCAGATACGCCATATACCATACGTATCGTATCTGATATCCTAGAATCTAATGGTTCGTCTTCTATGGCTACGGTTTGTGCAGGGTCACTAGCACTGATGGATGCAGGTATAGAAGTGTCAGCAGCGGTATCAGGTATTGCAATGGGTATGATCTCAGATGGGACTAACCATGCAATACTTACGGATATACTCGGAGATGAAGATGCTATCGGAGACATGGACTTTAAAGTAACAGGTACACGTAAAGGAATCTGTGCTTGTCAGATGGATATAAAGATAGATGGGTTACCATATGAAACGATGGAAAAAGCTCTCATGCAAGCCAAAGATGCAAGATTACATATCTTGGATGAGATGGCAAAGACCACTGAGTCACCAAGAGCTGAATTAAAACCTCATGCTCCAAGAATGGAAAAACTTATCATCGACAAGAGTTATATCGGAGCGGTAATCGGACCTGGAGGAAAGATTATTCAAGAGATACAGGAAGTTACAGGTGCTACCATTACTATAGAAGAAATCGATGGTAAAGGACATGTTAGTATTTCTAGTACAGATGGTGATTCATTGGCTGCAGCCAAAGCAAGAATTCAGGATATCACCTTTACACCTGACGTAGGAGACATCTTTGATGCTAAAGTAGCTTCAGTTATGCCTTATGGAGTTTTTGTAGATTTTAAAGGTAAAAGTGGACTACTTCACGTATCTGAAATCTCACACTCTCGTATAGAAAAGGTAGAAGATGTATATAGTGTCGGAGACGACGTAAAAGTAAAAATTATCGGAATCGATGACAGATCTGGTAAAATAAAGCTATCTAGAAAGGTTTTAATACCTAAGGATAGTTAAAAAACGCATTAAATATATCGCACATACGACCCAAATGGTATTAAAACTACTATTTGGGTTTTTTTTTGTTCTTTGGAAACTTTTTTGCTGTAAACATAATTATAATTGAAACGTTCTTCTTTAAACAATTTATTTGTTAAAGTCAAGTTCTAGTTTTAAGTATTAGATATAGAACTAATTATTATACACACAACTTGCAATAAACCACCATCATCTTTTTTTATGAGACAGTTAAAAATTACAAACAAAATTACCTCTAGGGAAAGTGTCGCCCTCGATAAATATCTCAATGATATAAGTCGTATCGACATGATTACTGCAGAAGAGGAAGCCATTTTGGCCAGAAAGATCCGTGACGGAGACGAAGAGGCTTTAGATAAAATGGTAAGATCTAATCTACGTTTCGTCGTATCCGTAGCTAAGCAATATCAGAATCAAGGTCTTTCTCTACCTGATTTAATAAATGAAGGAAACGTCGGTCTTATGAAGGCTGCTAAGCGTTTTGATGAGACCAGAGGATTTAAATTTATCTCCTACGCCGTGTGGTGGATACGTCAGTCTATCCTTTATGCTATAGTAGAATACTCTAGAATGGTAAGACTACCATTAAATAAGGTAACCTCTTATAATAAGATAAACGAGGCTGTAGTCTCTTTCCAGCAAGAATTTGAGAGAGATCCTTCTCATGAGGAGCTGGGAGAGCTTTTAGATATAAAGCCAAAGGAGATAAGTCGAATGGTGAGAGGAGGTTCTAGACATGTATCTATGGATGCTCCCGTGGGTGGAGAAGAAGGAGATGCAACTATGCTAGATCTATTTGTAGAAAATGATCAAGATAATCCTGAGTCAGATCTTATGGAAGAGTCTAGAATGATCGACATAAAAAATGGACTATCAGAACTTTCTCCTAGAGAGATAGAAGTTATAAGTGCTTATTATGGCCTAAATGGTCATAAGTCATTGACGCTAGAAGAGATAGGTGAGTTATATGGACTTACGAGAGAAAGAGTACGTCAGATAAAAGAACGTGCCATTAGAAGATTACGAAAATCATCTCAGAAAGAGATGCTTAAATCATACTTATAAAAATAGAAAGCCTCATTTACTTGAGGCTTTTTTTTTCACTTTATACCATTTATGATAGCTTTATTAAGACTACTCGCTATTACGGTCGGAACCATGGCTGGGGCAATGTATTTATTTAAGACACTTTTCTCTACTGATAAGTGGAAAAAAAGTATTCCCCAGGCAGATATCGATTCTCTTAAGCAGGTACTAGATTTAAATCCACAACCTGTAGTAGAAATGGACGCCGAGGAATGGGATCTCATCTCATTAAACCATACAGCTAAGCAGGTAAAAAGAAGCGGAAGAAAAATCATGGCAGGAACCTTTAGTTCTATCTATGAAGAGCCTCAGCTAAACTATGCTTATCTCGCTTATACAGATGAGATGCAGCTCATTGCAGTAGACACTAAAGAGCAGGATTATATTTATAAATATCGTAATGGATCTGTGGACATTTATTGCAATGGAAATCTCATGGGTATACTTACACCTTCCGGAAAAGTAATCGCTCCTGATAAGAAGACGGAGCTCTTAGAAATAGAGTTGACCGAAGATTCACAATATCAGCGTATAAGTATAGAGGGTAAAGAAGTGGCTGCTATTCTTAATCCATATCAAAATGAAGGGACTAATCTTAGAGTTATTCAGTTTCATGAGTTAGACAAAAGTAAAAGGCACAATCTCCTATTTGGTCTGATTTACTTTAATATGATATATCGCTGTCTAAATAAATAGGCTTTTTATGAAATCATTGGCCGTTTATTCTCGTTTAAACAAAAAAGGAAAAAATGAATTTTTTTAAAGCCATCACCATCATAGCCATTCTGGCAGTATCTCAGATATCATTTGCACAACAAACGCCGGATATAGATAAAGAATTTCAAAAATCTATAGAGCAGATGTCTGAAATCATGAAAGATTTAGATTTCAATAAATTGCTTAATGAGGAGCTTTTCGGAAAAATAGAAGAGCTCAAACCCAGTGAGCAGCAATTAGAATCTATGGGTAGTATGATGGAACAAAGCCTCAAATCCCTTGAAACCATTGACTTTAGCGGATTACAAGACCTGATGAGTAACATAGAACCTATGATGAAGGAATTAGAAGGCACTATGAAAGGTTTAGAAGGGTCTATGAAAGGTCTAGAAGGAATGATGAAGGATTTAGAGTCAGAAATGCCTAATATTTCTAAGCCTTCAAATAAGTCCAGCAAGTCCAAGGGTAAACAGATCTAGTTTATCCCCTTCAATTACATATTTATAAATACTTTGGGAACGATACAATGGTATAGTAATATATAGCATTATCTTTAAATGTATTAGAATTGAATTCTTCCACCTACTAAGGAATTATGAGTGTATTTGATCAGATTAGAGTTATTATTTACCGTGTTCACGAGAAAGGACTAGAGGTTCTACTCATAGATCCAGACCTAGAAGAGGATCCTTCAGTATGGAGATTGCCAGATGGATATGACATCACAGAAGCGAGCTTTAATAATAAGTCAATAATAGAGCTAGATAGTGAGCAGTCAGAGACCGGTGCTAAGGTTAGAACTTTTGCCGTAGAGGCAGACTGGCATGAGATTCCTTCTGTACGAGGAATTATAAAACATGATGTTAAGCGAGTAAAGAGTAAAATCAAAAAAGTGGTTCCCGCCTTAGAGAGAGCTGCTTATTTTCAAGTCAAAGAAGCTTTTAAGAAAGTATTGCCAAATGAGTATGCGGCGTTAAAAGAATTAAAAGATGTAATAAGAGATAAAAATTCGGTTACATTTATTTAATATTAAGAGAGAATTAGATTAAGCAGAGATACTATTCATTATGGGCAAGGAGCCATTGAGTTTTGACAATCTTTCCAACTTCTATTCAGGGAAAGTTAGAGATGTATATTATTTTGGAGATAAAATGGCCGTAGTCGTTTCTGATCGCATATCTGCATTCGACCATATTCTTCCTAGAGAGATTCCGCATAAAGGCCAGGTTTTAAACCAAATTGCCAGTCATTTTTTAGAAGCCAGTAGAGACATCATTCCTAATTGGTTAATCTCATCACCACATCCCAAAGTATCCATCGGCTATAGCTGCCAACCAATAAAACTAGAAATGGTAGTCCGAGGTTATCTAGCAGGCCATGCATGGAGAACCTATAATTCTGGAGAACTAACTCTATGTGGAGTGGTTATGCCAGAAGGAATGAAAGAAGCAGATAAATTTCCGGAACCGATAATTACTCCAGCAACTAAGGCAGAAGAAGGCCATGATGAAGATATTTCCGCAGAAGATATATTAGATAAGGTTATCGTAAGTGAGCAAATTTGGAATAAGATGGCAGCTGTAAGTCTAAGCTTATTTAAGTTAGGAACCGAGATGGCAGCTGAGAAAGGACTTATTTTGGTTGACACCAAATATGAATTTGGACTAAGAGATGGTAAACTTATGCTCATAGATGAGATTCATACACCAGACAGTTCTAGGTACTATATAAAAGATGGCTACGAGCAACGACAAGCTGCAGGAGAAAAACAACTACAACTTTCCAAAGAGTTTGTAAGAGAGTGGCTCATGGAAAATGGCTTCCAAGGTCTAGATGGCCAAACCATGCCAGATATGCCAGATGCCTTTGTAAATAAAGTATCAGACAGATACATTTCTCTCTACGAGAAACTTACCGGAAAATCTTTCGATAAACATAGCTATGATAATCTAGAAGATGCCATCACAAAAAGCATCAATGATTACTTCGAAAACGAAGACTAAATCACTTCGTCAGCAATAAATTCTTCTTCTTAAAATTCTTAGTTCCCGTTTGACGTCCTTACCCTTGGGACTTGCACCTTATGCCTTTTACCGTTTTCCGTAAACCTTTGAGCCTCCATACCTCAAAACCCTAATACCTCAACTCCTCAAAACCTTGTTTTAAAACCTCGTCTTCGAGAACCCTCCCCATTTATAGGGATATCCGTTTACACTCATTTGCAGTATTGTACAGACTCTGATGTGCCCGTATGTTTGTATTGTAATTAATAATTAAAAAATCATTATTTAATATCAATAAAAACTTCACGACATGAAAAACAATGTAAGTAATCAAAATTCAAAATTTTTCTTCAGCTTTTTTTTAGCACTGATTTTATCAAGTAATGTTTTCTGCTTGGATGCCAATAATCTAGGAGAACTAGAATATTCTAAAGAATTAAACTTTGACGAAGAGGACGAACGTATCAAAATAATATTTCTTCAAAGAGCCAAAGAATGCTATGCTAAAGCAGATTGGTTAAATGCTAAATATGCATTTCACAATTACTTAGTATTAGCTGATGATAACGACCAAAGTAAATCAGAAATACTATTGTTCTACGCTAGATCTTGTTTTAACGCGGAGGATTACTTTACAGCAGTAGAGGTGTACTCTGATTACTTGGATAGTAAGACTTTAAAGTTAGAAGATGTAACGATCGCACAATGGGAACGTGCTATGGCGTCACTAAAAGTAGAAGATACTCGTGCCAAAAAATATATGACTGCTATAGCTCATGATGTAGGACACAAGTTTAAGGCTGAGGCCAAAGCAATCTTACGTATACTGTAAAATTCATTTTAAACACGACAGCTTTCTATAACTAGGCTTGTTCTTTATAAAAAGATTGTAAAGACAAACTAAAAGGAATGAGCCTAGTTTCTTCTAAAAAAAAATAACTTCCAATCTATAATCATTATAGAACAATGAACATTAGTTAAGAAATAGATTTCGCTTTAGTATCGCCTACAGCGAATCTATTTTTTGCGATTTGATATTGATTTTTATTAATTTAGAAAAGAATGAGTAAGACAAAATTAGTACTGGTAGATGATCATAAGATTTTATTGGATGGTCTTGAAGCTTTACTAGTAAGCACAAATGATAATTACGATATATCTAAAGAGGAGTCTGGAGAAGCTTTTTTGGGAAGGGCAGATTTAGAAAAAATAGATATTGCAATCTTTGACATAAACATGAAAGAGAAAGATGGAATAACAACTTATAAGGAAGCTATGAAAAATGGCTTTAAAGGAAAATGCCTTTTTCTTTCTTCTTATGATGATCTTAAACTGATAAATGAAGCTATAAATCTGGGGGCTAATGGATATATAACGAAAAGCTCTGCAACAGATAATCTAAGTGAGGCCATAGAGTTGGCTATGAAAAACGAAATATATTATAGCCCAGATATCCGAACCAGAATATTAAAATCCTTTGCCAACGGAGGGAAAAAACAACGTCAGGACTCATCTGAAAAGGGAATAATAAGACAGCTCACAGATAGAGAAATGGATGTCCTTCTCCTTATAGCCCAAGAATTTACAAGTGACCAAATCGCAAAAAAACTCTACATCGCCAAAAGCACTGTAGATACTCATAGAAAAAATTTAATTCATAAACTTAAAGTAAAAAATGCCGTAGGTCTCGGTCTCTTCGCTGAGCGGAATGGCCTATTATAGCTAATTAAATTATTAATAAAACAAACTTCCAAACAATGAACAGTCTTAAAAATTTATTACCCCTAGCGGTTCTAATATTAGCAATCGGTACCATTATTATAGGTATATCTACTATTAAAAATAGCAATCAATTACAAAAAGAATTTATTCCTCCGACAGAAGATTTTGCTGTTCAAATTGATGAAAGAGAAGCAATCGGAGAAAACGGACAAGATGGATTCAAATTCAGAGTAAGACTTACTAAAGGAGTATCTATTATGAATACATTAAAGGCTACCACCATTCAGGGATTTGAATATCAGGGATTCGATGGAGTAATATTTATCGAACAGGCAGCTCCAAATCATACTGGAGATAATTTTGGACAAATTCAAGAATTTAGAAAATTCCCTAGAGAAGATGATGCTACAAAGTATGAGGGTACAGGACGTACCTATAACTTTGCAATAATTGATATCTCAAATGGAAGTTGGAGAATAGCTGGAATTAAACAAATTCAAGATCCAAGACAACCATAATAAAGTATGGTATAGAGTAATTAATTATGTTATACATTCTCTTCTTTTATTTTTTCAATATTGAGCCTTTGTCCTGGGATTCCTGTATGCATTATTATATCTCATACGATGACGCTGGACTTTATCAGTATTTAGAAAAAACAAGAATTGGTGCCACTTCGGACTTTGATCTTATACGTCATGGTTATTTTGAAGGTAGATATTATAAGTCACAAGAAGACTTTACAAAATCGATAGATATTTTCATTGGACTACTTGACCAAATAGAGAAATCAGGTATTAAGGACTCTATGAATTATAAGATTTTGGATGAACTAAGTCTCCTGTATAATAAAGAGTCAGGTCCGGATTTTGTCAAGGGATTTGAATATGCCACAAAAAGTATAAATGAGAAAATAAGACTCGGAGCCAGTCAAGATGAACTGGCCAAGTCTTATTCCATAAAGGCTCTACTCTATAGAAAAGTCAACACTCCTCAAGGTGTTGATTCAACATATCACTACTACAACAAAAGTTATAAGACGTTTACTATTTCTAATGGAAAGCAAAATGTGCTTCATAATCTAAACGAATTTAAATTCGAACAAGATTCTTTAACAAATTTGGATAAGGCTGTAATAGCTTCGATAGCGTATCGAAAATCGCAGAATGTATCAGATAATTCTCATCAGTATTTTTTATTATCTAAAATTCTACTGAAGAAAAAAAAATACGACGAAGCCAATATATTATTGGATTCGCTAATGTCGGATAAGTCGATATATGATAAAAGTAGCTTTTACATAGATTTAGTAAATACAAAATTGGATTTAGCAAAGGCTCAAGGCATTTGGCCTGACGATGAAATATTAGATAGTTTGATTTTTAATATTAATCGTAATGGGAAAACGATAATAGCTGAACGAGAAATGACTTCAAGGCTAGGATTGGAATTAGAAAATGAAAAAACTAGACAATTTAAGTTTCTAGCGTTGCTAATTGTTCTGTCATTGTTATTGTGTGGAATGGGTTTAATTTGGTACGCTAGATCAAAATTTATTAAACAAAGACACAAAGCCACTCTAGCTTACCTAGAAAAATCCAAAGCAGAAGCAGAACTAAAAGCCATCCGTGCAGAAATGGTCGGCGAACAAAAAGAACGACAACAAATCGCCTCTCAACTCCATGACAATCTAGCAAGTCTGCTCACTGCAGCAGACCTGCATCTATCAGTAGCTAAGAAAAACGACAATCCCATATCTCTCGATAAAGCCAAGGACATCCTAAAAGATGTAAACCAACAAGTTAGAAATCTTTCTCATCAACTTGTTTCCCCTTCCTTACTGAAATTTGGCCTCGAGCCAGCACTTGAGACTTTTATAAATGGAATAGAGAATGATTCTTTTCGGATAAACTTCTCTAGTGATTTAGGAGATAAACGATTTGCAGAAACTAAGGAAATCTTCCTTTATCGCTCCTGTGCCGAATTGTTGCAAAACGTTCAGAAGCATAGCAATGCCGATAGAGTAGCAGTGAAGCTTCAAGAAGATAGTGGATTACTTAGCCTAAGTATATCTGATAATGGAAATAGTAACCAGGCTAGCTTAGAATGGGGTTTTGGACTGACTAACATCCAAAAACGTGCTCAGGCTCATAATGGCAACTTAGAAGTTAGCATAAATGAAGACGGCTTTTTAGCCCAATTATCTATCGAAATCTGATTAGATTCTTACCTTCGTTGTATGAGTGATAAGGGTAATATAATAGATGGAAAAGCTCTGTCTAACGAGATAAAAAACGAGATTAGAGAAGAAGTTTCTAAGCTTGTGTCTAATGGTTTTAGGGCACCTCATCTTGCAGCCGTACTAGTAGGAGAAAATCCAGCTAGCCAGTCTTATGTGAGGAGTAAGGTGAGGAGCTGTGAGCAGGTAGGTTTTTCTTCTACTCTGATTCAAAAAGAGGCAAATATTACTCAGGATGAGCTATTGAAAGTAGTTCAAGATCTAAATCAAGACCCAGAAATAGACGGATTTATTGTCCAACTGCCTTTACCTAAACAGATAGATGAGATGGCCATAACAATGGCCATAGATCCATCCAAAGACGTTGATGGATTCCATCCAGTAAACCTAGGTAAGATGTCTCTAGGCCTCGAGTGCTTCCTGCCGGCTACGCCATATGGTATTATGCAGATGCTCGAGCGATATGGAGTAGAAACTTCAGGCAAGCAATGTGTAATTATAGGACGTAGTAATATTGTCGGAACTCCAATGAGTATTCTGATGTCCAGGAAGTCTAAGGTGGGTAATGCAACAGTAACACTTACGCATAGCCGTACTAAGGACATGAAAGAGGAACTCCTTAGAGCTGATATCATTATTGCCGCCATTGGTTATCCCAATTTCGTAACTCCTGATATGATTAAAGAAGGAGCTGTAGTAATCGACGTCGGGATAAATAGAGTAGACGACCCAGAAGCAAAAAGAGGATATCGTCTAGTAGGAGATGTAGACTTTGAGGGATGTAAATCTAAGTGTCAGTGGATAACACCAGTTCCTGGTGGAGTAGGACCGATGACAGTCACCTCCCTTTTAATGAATACCCTCAAAGCAAGAAAGTTTTAAATGGAGACAATCTACAGTGCTTTAAATATTAAGGTAGCACAAGAGCATTATGAGATAGTTATCGGATGCTTGTCACAGCTACCCTTTGAATCGTTTTTTGAAGATGAGCATCAGTTGGTTTCTTATTTTGTTAAGGACTCAATTGAGCAGTCTGATATAGATTCTTGTCTCGGACACATAAAGGGAATAGAGCCTATTAGTTATAAAGTAGAAACAATAGAGAATAAAAACTGGAATGAGGAATGGGAATCCAGTTTCGAGCCAGTTGTGATAGATGATAAAGTTTGTATACGAGCAGATTTTCATCCTTCTCATGCGGATGTAGAACATGATATTATTGTAAACCCCAAAATGGCTTTTGGTACGGCTCATCATGAGACTACTTATATGATGATGCAGTCTATGCTGGACTTAGATTTAGAAGGAAAGAAAATCCTCGACTATGGTTGTGGTACATCTATACTAGCCATTCTAGCTGCAAAAAAAGAAGCAGGTTCTATAATAGCTAATGACTACGACATTAACTCCGTAACCAATAGCCAAGAGAATATAGAGCTAAACAAAGTGTCAGGAATCGAAGTGCGACATGGAGAGCTAGACATCATCGAAGAACGACATTTTGATTTAATCTTAGCAAATATTAATCGACATGTACTGTTAGAAAATGCCTTCGATTTACATTCACTCTTAGTGGAAAATGGAATCTTACTTATGAGTGGAATCTTACATACGGATAAGGCCCTAATAGAAGAAGCATATCTACAATACTTCAATTTGGAATCCAGCCAGCAAAAAGGAGAATGGATGTGCTTTAAGTTTTCTAAAAAGTAAGCAGTCGCTTAAATAACTTCTCAGTAGGTAAGCCCATAATGTTTGTATAAGACCCTTCGATAGAATCGATATAATTATGACCTATCCATCCTTGGATACCATATGATCCAGCCTTGTCTAATGGTGGTTCGATACTTAGATAGTAATCGATGGCTTCATCAGGAATCTCACTAAATAGTACTGAAGACTCATCAGTAAACGAAAGTTGCTTAGTGTTACTCATGATACTGACTCCTGATAGTACGACATGTTTTTGCCCAGATAGCTGTTGTATGATTGATTTGGCTTCCTTTAAATCTATTGGCTTACCCAATATTTTTTTATTAAATAGTACAATTGTATCTGCTGTTATGACCAGTTGATTTTCCTTTAATATCGTTCTATAGGCCTCTGCTTTTTTTCTTGCCAGATACTCAGCGACCTGATTTAACTCTAATGTGTCAGGATAGGATTCTTCTACATCCATGGGTTGGATAGAAAAAGTAAAACCCATCTCTTCAAGCAGTTTTGCTCTTCGTGGAGACTGGCTACCTAGAATTATTTTGTGTTTTTTAAATACGTTCATGATATGTAGTAGAATGGTAAATAGAGTAGTCCGAGTATCATATACAGTTTGAGCAACTGACTGATCTCATGATATTGTTGTTTGCTTTCTGCTTTGTATATACTTCCAAATGCATAAAAAACAGGAAGCGTCAAAACTGCTCTAATATAGATTTTATTGGCTCCGTAGAAATTTGTAGGAATATCTAGCTGTGGCCAAATGCCCAAGCCGATTATAAGTATTGTAAGAAGAAAGTAGCATATGTTCTTTGCCCATTTGTCGCCTATGACTATCGGTAAGGTGCGACTACCATATTTCTCATCTCCTTCTTTGTCTTCTAGGTCTTTTATTATCTCTCTTATAAGATTGCTAAGAAAGGCAAAAATCATAAATCCATAACAGCAATAAATAAGTACATCGTACTCCGAATTATTTCCTTTTCCGAGCTCTGAGATACTAGCTTTTTCTGCAAAAAGCAAAATATAAATTACCAAGGCTGTAAATAGTGATACAATTATATTTCCTAGAAGAGGAATATGCTTAAGACGATAGGAGTAAAGAAATAAAGTAGTTACGGCTGCCGGATATATCCAGAACAAGCTAAGATTAGCAATCTCATAGGCAACATAAAGTGCTATTGCGGCTCCGAGAAAAACGACAACGATATAGAATTTAAAAATATCTGATGAGTCTAGTAAGGCAGAACTACTTCGACGATTATTGTATTTGTCTACAGCGAGATCGTAATAGTCATTGATGATATTTCCGCCTGCAGTTATAAGTAGGGTACATAGAATTAATAAACCTAAGTTTAATGGGCTCAAAGCCAAAGAAAGACCAGCAGCTCGAAAAACAGGAACAATAATTACGTACTGAAAGAAGAGTTGAGTAAAGGCAACAATTAATAAATTCTTAGGTCTTATGAGATTTAAATAGGCCAATGCTGATTTTGGGCTAAGTTATCCATTTATTTTGGATACGCATTACCTTTTCGATGACCTCTCTTGCACAGCCCTTGCCACCTCCTTTACTACTTACATAGTTGCATATAGATAGTACATCAGCCACAGCATTATTGGGGCATGAGGATATTCCGACTTTTTTGAGAACTTGGAGATCATTTATATCATCGCCCATGTAGAGTATTTGAGAAAGTTCTATGTCTTTTTCTGAGCGATATTTTTCTAGGACACTTACCTTATCCCAGGCATTGTCATAATAATCTTTTACTCCTAGAGCGATAAATCTATCTTTAACTCCAGGAGATTTGCCACCCGTAATAATCGCTACATTATATCCTGCATCTATGGCAAAACGGATACCCATACCGTCTTTGGCACTTACGGTTCTTAGTAGTTCTCCCTGATCTGTAATCAGTAGGGAAGAATCGGTAAGAACACCGTCCACATCAAAAACAAATGTATTAATGTTATTAAATTTAGAGTGGTCCATTTTTACTGGTTGTCTCTCCACTCATAGACCCATTTGGCTTGGATCTGTTCTAGATGACCCTCATTACACTCTTCTCGAGTTCCTTCAAAATTAGGAATGCTCAGCACCCAGTCGATAAGATCAGTAAATCTTATCCTATATATTTTTCCTTCCGTATACTCATCCCCAAACTTGTCATACAAGCCCATCGCGATGTCCTCATAATCATTCCAGTTTATAGGAAGGTCGTTAAAATCTTCAAATCCCATTGGTCTTTTATTTTAATGTTCGTGTCCGATAATGCCACTTTGGTCTGGAATTGTTACTATCATTTCCGCATCATCTTTTAGAATAATACACTGACAGGCTAGCCTTGATTCTATTCTAGGATCTATGGCTCTGTCTATAAAATCTTCTTCTCTATCAGATATTTCTGGCAGATTTTCCTCCGCAGTATCTACATAGACATGACAGGTAGAACAAGCACAGACACATCCACAGTTATGGTTTAGATGGATGTCATTATCCTCAGTAACATCCTGCAGGGTATATCCCTTTTCTACATTATCCACAACCTTAGTAGGTATGTTTTTATCCTCAAATTTAAAGGTGATCTTAGCCATTGACTTAATTCCGTGTTTTAAGAGTGCAAAAGTACATTTCTATCATTATTGAAACAATATAACGCTCAAGTAGTTTCAAATGAAACCGATTTGCTTACACATATAGGGGTTTTCACTAATATTTCACCAACTTTTCACTATATAAGGTCGTTTATGTGGATTTATTCCAAAATCTAGCTTAATTTAAAACTAAAGAACTACCCGAGAGAGTTATGCAAGAAGGAGGCAAAAATAAAGAGAAGAAGAAATTTAAGTTTAAGGAGCTCAGGGTCTATTCATCTACAGAATGGCTAGCCGATAATAAGAAGAAATATCGTCAGGTTTTTGACCGTAATGGAACCACCTATGTATATGCCGAACTCTCGTTTTATAACAAGCTATTCGACGCAGAGGTTTGGGAAGTAAACGTAGTCCTTAAGTGCTACATGCTTAAGAGCCGTAAAAAAGAAATCTGCTCACTGGTCTTTAAAAGAAAAGTTTCTAAGTACGATAATGTGGTATTTATCAGAGAAGGATGGGGGAATAAGAAGGAAGGAGCATTCTGGAAAAAGGGAACCTATTTCTGGGAAGCCTATATAGAAGATGAGAAGGTAGCTTCTAAATATTTCTATGTAGAAGAAGCACAAGAAAAGGACGAACTGGGCAACGGGAATTTTGTAAGCATAAACTCTGTAAAACTTTATGAGGGTCAGTATGATGACGTAGACATAAATGACCGTAAATTTTTAAAATCCTTTTCTGCAGCCGAAACGAGATATGTCTATGCGGATATAATTCTCAATAATCTAAATGGAAGTTGGCCATGGCACTGTGAGCTATTTGTGAAATTCTATAATGAGGCCAAAGAACTAAAAGGTCAGGTCATCCGACTTAATAATATAAAGAAGGCTGATGAGTCAATCCGTGTTACGGCAGGATGGGGTTCTAATGTAAAAGGATCCTGGCGTCAAGGAAAATACACTGTCGAGATAGTATTTATGGATCGCTTACTGGGAGTGGTTCCTTTTAAGGTTCTAGAAGAAATTGAGGAAGGAGTTCCAGTTTTACGATTACCACATGAGAATAAAACCTTACAGCAGGAAAATGAGCAGGATAGATTAGAAACCTTCGATGAGGTGCTTTTTAAATTGGATAGACTTATAGGTCTGCAGGAAATAAAAAAGCAAGTAAGAGATCATGCAAACTATATTCAGTTTCTAAAACTGCGTAGAGAAAAAGGCTTTAAAGAAGAAGATCAAATAAATATCCACTCAGTGTTTTCTGGAAATCCTGGAACTGGTAAAACCACAGTAGCCAAAATGATGGGCTCCCTATATAAGAAGATGGGCTTGCTGAGTAAAGGTCATGTGCTAGAAGTGGATAGAGTAGATCTAGTAGGAGAGTATATCGGACAGACTGCTCCTAAAGTAAAAGAGGTAATAGAGAAGGCTAGAGGAGGAGTGCTTTTTATAGACGAGGCATATAGTTTGGCTAGAGCCAATGATGATAGCAAGGATTTCGGAAGAGAGGTAATCGAGATTCTCGTAAAAGAGATGTCTAACGGTCCCGGAGATATGGCAGTTATCGTTGCGGGTTACCCCAAAGAAATTAAATACTTTATAGAGTCTAATCCAGGCTTAAAATCTAGGTTTAGACATTTCTTCCATTTCTCTGATTATATGCCAGATGAGCTTATTGGAATCATGCATCTCGCTTTACAGGAAAAAGAAGTAACGCTAGATGAGGATGCATCTGATGCAATGAATCTTATGATACGTAAAGCATTTAGAAATAGAGATGTAGCATTCGGTAATGCAAGATATATTCATGAGCTGGTAGAAAAAGCCAAAATAAATCTAGGCCTAAGGGTAATGAAAAACAAAAGCCCAAAGCAACTTTCTAAAGGAAGCTTATCAGAAATAAATTATGCCGACGTACTAGCCATAGAAAAAACTACAGAAAAGAGATTGCCTAATCTTCCAGTAGATGAAGGCCTGCTTAAAGAATCACTACAAGAACTAGATAATCTAATCGGAATAGATAATGTCAAAAAAGAAATCAAGGAACTCGTAGAAATCGTTCGGTTTAACCGAAACTTAGATAAGCATGTATTGCAAAAGTTCTATCTACACACGGTCTTTGTAGGTAATCCTGGGACAGGTAAAACTACTGTTGCTAGAATCCTTACTACCATCTATAAAGCTTTAGGAATTCTGGAAAGAGGACATATGGTCGAAACAGATAGACAAGGACTCGTTGCAGGCTTTGTAGGTCAAACTGCCATAAAAACTGCAGAACGAATAGACGAAGCTATGGGTGGAGTATTATTTATAGACGAGGCATATGCTCTATCTAATTTTAATGGACTGCAAGGAGACTTTGGTAATGAAGCCATACAGACCATTCTCAAGAGGATGGAAGACCATAGAGGAGAATTCTTCATTTTTGTAGCAGGTTATCCCGACAACATGGATGTCTTTTTAAAAGCCAATCCTGGACTGAGATCCAGATTTGATCGCATTCTAAAATTTGATGACTACAAGCCAGGACAGCTCTTAGATATAGGACTTAAAATGTTTGCAGATAATGGTTATAAACCGATGGCAGCCACTAAGAAATTACTTAAAAACCATTTTGAAGAATTGTATCGTACTAAGGATAAGTTTTTTGGAAATGCAAGAGCTGTTAGAACCATAGTTGATGAGGTAATAAAAAATCAAAACTTACGACTGGCAGAAGCTGGTATTACGGATAAACGAGAGCTTAAAAAAATTCGAGAAGAAGACATAGAAGCATTGCAGTCTGCAAAGAGCGATAATGACATATTTACCAAAAACAATATTGGATTTAAGTCTTCATAAAATATTGTCGAGTATACTTACCACATTTCCATTCTTATTATCCTGAGAGAGATACAAACATAGTACTATGATCATAATCTACATTAACTGAGTTGTCTGGAGATACTATCAAAAGATGCCTTGGGGAACTAAATTTTAGACCAAATTCTTTCTTCCATTCTTTGCTGTTTGAGCATTTATAGTCTAATACAGCAAATCTTTTCAAACTAGGTAACTCCTTTAATACTCTGAAAACATTGATATCAAGTTTTCTTTTTTTAGAATAAAAATGAAGATATTCTAAGTTATCTAGATCTTTAAGTCCTTGTATATCTGATAACTCTGAAAAGTTATCAAGCACGAGATATTTCAATTTCTTCAATTTTTTAAGGCCGTTTAGATTTTTCACATGATTAAATCCAACTAAATGAAGCCCTTGGATATGGCTGTTTTTGCTCAGGAAATTTAAATCTTCAATTTCATCTAAGCATCTTAAATGAAGAGTTCTTAAGGACTCTATCTTTTCAAAATTATTCCATTCGATTTCATGCCTATTAGAAAAAAGCACTAAGTCTCTTACATTCTTTAGTTTGCTTAAATCTAACTTTAATTTAGAGCAGGAAATCTTAAAATATTCCAAGGCATTTTGTTCAGCTAGACGAATATCTATGTTTCCATTAGAAAATGATCCATAAAATATTTTCATTAGTCTATTTTTCGAACCAAAATCGCAAACTATATCTTTAGCATATTTTATACGGCAAGAATATACAAGATCCCTTATTTCATTCTCAGCTACCCAGTCCATTACTTCAGGTTCAAATCGAGTATGAACGATAACGGCATCATGAAATGTATAATTAAGTTTATTAATTATGCTAGCGACTTTTAATTTCCTCAGCAACTTCCATCTTTCTTTTTGTGACTTCATGCTCTCAAGAATACTTTGTCCAACTACTAAACCTTTTTCATGTAATGCAGAAATATTAAATACTAATCTTTGATAATCCCTATTTAAAGTTTTCTCATCAAATTCTCCAAGGTCTGTAATATGATTATGAAGTAAAAAGCTGTTTGGCGGCCCATAGCCATCAGGACTAGGTAGTTCTTCTGACTTTTTTATTACAATCATCGTTTTATTTTAATTAATAAAAGTGTAAGGACTTACTCTTTCTATGTGATGTATTAATTTCATCCAGATTGATTATGGTGTAGAAGCAATATATTACATAATTTAGTACCATGATAAGATATGGCCTGTTTTTATTCTTTATAGTACCGACCTTACTTTTCTCACAGCACAGTGCTTCATTGTTAGAATCATGTAATGATA
>CAZDWO010000034.1:0-36984 GCA_964509175.1 uncultured Saprospiraceae bacterium
TTCCTAATATTTTATGACTCCAGGTTCCCATATTTTTATTCTACTGACACATAACATTCGGATATGTATACTGGGGTTCCACCTATATATTATTATTAATACCATCAGAAGAGCCAGACAACATGTGATCCAAAGGACTTTTTACAATATTATTATTTAATTTGATAACGTGAGTATAAATTTCGGTGGTTTTTGGACTGTTATGACCTAGTAAGACCTGTACATACCTGAGATTTGCACCCTGTTGCATGAGATGTGTTGCAAATGAGTGCCTAAGTATACGAGGAGTCGCCCAGGGATTTATCTTAGATTCCTTTACAGCCTTCCTGAAAATTTTCTGAATGCTGGATACAGAGTACTGACCTCCATCAGCTCCTTCAAATAGCCAGTAAGCCGGCTTGTATTCTTTGTAATATTGTCTCAGTAATTTTACTAGAGAGTCTGCGAGAAGAGTAACCCGATCTTTTTTTCCTTTGGCACCCTTAATAAATATCTGTTGCTCGTCAGATCGTATATCCTCGATTCTCAGTTTTACGATCTCATTGATACGTAAGCCACCACTATATAAGGTATAAAGTATGGCCTTGTGCTTAAGATTTTTGGGAGCGTTTATAAGTTTATTTACTTCTTTAGTTGAGAGTACATTGGGTAGCGTCTTGTCTTTTTTTGGTCTGTTAAAATCGTAATACTTACGTTCTCCCTTCTTTACCTTTTCATAATAGAACTTTAGGGCATTTATGATGATATTCTGCTTAGACTTCGATATTCTATGCTGCGTAATCATCTCTACCATATAGTTTTCGATCGTTTTTAAATCTAAAGTATCTACGTCGAGCGTATGGTGATAGACCAGAAATTTTATAAATGCTCGTTTATATGAGTCCACAGTGGAAGGACTATAGGCTTTCAGGATAAGTTTTTTCTCATAATCCTCTAGTTTATTTTTTTGTTCCTCATTGAGAGGGCGATAGGCAATCGTTGTAGCCTGCACAGTCCTATCAACTATCGTATGATTCTGCCCAAAAATATTTTTTAATCTAGCCAATAGTTCCGCTCTATTTACGATGCTCCATAGCTTCTGTTCCTTATGATAATGTATACTAGGTAGACCCTTTATAGCTTTACGCCATTCTAGAGCCTAATAGGGTATATGGAATTTTATTCTCTTGGACTGAGGAGTAGGTTTATATATAGTTGCTCTCATCTCTTTAAAAATAAGATAAATACTAACAAAACTTAGGTAGTAGTATTCTGAAAATCAACTAATTGTAATAATAGTCGTGGATAACGGTTAAGAACGTTTAATTTGCATACTGATTAAGTACCCTAGCTATGGATAAATTTATCATGCAGAGAATAAGAAATAAATGCCTGATGTGTAAGACTCAGATAAAGGGTAGGTCAGATAAGAAATTTTGTAGTATAAAATGTAAGTCAGCGTATCATCATAAGTTGCGATCTGTTACATCTTTGGCTACAGCCAAAATCGATAAAATACTGCATAGAAATAGATCTATACTCTTAGAGATAATGGGTAAGAATCGCACACAGATAAAAGTTCCTTTACTCAGATTAGAAGAAAAGAAATTTAACTTCGCCTACCTCACTAAGTTCCACATAAACTCTTCAGGAAAAACTTACCACTACGTCTATGATTTCTCGTGGATGACCTTTAGCGATGACGAGGTACTTATAAATAGACGTCGATGATGTCGCATATGAGTTAGCGGTATAGCTGCTTTTTAAAATGCTTTCTTTCCTTAGCACAAAAATTTACTTCTTTAATTCCTCTTTTGCCTCGAGCAATAGTTTATTATAATTATCTACTCTAGCATGAGCAGTTCCATCTACTAATAAAATGACAACCAGCATGGCGATCGCAGTAATAAAACTTGCTCTCCATATAGGTTTACTCATAAGGGCTATGCCGAGTGCACATAGGATGATAATAATCGGAATCGCTTTAAAAACTATGTTTTGATATTCCTTGAGAGTGTTTTCTGCTCTTACGAGTTCTGAATCTACAAAAGCTACTGCATCACTATTGTAAGCATTTTGAAACTGTGGGATCCTGGATTTATTGGTAAAATATAATCCCAGTCCTATAATAGTAAGTAAGGCACCTGCTACTAGGGTAGGGATGATATAGGCTCTAGCCATCTCAGTTTTTCCCAGTTGCCAGAAACCATAACTCGCCGCCATAAAAACTACTCCGAATAGTATGAAAAAAGGAGTAGAGAAAAGTTCGGCTCTTGCCCAATCGGTTGATGCTTTTATTATTTCCATGTTTTAGCTTTTACAATTAAAAATTCCACCTAGCTCCAGTTTCTTTTTCTGACATTTCCCAGAGCTTTTCCATTACGGCCTTATCCTTAGCATGTGGTTCTAATTTACATTCGCCGACAGGCCCATTCCAGTTTAAGCGACCAGTAGGACCATAATAACCGGCTTGGTCGAGAGCTGGTTCTGTAGCACACATAAGTTCTGGATAGGCTCCCTTCTCAGCAGACTGTACCAGTGGGGTGAGCTTCATTAGTTGCCACATAAACCTCATCGTTAGACTACCATTGCTTTTTATGAGTGAGGTGCTAGATGCTCCTGGGTGACAGGCATATGCTTTTACCTCAGTCTTGCCAGCTTTTTTTAATCGATCTTGTAGCTCATAGACTGACATGATTTGAGCCAGCTTGCTCTGGCTATAGACACCATTGGGATTATAGTTCTTATCCCAGTTCATATCGTCAAACTGTATGGTCTTTATTCCCATCTTGTATCCCTCGCTACCGACTACTACGATACGTCCCTTAGATTCTTCTATACGAGGATAGAGTAGGGCTTGCAGTAAAAAATTACCATAGTGGTTTACGCCTAGCTGACTCTCAAAACCATCGACTGTAAAAGTTTGTTTGGGCACCTGTGCTATGGCAGCGTCGCAGATAAGAGAATCGATATGTGGAACCTGCTCGAGGACTTCTGCAGCAGCTTTTTTTACAGAGGCTTGCTCTGCCAGATCCATGATTATATTAAATACCTCTATATCATTGCCTAGCTCCTGCTTTAATGTAGCTATCGTATTTGCTGCTTTTTGAGGGTTACGATTTAGCATTACTACTTTGGCTCCCTTAGAGAGAATTATTTTTGCGGCTTCATAACCAGTGCCACTAGTAGTACCTGTGATAACATGAGTCTTGCCTTTTAAATTTCCTATACGCTCAGGAGTCCATCCTTCTTTACCAAACTGATTAGTACTCATCTATATTTATTTTTATTTATAAGAATACTATAAAGCTAATAATGACTGGCAAAAAGAGTTTATACTATTTTTCATAGTTTGTATATTTTTTGGGTTTTTATCATAAGTGATATAGATAAGGCAAGGATACCGTTTATATAGTCTTTGTGGAGTATTTGTTTTCGATTTCTCGAAAGGATGATAGGAGATATTCTGTATAAACTAAGAATTCTAGTTAAGGACAAAAACATTTCTTCACTCGCTCTCCTCCATCGGAATCATAATAAGAAGATGAGCCATCGATATTTAAATTAACTATTAACCAATAACCAATAACCAATTAACCTTGATTCTCTTCCTTAGATTTATTCATCCTTTGTAAGTAGATAAGAAATGCTCCCGTAATGGATCCTGAGATTCCAGTAACATATTCTTTTTGTGATATTAAATAGATGCCGCTTATGATAGTTACTATAGCAAAGCCGAAAAAGAACTTATCCCAATTTGAGTTTTGCATTTTATCTATTTTTAATTTTTAAAATTTGAAGATGGAATTTTTACTTGAAACCAGCTACCCTGATCTAGTTCAGATTCTATGATTTTAATACTACCTTCTAATTTAGCAGCAATCTTCTGTGCAATGCTTAAGCCCAATCCAGAACCATCGTATACTTCTCGACTATGTAGCCGGTTAAACATACCGAACACTTTTTCATGATGCATGGGATCAATGCCTATTCCATTGTCCCTAAAATTAAATAGGTGGAAACCGTCGCTTTTTTTATACTCAATATCAATAGTAGGCGTTTCACTGCTGTTATATTTTATGCCATTCTCTATTAGGTTTTTGAAAAGTAAGAAGAGTTGGCTTTCTATAGAATGAATCTTTAGGAAGATTTTTGAAATTTATAACTGCGTTTCTTTTTTCAATATATAATATAATTGAAGCCCTGATCGACTGAATAAGCGTATCTGTATCGACTAATGCAAATTCGTCTTTTACGTCCTTGTTTATAGACTGAAAATTAGAAATATCATCTATCAATAGTTTTAGTCTATTACCACCTGTTTGTATATATTCTAAATATTTTGTTAACCTATTCTGAGAACTTATATCATTAGAATTTATTTCTTTCTTTGCCAAATCACTGAACTGTACTAAAGTTATCAGTGGTTCTTTTAAATCATGAGATAGAGCATAGGTCAAATCACTTAGGTCAGTATTTAGATTTTGTAAAGATTTATTTGCATCTAGCAATTCTCTAGTTCTCTCATTTACCTCACTTTCTAAAGATCTATTGTAATTTCTTTTTTGAAAAAATGCATAAAATAGAAAAAGTGTACCCAATAAAAATAGAGCTAGTATAGCATAGAGAAATTTGTTTTGGGCCTGTTCTTGCAATATTTGGGAACTCAGAAGTTCGTTTTCTTTTTGTTTTTTGTTGGCATCAAACTTTATCTGTAAGTATTGACTTTTTTCTTTTTGCTCCTCTATAAAAAGTTTGTCTGCAATTTCATTAGCCTTTTTGGTATAGCGATATGCTTTTTTAAAATCACTTTTTTTATTTGCGATTTGCGATGCTGATTGATAATAATTTAATAATTCGCCTTGAGCAAAATCTCCATCCTCACCCTTACTTATAAGTTGCTCATAAAGTGCCAGAGACTCTCCCTACTGATTTTTATATTCTAGTATATTGGCATAAGCAATCCTGCATCTCATTAAGTAATTTGGGTTGTCTAGAATTTCTTGAACTTTCCTTGCTTCTTGATACGACTTATTTGCGAGTGCTGGATTATCTTTTTCGAGACTGATATATACGCTCTGTAATAGAAAATCTAATTGTAAATCCATTAGGTCTAAAGAATCGGCTAATTGTAAAGCCACCTGATTATAATGTTGAGCTTTATCGTACAGCTCACTATCTATATAAAATTGAACCAGTTCACTATAATAAGTTGCTTTATGGGTCGTCTTGTTCTCAGGTATTAATTCAAAGAACTGAAAAGAATACTTTTCTGCATTTTCAATATCACCCTGTTCTCCAAACAGTTTTCCTAATGAACTCAGCGACTGTATCATTAACGAGGTGTCCTTATTTACGGTTGCAATATTGAGTAGCTCATAAAATACTTCTTGTGCATCATCTATTTGACCCAGAGTCAATAGTGAATAAGCTTCTAGGAATTTGAATTGATTTTTTTGTTTTTGTGGAATTCCTTCCAATTTCAGCATCTCCCGATTGCTTTCTATAATTTTAAATACACCCAATGAATTATTGTAATTATACTCATCGTAAATGAGCTGAATGACATATTCAAGTCTCTGCCGATTGGGTAATTCGGATTCATTACTGAGCATTTCCTCTGCAGCATCCATGTAAGGTTTCATTTTTCTGGAATCCAGATATACGTACTTAGCTATGCTGTCTATGCAGTGCTGGAAGACCGTAGAATCAGGGGTGTTTTCAGATATAGTGGATATAATATTATCATATGTCTGTCCATAACTAGGCAGCACATATAACAGCATAATAAAAAAGCTTAATGCTCGGAAGGTCTTTATTCTATTCAGAAATGAAAAGTATTTAATAAGACAAAGATATGATGCAAAGTTAAATTAGAATGAATTTGTGAACGCATAACAACTCAAAGTATATATATGTCAGGATTTAGCTATTATTTGATAGCACCTTAAATAGTTATAGGTTCTTAAGGGAATTAAATATGTATTATAGTCAGTGTATTTTTTTTCATCGGATATAGCTGTACGGACACAGATAAAATGAAGAGCCACCCGATAGATCAGATGACTCTTCCTAAAGTTTGTTAGAACATGGGTTAATTTATTCTAAAGGCCATCGAGCCTAAATCCCTCTGTCGGATATCTCCTGGACATTTACATTTAATGTCTTCAAAATAGTACTTGTCACCAGCTCTCGCTTTTTCTACTATTGCTTTTGATTGAGGAGAGTATAAGCCTCCTTTATTCATTTGAACCATTACATCACTTCTCTTAGGAACTCTTACCAGTCTGAACTCTTCGATTGTACACTCGGCTTGAAAATCAAAGTTCTCTAATACAGGAAACACTCCTCTCTGAAGTTTAAATTCTCCACTACTTATTGCACCACTTTTTTTATTGGATACTTTTGGAATAGGGTTGGGTATTCTCTTTACTCTGAAATTTTTGCTAGTGTTTAATCCATCTGCAGAAACATTGACCTTGGCGTATTCATTTCTTTTGGTAGGTGTTTTTACATTTACTATAAATGAGCCATCTGCTGCCTTTCTGATGGTTCCTCCTCCAGGTCCGCTCATCGAGGTCTTCATGGTATTAGAGTTATAGCCTGCTGCTGAGATTTCTACAGGATTATCTACACCTACATAGAATACATTCATCTTAGATGGAGAGATGGCTACTGATCTTTCTCCGACCTCATAGGTAAACTCCTTTGTGTAAGTGGTGGTTTCTTCTGTTATAGGGTTGTAGACCTTTGCTGTTGCCGTATACTTCTTAGGTCCAGTTACTGATGTGTTTACTGAGTACTGTCCTTTACCTTTTGAGTCCAGGCTCAATGGTCTTCCGTTTACCGAGAGCTTTACCTTTGTTCCAGAATTAGGACCTGCAGCAGCTGTGAGGAAGATGTCAGCGTTATAGGGTTCGCCCTTTATAATGTAAGACTTTTCTGGAGCGGCGACCACTGCAAAACCATCTATGACAACATCCTCTTTTCCGATTCCTACTTTTTTGCCTAGGTAGTTTAGAGCAGCAGCTTCGCTTGATTTTACATCATTGACATATTTATTAAGAAGTGGGACTACAGCCTGTACAGGCATTCTATTAAAGGTCATATGAGACCAGCTGGGTTTTCCTTTTTCTCTCCATGTTTTATCATCGACGTTTACTGCGATTTCTTTTTGGAAATGAGCTCTGTCATCTGGATCTATGTGTTCTAGCATTTTGGATTGGAAGCTTATTAGGCTTTCTTTTAATTCTTCTCCCATGGTTTGGCTATTGCCAAATTTGGATGGATTCTTTACAAGAATTCTGGTTGCTACATCGATGTCCTTTTCTCCCTTAAGGTCCTCAGTAAATTCCTTAGATTCTGAATCTAACCTAAAACCTCCAGAATTACTTATTATGGAATCTCTAATTCCTTCAATGTATTCTGACAGTGCCTTAGACTCTTGTCGGATAGGGTCTACTCGCTCTGCATATGTTTGTAAGGAGGGCTTTGCTTTTGCTGCAGTATGTATTGCTTCTTGCATAGGTTTATTGGTAAAGTCTAAGGCTTCGCTCGATTTAACCAATCCATGATCTAATATTTTAAAGGCATTAAATATTTCAGCAGATACGTTCAGTGCGAGCATGGCGGTAAGCACTAAGTACATAATCGTAATCATTAATTGCCTGGGTTCTTTTGGTAGAGACATAAGTTTAATTTTTGTTTGTTAATAATAATTGTGCCTGAATCCATCCTTTCATAAAGACATAGGAATCTATATTCAGAATCCAAACACAATTGGTTTCTGTTACACCGTATGGTATATGTGAAGAAGTAGTAGATTAACCTCGAGGACTTTATCTGTCTATGATTTCTTCAAAAAATAATATTACGTTTAGCTTAAATGCGGACTATTGTGGAAATTATAACTCAGATATAGATCTGAATTATCGTTTTAGCTTACTACAGAATACAGAAGTGTATGAAAAAAAAGGTTTTTAGAAATTAAATCGTTTTGAGTGTAAAGAACGGTGCTGATATATGTAGTACCGTATAATTTTTGTTAGGGCAGTTGATGAGTTTCTATTAGCTTAAACTATTGTGTGGATTATACAACGTTCCTGTTTATATATGTAGAAACTTAAAATGGGGTAAATTAATTGTGGAGTTTGGGGACGATTTTAATAATAGTTTGTTATATCATACAATTTTTATTAATGAGCTCTTAACTCCGCTTATTCAACAATATTTATTATTATCATCTACGATTTTTAATATGGCAAGGTCGTTTCCTTTGTCTTTTATAATGACCTCTACTTCTAAATCTGTTTTTCCATCTGAAGGAGAAACTACTGCGATGCGGTCTGTATCTTCTACCACATGATAATTAGTAATGAGATAGCCATTTGCATCTATAAGAATCGCTGTGGCATTACCTGTCCAGCCGTTAGAAACTTTGCTTGTTCTTCTAGGTGGTAGTTTTCTTTTTTTGAGCTTACCTATGGTTAGCCTGGAGCCTTGGGTAATTCTGAAAGGTAGACCTTGATATTCTATTACACCTTTGTCTCCTTTCATTTCTTTTACCATGACCATGTAGTTTTCGTCATCTTCATCATTGGGTCCAAAAATGAGAGTAAAGTCTGATTTCTTAGACGGTTTTATTTCTAAGAACTTGCCTTCTATACCGACTACCTCTATATCAGATTTGGTTTGTATCACTACCTCATCATAAAACTGCTTGTCTATTTTTATTCGTTTACCTACTCGGTCTTCTTTTTTACTGAGTAAACGACGTTGGAGAATCATATCACTTTCAAGTTTTAAATCTATTTTGCTCAAGGATTCTAAGTCCCATTCATAGGCTTCGAAAAGTTCGCCAGTAAAGTAATTTTGAGAAAACGCTGTAAAGCTTAAAAAAGTAAAAATGCCAATTGTTAGTATTGTTCTATTCATAGAACTAAATATAAGTAGGATTTTTTATTTAGGAAGATTTTACTGCCTAATAATTAAAGGACTTTCTGCTGACTCAAGTTCACTTTATTCTCCAAGGAGGGCTCACTCTATTCTCACCAGCATAAAATAAAATCAATTGATTACCGTCCAAGTCTTTTAATCTAGCTTCTCTCCATAACCAACTCTGATTAGTAGGTTCTAGGTCAAATTTGATTCCTTTTAGTTTTAAATTGGCAACTTTTTTATCGAGCTCATCACATTCAAAATAAACATAGATGCCATCACCTATAGGTAATTTATCTGTCTGGTGAATAGAAAAAGTGGACTCACCGTCTGGACATATAAACCTTGCATATTTATTAGTTGAATTTACGATGAGCTTTAATCCTAGCTTCTCGTAAAATTTTATGGCTTTCTCTACATCTAGTGAGGGAACTGTTATTTGATTGAGATTCATTTTTTTGAGGATTTAAATATTTATGGCTTTATACATAGAAACTACCTTATTTGTAATTCCATTTCCTAGATCTATTTTAAAAATTTCTTTTTCAGTAAAACCACAAGCCTCATATAATTTTACTCCACTTAATGTGGCGACTAGTTCCATGGAATGGAAATCCATTGCTTTTGCTTCTTCTTTACATAATTCTAGTAAACGTTTTCCTATTCCCATTCTTTTATAATCTGGATCTACGAAAAAGGCTCTGATTCTTGCGGAGTCGGTTTTAGGATTTAGCTCATTATTTTCAGCGTCTTTAGATTCTTTCTTTCCGAAAAGTATATTTCGTTTGCTCCAGCCTCCGCAGCCTATAATTTCTTTAGCATCATTTTCTACAGCCCAGTAAGTATTGTCGTTAATTAAATCTTTGTCTACTGTCCAGACCTTTCCTAGAGCTGCTTGGATTTCTTTCTTAGTGTAAAAGACAGCATTTATAGTTCTTGCTGATTTTTCGATGAGCAATGTAAGGGCTCTTTCATCTTCTAGTTTTGCTTTTCGGTAAGTAAAGTTCATTCTACTATTAAATATAAATGAATCTTATTTCTTACCATATGAGGACCACATCTCTAAGACCTAAAACATTGGGCATAACCCAAGTGCCTGTCATTCTCAGACCTTCTGAAATATTTTCTTTATCGTCTTTAGATCTGCAATGCATCACTATATATTTTTCTTGTGCCTGCACAGATAATCTTGCCAATTCATTTCTCAATTCTGGTTTTAAGTTTTGGCAATGTCTAGTGACAAACTGTTTCATGTAGCCTAATAACTCCGATTGCGATATTTCATAATTGATGCCTTCTAAACAACTGGCATGGCTGATGTTTGCAAAAGTAGAATAGAGGTGATTGATTTTATCTGTACTCTGCTGCAGAGTATTAAGTGCATCAAAGGCAGATTGTTGTATTTCATTTGGAGCTGAGTCTGCATATTTTTTAAAGTTAGAATGGTTGGTTTCTTTTTTAATCTCAAACTCACTTTGATTATGATAGGTAACTGCATGTCGTTTGGTATTCCATACTTCCTCTTTATCTTTTTTGCAATAATCAAAACCATTTTCTAGTTCGATTAGGCAATCATTATTTAAAACTAAAAACTCGCCCGGAATAAAATCTATGCTATCATTTATTAGGACTAAAGTGTCATTACGAATTAGAAAAGTTCTTGAAAAATTATCGAAGGCCATGTGTCCTTCAACAGTATATCTAAAACTATCTTTTTCTATCTCTAATTTATGATATGTCTCACCCCAAAAAGATTCGTAAATGCCATCATGTTGACCGTTTTGGCAGCTTATCAGTATTACTAAAAAAAGAAAATTTGAAATTCTCAATAGTTTTTAATTAAGGTCGGCTGACCACATAAAAAAAAGAGACCGATAAAAACCGGTCTCTCTAAAAATATAAATCTTATTTAAATTATTCTACTGGTGATAAGCAGAATTATGTGCCAGCGTATTTCCACATCCTGCACAAGCAGTCGCAGATCCTCCACCTCCTGCACATCCATTAGAACAGGTATAATGCCATACACCCGCCGCATTCTGAGGTGGCTCAGGAGTAGAAGGTGGTGCAGCTGTACCAGCAGTTACTGGTGTACTTGCACCTGGAAAGCTAATGTTACTTGTAGTAGCTCCTGGATTATTAGGGTCAAAGGTTATAGTATTTCCTGCACCTGTAGCGACTGGAGTGGCAGCAGCACCCGGTGGAGTTGCATTATTTCCAGCATGATAGGCAGAGTTATGAGCCAGCATATTTCCACATACTGCACAGGCTTGTGCAGCACCAGCACCTCCAGCACATCCATTAGAGCAGGTATAATGCCATACGCCATCTGCATTCTGAGGTGGCTCCGCAGTCGGAGTCGGAGTAGCAATAGCTCCAGGAGTGCTTAAATCAGCACCGTCATATGCCTTTTGTGTTTCATTAAGTACACTGTCAGGTCGGTCAGGCTTACCACTACATTGAGTAAAGAGCAGCAAACTGAATATTGATAAACTATAAAAGAAAATTTTCATCTTAATTATTTAATTACCTACGAATTTAGCACATTATACCCTTTAGGTTTGAAGGTGCCGGATAAGATTTTAAAAATAATTTGACAAAATCAAGGCGGAAAACGCAGGCATAGCTGGCCAAGGCGAGTATTTCCAACGAAGAGATTGACAAATTCTATTGAAATATATTCGGGATTCTCATACCTAAAGGGTATTTACTTTCTTGTGTAAGAGATTGTCGATAGAATATTTTCCACTGCCTAGAAAAAATATTCCTGTGTATATCGCAAAATATAGCAGAGCCAGTTCCTTTTTACCCCATGGGTCCGAGCCATGTACGATAAATGCCGCTACCAGCATGGTTATCATAAGTGGAACCGTAGCCCATTTGGCTTTAAAGCCTACGAGAATAAAAGCAGCACACAGAAACTCAGCAAATACTGTTAATACTAAAGATACCTCAGGACCCAAGCCTATCGGATCTCCAAATCCCATATCGCCAGATAAGAGTTTCATTAATTTAGGAATACCATGTGTAAGCATAAATCCTCCTCCGATAATCCGTAGTATAAGTTTTCCAAGGTCTATATTTTGCATAATCTATATATCTAATAAGTTTATAATACAAAGCTATATCTAAGCTATATTTGCAAGGATTAAAGTAATAAATAAATGGCATTAAATAAAGTAGTCGCTGATGCTCATGCAGCTCTAGAAGGAGTCCTAGATAACATGACCTTTATGGTTGGTGGTTTTGGACTATGTGGTATTCCAGAAAATAGCATTAGAGAAATGGTAAAGCGAGGGATAAAAGGGCTCACTTGCATAAGTAATAATGCTGGTGTGGATGATTTTGGTCTGGGTTTATTACTTCAGGAGAAGCAGATAAAAAAAATGATTTCCTCCTATGTGGGAGAAAACGATGAGTTTGAGCGACAGATGTTGTCTGGAGAGCTAGAGGTCGACCTTATTCCTCAGGGATCACTGGCAGAGAGATGCAGAGCCGGAGGAGCTGGGATACCTGCTTTCTATACTCCTGCGGGATATGGTACTGAGGTGGCAGAAGGAAAAGAGGTCCGAGATTTTAATGGAAAACCACATATACTAGAAATGGCTCTGGAAGCAGATTTTGCTTTTGTAAAGGCATGGAAAGGAGATACCGCAGGTAATCTTATCTATAAGGCTACTGCCAAAAACTTTAATCCCATGATGGCCATGGCTGGCAGAATTACAGTCGCTGAGGTAGAAGAACTCGTGCCGATAGGAGAGTTAGACCCTAATCAGATACATACTCCTGGAGTATTTGTGCAGCGTATTTTTAAAGGAACCGATTACCAAAAAAGAATAGAAAGAGTAACCACTCGTCCTAGATCATAAACCTATAACAATGCTTACTAAAGATCAGATTGCTCAACGCATCGCTCAAGAACTACAAAACAACTGGTACGTAAATCTAGGTATAGGTATTCCTACACTAGTTGCTAATCATATACCTGAAGGCATAAGTGTAGAATTCCAGTCAGAAAATGGAATCCTAGGAATGGGTCCTTTCCCTTTCGAAGGAGACGAAGATGCAGATCTCATAAATGCTGGGAAACAAACCATTACTGCTCTTCCTGGAGCAACCTACTTTGATTCTGCAACGAGTTTTGCAATGATAAGAGGGAAGCACATACAACTTACCGTGCTAGGAGCTATGGAAGTAGCACAAAACGGAGACATCGCCAACTGGAAGATTCCAGGACGTATGGTAAAAGGAATGGGTGGTGCGATGGATCTCGTAGCCTCTGCAGATAATATCATAGTAGCCATGATGCATACTAACAAAAAAGGTGCTTCTAAATTATTAGAAAAATGCTCATTGCCTTTGACTGGAGTCAATTGTGTAACACGTATAGTAACTAATATGGCTGTGCTTGAGGTGAAAGACAATGCCTTTCATCTCATAGAAAGAGCACCTGGAGTAAGTGTGGAGGATATTAAAGCAGCCACTGCTGGAAAACTCGTTGTGTCAGGAGATATCTCAGAGATGGTGTTGTAAATATTGGAGCTAACTTTCGAATCGTTTTAGTTTGTTTTTTATTAATGAAAATAAACTCCTACTGGAGGTGTCCCATTTTTTGCCTAGTCTGATAAAAATCATTTCTGACTCTGGATCTATATAAACCTCTTGTCCAAAAATTCCAAGGGCATAAAAATCTGGACCGCATTCCTGTATAATCCATTCATTTTGATTTGTCCAATGTTTTCTTGGGTGTTGGTAGTTTGGCTTGCTTATTTGTTGGGCAGCTGAGGTAGAGTCCTTAAAAGTCATTAATCTTGAATTGCCTTGACTGTCTGTGGAATACTGATATGACTTTTCGCTATACCATTGATTCTGATAACAATTGTTTGTAAAATCGGGTAATACAGATTTAGCAATCCAGCTAGAATCTATTATTTGTGTCCCATTCCAGTTGCCATGGTTTAAGTAAAGTCTTGCAAATTTTGCATAGTCTCTCAGCGTGGCATTTAGGCAGCAGAATGCCTTTGTATTATTATTAGATTTACTATCTACGGTCCACTCAGCCTCAGATTCCATTCCTAAAGGAATCCATATTTTTTCTTCTAAATATTTGGATAAGGATTTATTCAGAGCTTTTTCTAAAGCAAGACCTAGTAACTCAGTGTCTAGGCTACTATAATAATGTCTTGAGCCTGGCTCAGCGATAAACTTTACTTTTTTGAGCAGTTTCATAAAGTCTTTGGACATATATAGATCGGCTACACTTGAGTATGGATTTATATAACTGTCCTCATCAAAATCTATCCCTGACCTCATATTGAGTAAGTGATTTACGGTTAGATAATTCCAATGGTCATTGTAGTTTTTTAATTCTGGCAGATATTTAGTTATGGTATCAGAGGCTTTTATATATCCTTCTTGTATTGCTATACCAGCAAGAGCAGAACTAAACGACTTCGAAACCGACCAAGAGGGTAGTAAAGAATTTTGGTCATAGCCTTCATAATATTCTTCAAATAGAATGGTATCCTTTTTTACCACTAGAAAAGCCGTTGTACGAGTTTTCTTATCCAGATATTCTGAAAGAGGAAATGGTTCTGCTTTCTTTCTTCTATACGGACGGTAGCTTATATTAGAAATAAAATCTTGATAGTTCTTATCTGCTTTGGCAAATTGAAAAGCTTGGGTTGGATTATTAGAAACAACTACTTTTTCTTGTTTTGGTTTTTGATGATTTTCAGAAAGATAGAATTGCCCAAATTTTACCACACGACAATTTAAAAAGCCTAGAAGTACACAGGCAAGAAGAAGTTTAAATAGATGAGCTGACTTCACTTCTAAATAACGGAGCTACATGCTCATAAATTATTTATTGCATTCCTCATATCTAAAACAACTCGTTATATGATCATTGACCATACCAGTAGCCTGCATAAAGGCATAAACGATGGTAGATCCGATAAATTTAAACCCATCCTTTTTCATCTGCTTACTCATTTTGTCCGATACCTCAGTATTGGCAGGTATTTCATTATGACTTTTAAATTTATTGACCATAGGCTTATGGTCTACAAACTTCCAGATGTAGTCTGAAAAACTGATTCCTGATTCTTTGATTTTTAGATAGGCTTCAGCATTAGTTCTGACAGCTTTAATCTTTAGTTTATTACGGATAATCTCAGGATTCTCTCTTAGCTTCTCGAGGTGCTTGTCAGAATACTTGACGATTTTCTCTGCCTGGAAATTGTCGAATGCTTTTAGATATCCTTCTCTCTTTTTTAAAATCGTTATCCAGCTCAGACCTGCCTGAGCTCCTTCTAGATTTATCATCTCAAAAAGCTTGCGATCATCATACTCAGGTTTTCCCCATTCATTATCATGATAGTCGATGTACAGATCATTTCCTTTGCACCAGATGCATCTTTTCTTTTCCATACTCCTAAGATATTTTTATAAACGGGAAATAAAAAAAGGAGAGACTAAAATAGCCTCTCCTCAAAGTACTTTTTAAGGGAGTTTATCAGTTTTTAATCTTCTGGGGACATAAATCTGTAAACGAGTCCTGCCAAAACAGCTCCTACAATCGGTGCTACCCAGAACAACCACAATTGACCCAGTGCCCATCCACCATCTGCAAATATTGCCTGACTCGTACTTCTGGCAGGATTTACAGAAGTGTTGGTAACAGGGATACTAATTAAGTGAATCAGAGTTAATCCTAAACCGATCGCTATTCCGGCAAAACCCTTAGGTGCTTTAGAATGAGTAGCTCCTAGGATAATGATTAGAAACATAAAGGTCATCACGACCTCAGTAACTAGAGCTGATGTCATACTGAAACCGTCAGGAGAATGTTCTCCATATCCGTTAGCTGCAAAGCCTCCTAATTCAAAACCCGGTTTACCTGTAGCAATAAGGTATAAAACACTAGCACCAACTATTCCTCCTAGAACCTGTGCTCCGATGTATGGTAATAAATCTTTTGCATCAAAGCGTCCTCCCAGAACGAGGCCTATAGATACGGCTGGATTTAAATGACAGCCTGATATGTGACCGATGGCATATGCCATAGTAAGTACAGTAAGTCCAAAGGCAATCGAAACTCCCACAAATCCGATGCCCAGTTCAGGATAGCCTGCGGCTAAGACGGCACTTCCACAGCCACCCAAGACTAGCCAGAAGGTCCCAATAAATTCTGCAATGTATTTATTCATTTTTATATAAGTTGGTTATGTTATAAATGACGATTAAATACACAAGACACCACATATTGAGAAAAAGTATATATTACTTTTTTATTTATGATTGCCTATTTAGGCAAATATTATAATGCTTCAGAATGGATGCCCGAAAATATATTAGGTTTTATTGCTAAGTTACAAACATATAATTACAGCAATATCAAAGAGCTTCAGTGACTAAGACTGATAAAAATCATCAATAAATAAGAAGAAGATTTTAAAGTATCGATAGGATCTTAATCTCTACCCGCTGATTTTTTCTACGACCAGCAAGAGACTCATTGGTTGCTATAGGATTTCTTTTTCCATATCCTTTATGGCCGATTCTATCCTGATGTATGCCTTTTACATAAAGATACTGAGCAACATTTTCTGCTCTTGCTGAAGAGAGATTATCACAGTATTCGTGAGAAGGAATATTATTAGTATGTCCTCCTATTTCTATAGCTACGTTCTGATTAGTACTTAGAAAATCATACAGCTCATCTAGTACCTCAAAGGATACTTCTGTTACATCACTACTGTCCGATTCAAAATAGAGGTGATTTATTTTTAGAGTCTGACCTACTTTGATTTTATCTATGGCTAGATCCGGAAGGTATTTTTCTCGTGGTACTTCAAAGGAGTTTACTGCGGTACATCCTGCACTGTCTGTTGCAGTTACACTATATTCTTTGGATTTTACTTTTTTTAATGTTTGACCTTTTCTACCAGTATTCCACTCATAGGTAAATCCTGGTTTACCACCCATAGCTTCCACACTGAGAGCACCATCACTTTTATTAGGTCCAGTAACTCTAGAACTTTCAACGAGTTGGATCTCTATCGGATTAGGTTCTGTAAAAGTGATCTCTATACCGAACTCTGCCTTATTTCGGTCTGTAACCGTAACATTATAAGTACCTGGTTTTAAACCCTTAGGATTATCTCCTCTTAATCCAGAAGTATCCCATTTATATCTGTAGGGTGGAGTACCACCACTGGCGTATACTTTAAGTTCTGCATCGTTTGCTCCATGACAGCTGATCGGTTTTTCTAGGAAGCAGGTAGCAGAGATGTCTTCGAGAGCAGTCTTCGAAAATCGTAATCTAAAAAGTCCCGCCTCAGCAGTACCGATATAGATATGGTTAAAAGCATCAGCAGCTAGAGAAAGACATTTTTTACTCAGAAGTCCGAGATCATCAGAGTATGACTCTATGATATTTTTTTCCGGATCTACTTTTACTAGCTTATCAGAAGCGATATAGAGATTTCCTTTTTGGTCTATCGCGAGGTCATTTATTTCTCCGGTATGTATATCATCTTTTAATCCGATTCCCTGCCATCTATTTCCATCGAAGATTAGATGCATATCCACATCCGTAATCATCCATATAAACTCGTTCTCCTCGGCGATGATTTTAAAATTTTCCTTAGAGTTAAGAGGTTTTTTACTCTTCTCATCTTTAAATCTAGAAACCCCACTTTCTGTTCCTACCCACACGATGTCATAGATGTCTCTAAAGATAAAATTTATCACATTTGATTTGAGCTTAGAATTCCTTTCGGTAAAATCTTTTGAGAGAAATTGATTTCTAGTATTGTATAGGTACAGTCCCTGATTGGTCCCGACCCAGAGTTTAGACTTTATCAGTTGTATATCTCGGATTTCTATATTCTCCTTATCCATGGAGATTTTGACTCCAGTCTCCATATTTACCAGCTCTCCGTTGTCAAAGGCTGCCCATACAGAACCTGTCTTATCAGTAGCTATACAGACTGCTCTTCCATTATCAGAGACCAGTTCTGCCTCGCTTTCAAAAGAGGTCAGGGCAAAAACACCATTGTCAGTAGCGATCCATTTCTTATTGGTCTTATCTATTACGATTTCGTTAATAGATCCCATTTTATCAGAAAATGCATAACGATCTATGGCGACATTATCTTGGCTTAAAGCCAAAAAATAACTAAGAACTAAGAAGAGTGAGGTAAGGTAAGTCTTCAAGTGATTCGGTTTAAAATGTAATTATAACATAAACGAGACGGAAATTATTATTCTATTGTTTATAGATTTCTCTAAAAAGGATAAATCTACTTTCTGAGCCACCCGAGAATATCAAAATCAGCTAGTGTATAGATTCCCTCATATTCCACAAGTTTTATCTCATGACGACTCTTAAGACCCCAGTTTTGCTGAACGATTTCTACACAGTTGTTTTCGACCTTAGCTACGATTCCCATGTGTCCATAAGAGTTCTCCTCGGTACCATCAAAAATGACGATGTCTCCTTTCTGAGGAACAAAAGATCTGATATTTCTAAACTGGAATAAACCTCGAGTTTCGTTAAAACCCTCATCTCCTAGCGACTTGTCGAAGAAGTCCATTGCATTGCCATAGGATTCTGGCATCTGGTGATCGTAAATGATATCGTAGTATCTCTTTACAAATTCTACACACTGATAACGTAGGCCATAATTATAACCATCATCAGAAATATGCCTGCCGAATACATTATCTACATTGCCATTATAATGGACTACGACACCATCTAACTCATCTATGACCGTACCGACATCAGGTTTGTCACTTTTTACAATTGTCAATCCCAGAAAAATGAAGATTAACCAGCTGGTTTTTAACATATTACCTATTAAGGTTTTTTATATAAACGATAGTCGTCCGTAAAAGTAACGTTTGAATTATATTTGAAGTTTAATAAATCAAGAGAAATGTTCGATAGTTTAAATGATAAGTTAGAGTCAGCCTTTAAAAACCTTAAAGGAGAAGGAAAACTTACCGAACTTAACGTAGCTCAGTCTATAAAAGAGATAAGAAGAGCTCTAGTAGGTGCCGACGTAAATTATAAAATAGCCAAAGAATTTACCGATAAGATTAAGGATAAGGCTCTCGGATCCTCCAATGTGCTCAACAGTGTAAAACCTGGTGAGCTCATGGTAAAGATCGTCATGGATGAGCTGGTGGATCTCATGGGTGGAGATACCGAAGGGATAAGCATAAAGGGTAATCCAGGGGTAGTACTTATAGCCGGTCTGCAAGGATCTGGAAAGACGACTTTTACTGGAAAATTGGCTCTACATCTTAAGGATAAGAAAAACAAAAGAGTACTGGTTACTGCCTGTGATGTTTATCGACCAGCGGCGATAGATCAGTTGACAGTAGTTGCTGAGCAGGTCGGAGCGGGAATCTATAAAGACCCAGAAAATAAGAACCCAGTAAGTATTGCTCAGGCTGGTATCGCTTTCGCGAAAGCAAATAGTTATGATGTAGTAATCGTCGATACTGCAGGACGTCTAGCGGTGGATGAAGAGATGATGGACGAGATAGAGGAAATCAGCAAGGGCATAAATCCTACAGAGACACTCTTTGTCGTAGATTCTATGACTGGGCAGGATGCAGTAAACACTGCAAAGGCCTTTAACGAACGTATCGATTTCGATGGAGTAGTACTGACTAAGCTGGATGGTGATACGAGAGGTGGAGCTGCACTGACCGTAAAATATACTGTAGGGAAGCCGATAAAATTTATAAGTACCGGTGAGAAGATGGAGGAGATGGATGTTTTCCATCCAGACAGAATGGCTCAGCGGATTCTCGGTATGGGAGACATTGTCACCTTTGTAGAAAAAGCCCAGCAGCAGTTTGACGAAAAGGAAGCCAAACGAATCGAAAAGAAAATCAAAAAGAACAAATTTGATTTCAACGATTTTCTAGGTCAGATGGCTCAGATAAAGAAAATGGGAGACATGAAATCCCTCATGAAGATGATTCCTGGGATGAACAAACTCAGCAAGAATATCGACATCGATGATTCAGCATTTTCTAAGGTAGAATCCATCATACATTCTATGACTCCTGACGAGAGAGGAAAACCAGATTTACTCAATATGAGTCGTAAGCGTAGAATCGCCAAAGGCTGCGGAAGATCTATCCATGAGATAAACATGTTTATAAAGCAGTTTAATCAGATGCGTAAGATGATGCACATGATGAGCAAGGGCAACAACATGGAAAAATTTGCACAGCAGATGCAGAACATGGGTGGCCCTAAGTTTTAAGCT
The DNA here is from genome assembly GCA_964509175.1 of uncultured Saprospiraceae bacterium. Classification (GTDB taxonomy): domain Bacteria; phylum Bacteroidota; class Bacteroidia; order Chitinophagales; family Saprospiraceae; genus JAHDHU01. The sequence continues at coordinate 20,214 of CAZDWO010000034.1, forward strand.
CCACTTGACCCAGAATCCTTTATTTAATTTCCAGGAACATATTTATCGACCGAGATTTAAGAAATTCTTATTTTGGGACTAGTGACCATAAACCACTTTCACATGAAAAAGATTTTATCGCTATCCGCCTTTCTTTTAATTTCTCTCTGTCTCTCAGCTCAGATAAACGACGGAGCAGAATCTCCAGATTTTAATCTCGATGATATAGATGGGAATAATCATCAGTTGTTTGCAGATTATCTGGACAATACCAAACATGTTATTCTAGACTTCTCAGCTACCTGGTGTCCGCCATGCTGGATCTATCATACCAGTGGAGCCTTAGAAACTTTCTATGAAGACCACGGACCTAATGGAGATGATGTCGCTATGGTGATTATGATGGAAGCGGACGAAACCACAAACACAAACTGCCTCTTCGGACCTGTAGGATGTAATAATTCTACAGAAGGAGACTGGGTGACAGGAACGGAGTATCCCATAATAAATGCTCCTGATGCGACTACTAGAATGGATTTCTCCATCTCTTTTTGGCCCACCGTGTATATGGTAAATGGATTTGACAATAGGATTTTTGAGGTAGGACAAGCCAATGCAGCCACTCTCAGTAACTGGTTGACCTCCTTTGATTTAGAAGTATCTACAGCCACTGTAAATAATCATGATTGCCAGAACCTTGGCTCTATAGAATTAGACATAGTCGGAGGGTATAACACTCTAGGTTACGTGTGGAGTAATGGTTCTATAGCGGATAATATAAGTGATTTAGAAGAAGGAGATTATTATGTTACAATTACAGATGCAAATGGATATTTTATAGAGAGAGGACCGTATACAGTTTTTGCTGATAACAGCAATCCTGATTTTAATATAATAGTAGATGAGCAAGAAAATGTGAGTTGCCATGGAGAAGCTGATGGTTTTGTAAATATTATTGCTTCAGGAAATAATGTATCCTACCTATGGAGTAACGGATCTACCAGTCCTAACTCTGGTAGCTTAAATGCAGGAACCCACTCTCTTATTGTTTCAAATGATATCGGCTGCATAGAAACGCAAGCCTACAGTATCACAGAACCTGCTGTTCTAGAGATGAGTTCTTTTGCCATAGACCCCAACTGTGACAATACCGATGGTGAGATTCAGCTAACCGCTACTGGAGGAACGACTCCGTATAATTTTCAGCTTGACGGTAATTTATCAAGCAATGGATTCTTTAATAATCTCGGACCTGGAATATATACTCCAGAAGTATTAGATAATAATCTCTGTCTAGTAACTATGGTTGTAGAACTAACTGGTAGTCCGATTCCGACAGCCATGACTAGTGTAACAGAGCTTATTAGTTGTAATAATTCTGAGGTTATGATTAGTGGAGTAGGATCTTCTACAGGATCTAACTTTTCTTATGAATGGAAGGATGAGGCAGGAGTAATTATTGCTACTACTTTAGAAACTACAGTCGATGCTGCTGGAGATTATACTTTGGCAGTGGTTGATAACACAGGCTGTAGTAGCACTGCCATGGTAAATGTACAAGAAGATTTTACGGAGCCTACGATTAGTACTACCGATGGAGTTTTGACCTGTTCTGAATCAGAGGTAGAGATTTGTCTAGATGCGGCTGGAGCCGAAAGTTATTTCTGGATTATAAATGGAGAGCAGATAAATGATCTATGTGTAATGGTGCAGTCTGCAGGTGATTATGTTGCCACTGCAATTGCTTCTAATGGATGTCAATCTACCTCTATTTCTACAGTAAGTGTGGATACAGATATTCCCAATATCATGATTGCCGAGCCTCAAGTTTTGACCTGTGTGCTGACCAGTCAGGTACTTACAGCAGAACTAGTAGGACAGCTTTCAGATTTTTCTACCTCATGGACCACAGACAATGGAAGTATAATAGGTTCTAGCTCACTTTTAAATCTAGAAATCGATGGGCCTGGAACTTATAATTTCTCGGCAACAAATAATATTACCGGTTGTGAAGCGATTACCACTGTAGTAGTAGAGGAATTTATAAATACACCAGAAGCTTCCTTTACCGCAGATAACGATGACGATTTCCTTTATTTAAGTGGCTTTGGCCAAGGGAACCCTTCTAGCTGGCAATGGATAGTAGATGGAGTACAGGCAGGAAATATGCAAGACTTAAATTTTCCATTAAGCGGAGAGCTGTCCATTGATGTTTGCTTACAGATTTTTAACGAGTGTGGTATGGATGAGTTTTGCAATACAGTAAGTATTACAGAGCCACTGACCATCGAAGTAGTCATAGAAAATATAGCATGTTACGGAGAAAGTACGGGGAGTATAAATATCGATCCTATAGGAGGAGTAGCTCCATATTCTACATCTACTGTAGGACCTAACGGATTTGTAAGTGCGACACAGAATCTATCTAATTTGCCAGCAGGCATATATCAGATAACCGTAAATGATAGCGAGACTAGAATAACTATGATAGAAGTGACTATAGGTCAAAATCCAGCATTAGAGTTATCGGGAATGAGTATAAATCCTCTATGCTTTGATACGGCAGATGGAAATATTAATCTGGACATATCTGGAGGCTCAGGAAACTATACCTACCTCTGGTCTAATGGAAGTACTACCCAAAATTTAAGCAACATTCCAGCAGGCGACTATTCTGTAGAAATCACAGATGATGTAGGATGTTCCATATCAGAATCATTTACACTTGCACAATCAGAAGAAATAGTACAGTCAGGAGTTACGCAGGATGTAAGTTGTTTTGGAGAGGATTCTGGTTCTATCGTTCTTTCTATTTCTGGTGGAACAGGTAATCTAAACCTAGAATGGAATGACGAGAATCTAGAAGGCATAAGCAACACGAACTTACCACCAGGTAGCTACACTCTTAATATCACTGACGAGAACGGCTGTAATAATGAGCAGACCTATACCATCTCCGAACCAGAAGAACTGGTGTATAATCTAGTAAGTATAGAAAACGATTTTGATGGCAATGGAGGAGCTATAGATGTAGATGTCTCAGGAGGAGTAAGTCCGTATGAGTATCTCTGGTCTCATGGAGCTACTACAGAAGATATAGAAAATCTCCCCATGGGCACATACACCCTCACCGTAATAGACGCAAATAATTGCCAACTACTTACCGAGGATTATACCATTGAATTTGTTTCCAGCGTAAATGAAATTACAGACCTCGTAAGCTTTAACGTCTATCCTAATCCAGTAAAAGATTTACTAAACATAAATCTAGAAATGACAACTTTAAATGCAGGTTCGATACAACTCATCGATTACACTGGCAAGCTACTGATGTCTAAAAACTTTGCTTCAACCGATACCTATAATGCCGCAATCGATATCACTAGTTATGCTTCTGGGATGTATCTTTTAAAAGTAGAAACAGAAAATGGAATCGCTCTTAAAAGAGTGAGTATCGTAAAATAGGATTGAAAATTTACTGATTTTGATAGGAGAGTGTCTGTCGCATTCTCCTTTTTTTTATATAGAAAATTAAATTGACCATAAAGTTTTAAAGGACCGACCTTTTTGATTTGCGTCGAGCTTTTCAAATTCGTTAATAAACAATGACATGTCTGACGACCAATGGGAGGAGTTTGTGCTTGTTTTAGAATTTGAAAAAATTGGGAGAGGGGGAAAAATCAAAACACTCTTGAATTTTTGGTTCTTTTGTTTCAAGTGGAACATCCCGATTTTGCATCGGGGACAAAAGGACAAAATCACTTAATAGAATCAATACTCCACTCTCATAAACTCCAGCGTCTCCCTAGACAAAACCCCAATCACCAAATTATTCTCCTTCTGAAAATCAGTCAATGCCTCATAATATTCCTGTTCATTATTTTCCTCAGGAATCTCATAACCCGACTTCCTCAACTTATCCGTAATTCTAGCAATCAAGTCATCAGTGATAAATTTCTCACAAACCACTTCCACAGTTTCCATTCTATGTGAATCGCAGTATATTTTATTTCTAGGATCTAAATGAATGGTTCTTCCTTCTTCTTTGATTTCTTCATTTATTTCGAGAGGTCTTACATTCTTAATCCATGATACTGTCGGATTGGGATATTTGTAGTTATAATCTGGAACACGTTTAGATGAAGCATCCTTTACATTTTTTAGATAAGACCACTCAATGGTTTCGGTTTCAATACATCTTTCTGGAATTTCTTCTATATTCTGAATTATTTGAACGGGTCGTTTAATATATTTCACCGGATTTATTTTTGATTCTACTTTGTCTGGCTTTGCTAGTTTTTTATATGCTCTACGCACATATATAGGTCCGATAAAATCTAATTTATAACATCCTGATGGTCTAGACTCATATCCCTCAGGACATGCTTTTGTTTGTTCAATTTTAAATATTCCTTTCTCAGATTCATTTTGTGAGAAGTTATAAGATATACAAGACAGGAAGATTTGATTTGAGCAATCTGTTGAGCTGGATATCTTAATCTGCTGTTCCATTGATTTTGATTTGATCAGGCATTTGTCAATATACTCGTATTTATGAGGTATGAAATCAGTAACCTTATTGTATCCTTCTTTAGACAATACATACTCGCTAACCGTCTCATATTCTTTCGGAATTAATTCTAATTCGGTATACGCTTCAGAGACGACAAAGTCTCTGTAAACTGTATCATAAACAACTGAAATATTTGGGCAAATGTTCTTTTGATTTCCAGACAAATTTATTGAACTTTTTTCTAAACTTGCTTGAGTTATTTCTTGTGTATATGTTTGCCCATAGAAAACATGTTCTCTTTTTGTTTCGAATTTTGCAGGAATGACTTTAGATCTATACCTAGGTAATTTTGTAATAAATGAAATTGAATCTGAGTCATACTCAGTAAATCTCATCCCCTCGGCCAAACAAGGCTTATATCCTTTGCACTCGCTCATCTTAAAAAGAAAATCATTCACTTGAACATAATATTTTAGGTTCTCTAAATCTTGAATTTTTATAAACTTAAAATACTGGCTGTGATAAAATCTGCCAGCATGCAAATTGTTGAATACTTTTATTGAGCCATGTATATTATCGTTTGAAAGATCTGAGATATTGGAGAATTCTGATATTATGGCGTTGAGAGATAATCTCTTTGAAAAATATCGATCGTACACATGTATTGTAGAATATAAATTATCATTTATATATATACTGCGATTCGATATCTCAACCGTTTGACCTATCAATGATTGTAAATCAACTGGTAAAATCTCACCATTCTCATTAACATACTCTTCAAATTTTAAACAAACTACCTGTGCAGAAACATGAAAGGATTGCAATAGAAATAACAATCCCAGAGAAGTAATTAAGTTTTTCATACAGTCGATATAATGAATAAGACATTATTATGACTGCATTTTAAAGACAAGGTTACAGCCCTCTACTCCTTCCTCAACAAATCCTTCAAATCATTCAACAGATTCATAGCCTCTAGCGGAGTCATAGAGTTAAGGTCGCTATCTTGTATGCGGTCTATTATTTTTTCTTTTTCTGGAGAGGTAGACTCAAAGAAATTTAATTGCCAGTTACTATCATCCGTAGATAGCGTTTTTAGTTTCTCATTAGAGCCATCTTCTTTGGCTTCTATGGACTGTGATTCTAGATGTTCTAGGATTTCGTTTGCTCGAGTGACGATGCTTGCTGGCATACCAGCAATCTTGGCTACGTGTATACCGAAGCTATGCTGACTACCTCCTGGTTTTAGTTTACGTAGAAAAATTACATTATCATCTATCTCTCTAGTTGATACATTGAAGTTTTTTATTCTCTCAAATTTATTGGCCAGTTCGTTTAGCTCATGGTAGTGAGTGGCAAAAAGTGTCTTCGGTTTTTCTTCCGAGTTATGTAGATATTCTGCCAGCGACCAAGCGATAGAAATACCATCATAGGTACTGGTTCCACGTCCGATTTCATCGAGTAATACAAGGCTACGAGCAGAAACATTATTCATGATGCTGGCTGTCTCGTTCATCTCTACCATAAAGGTCGACTCACCACTAGAGATATTGTCCGAGGCTCCTACACGTGTAAATATTTTATCGATGATTCCGATAGTCGCTTCACTAGCAGGAACATAAGAGCCCATCTGTGCCATAAGTACGATGAGAGCCGTTTGTCTAAGCACTGCAGATTTACCCGACATGTTCGGTCCAGTAATCATAATAATCTGCTGAGCTTCTTGGTCTAGTTCTATATCGTTGGGAACATAACTTTCGCCTAGAGGCAAGTTTTGCTCGATTACTGGATGACGACCTTTGATGATTTTAAGTTTATCGTCCTCAGTTATTGTGGGCTTAGTGTATTTCTGTTTATTGGCAACCTTGGCTAGTGAGGATAAGCAATCTAAGGTAGCAATGACCTTTGCATCTTCCTGTATAGGAGCGATGTATTCTTGGATGGCCAAGATGATTTTATCATACAACTGTTCTTCAATCTGTTGCAGCTTTTCTTCTGCATTGAGGATTTTACTTTCTAAGGTTTTTAGCTCTTCTGAGATATATCGCTCAGATCCAGTGAGTGTTTGTTTCCGTACCCAGTTGTCAGGAATCAGTCCCTGATTTTTATATTTATTAGTAACCTCTAGATAATACCCAAACACATTATTGAATCCGATTTTAAGATTTGTGATTCCTGTTTTCTCAGCTTCTCGTTGCTGTATTTCTACCAGTATGTCCTTACTATTTCTAATTAGCCCTTTATACTCATCATACTCCTCATGGAAGCCTTCTTTAAAAACTCCACCCTTGGCAAGTACAGCAGGAGGATCTTCTTCTATCTCTGTATTTATTTTTTCTCGGAGCTGAGTACATAAAGCGATACGATCAGCCAGTAGAACCAGTTCTTTATTTTCTGATTCTAACAAGTGATTTTTTATAGGCTCGAGTGCTTGGAGTGCTCTTTCTATATTTTTTATCTCTCGAGGTCCTATGCGACCGATGGCTGCCTTAGATATATATCTTTCTAGGTCTCCGATTTTTACGACATCCCGATCCAGATTTTCTATCTCCTCTGGTTTAGAAACAAAATATTCTAGCATAGATAATCGGCGATCTATAGCATTCTTATTCATGAGCGGAAGCAGCACCCACTTCTTAAGCATACGAGCTCCAAGAGGTGAGACTGTCCGATCTATTATATCCACGAGAGCTGTTCCTCCAGAGTGATTGCTATAAATCAGTTCTAGATTCCTTATGGTAAACTCATCCAGCCACATGTACTCCTCCAGAGCGATCCGGGCGATTTTATTGATGTGTAGATTGTCCTTGTTTTCTGTAGACTCCAGATAGTGTAGGGTAGCACCAGCTGCTATCTGTGCCTGTTTCATCGACTCTATACCGAATCCCTTCAGAGACTTCACCTGGAAGTGGGTCAATAACTTCTCCTGACAAAAATCATCCGTAAATACCCAGTCATCAATCGGGTAGTGATAAAAATCATCTCCCAATAATTCTCTATACTCTTCTTTATTCTCACTAGAGTATATAATCTCAGAAGGCTTAAATCCATGCACCAGTTTTTTGATAACTGCCACTGGTCCCTGACTTACTACAAAGTCTCCTGTCGAGATGTCTAAGAAACTGATTCCGAGAACATCCTTATGGTTAAAATTTATCGCACAGAGATAATTGTTGGACTTATGGTCGAGTATATTTTCATGAGTGGTCAGGCCTGGAGTTACGATATCAGTTACTCCACGTTTGACTATTTTCTTTTCCTTACTTGGTTTTTCTAGTTGCTCACAGATGGCTACTCGGTAACCTGCTCTTACCAGTTTAGGCAGATAGGTATCCAGCGAGTGGTAAGGAAATCCAGCTAGTGGAACCTTAGAACCGCCATTATTACGATTGGTCAGGGTAATGCCTAGAATCTCTGCAGCCTTAATAGCATCCTCTGCAAAGGTCTCATAAAAATCACCTACTCTGAATAGCAAGATAGAATATGGGTACTTATTTTTTACCTCATAGTATTGCTTCATGAGCGGAGTTATCTTGGCCGGTTTTGCCGCTTTCTTACTCAAGTAGGTTTCTCATTTTATTGGACTCCAAAATTATGTACTCTACCGAGTATCCACTTATTAAATTGATTTATTTTATATATTAATTTTCCACATATTAAGGCTTCATAAATAGAGCATCTTCTAATATTTAAATTTATTTTTGCGGCTTTAAAACGAATAACAGTATGAGTAAGTTTGATAATATAAGTGATGCAGAATACAAACAGCTAAAAGAGGCTTTTGGAATAATAGCAGCTCTAGTAGGTGGTGCAGATGGTACAGTAGATGAGGATGAGCAACAGTGGGCTGAAAAAGTGATAAAAATTAGAACCTTCTCTGGAAACGAGGACCTATTTCCTTTTTACGATGAGGTAAAAGCAGAAGTAGGAGATGATTTAAAAATCCTAATTCCTACACTTAGTGGTTCGCTAGAAACGATTCAATCTGCCTTATCAGATAGACTCACTAGGTTAAATCCTATTCTAGCTAAGCTTCCACCTCATACTGGACATCTCCTTTATAAAGGCTATGTTTCTTACGCAGAGCATATCGCTAAGGCCTCAGGAGGTATATTTAGATTCTTTGCAGTAAGCAGTGCAGAGAAAAAGTGGATAGGATTATCCATGCTCCATCCGATTGCCGAACCTGAAGAAACGTTTGGAGAAGAGGAATGAACGATTCCGTTGCTAAACGGATACAGTACGACAGTGCTGTAAGTGAGAGAACCGCGAAAGCGGATGGGTGGCCAACGATTCCGTTGCTAAACGGATACAGTACGACAGTGCTGTAAGTGAATGAACCGCGAAAGTGGATGGGCTGGCTCTCTAATCATAATTAAAGCGAGTATTTTCAGAGAATCTATTAGGAATAGATTTAGGATGTCTTGCACATATATGAGACAAATTGCATAATTTAAAGTAGAACTATCTACTTACACTATGAGAATTTTCTTCACATGGATTGTTGCACTTTGCCCTCTTTTCTTGCTTTCGCAAATAAATATTCAGGGTAAAATTATTGATGCCGGAACTAATGAACCACTCGTTGGAGCAACCATAAGTACTGATCAGGCTGGAGAAGTAAGTGACCTAGATGGATCTTTTTCATTGTCTATAGAAAGAGGGACTGACGTAACTTTCTCGTATCTAGGATATGATGATATTGTAAGGAACTATACTAGTTCAGAATCAGGTCTAGTCATTGGCTTGAAGCCAAAAGAAAATATTCTTGACATTGCCACAGTTACTAGCAGCAGATATGAGCAAAACATCTCAGAATCTACCGTAAGTATAGATATCCTTCCAGCCAGGCTCATAGAAAATACGGCAGCCACAACCATCAGTGATGTACTGATTAAGGTTCCAGGAGTACAAATCTTAGATGGTCAGGCAAACATTAGAGGTGGTTCTGGGTTTTCTTTCGGGGCAGGAAGTAGGGTAATGCTCCTCTTAAATGATATGCCTATTCTGCAGCCCGATGCAGGTTTTGCCAGCTGGAATGATATTCCGGTCGAAAACATCTCTCAAGTAGAAGTTTTAAAAGGATCTGCCTCAGCGATGTATGGTACCGCTGCACTCAATGGTATTATAAACATTAGAACTAAGTATGCCACTTCAGATCCAGAGACAGTAATCTCTGTAGGAGGACGAGTTTATGACTCCCATAGTAGACCCGAGATAGAACGATCTACAGATACTCCTTTTGAGTATTTTATAAGTGGAGTACATCGATCTAAACTCACAGATAATCTAGACCTAGTTGTAAATGGCTACTTATTTGATCAAGAGAGCTTTGCAGATAGTACTTTCCAAAACAGGGCTCGACTAGGATTCTCTACAAGGTATCGACCTACAGATCGCCTTAGCTTAAGTCTGAGTGCTATGATTAATCTGGCAGATAATAGTTCTTTCTTTTTATGGGATAATTATGAAGAGGGTAATCTCACTCCTTTCCAAAATACAGTGTCCAAAACTAAAAATCAACGAATAGTAATCGATCCAGTCGTAACCTATTTTGATAAATCCAACAATAAGCACAAGCTTCAAACCAGGCTCTATCTTCTCGATAATGACAATAGTTTAAATCAATCCAACTCTTCTGCTAATGTCTATACCGAGTATCAGTTTCAGAAAGAATTGAAAGACTGGGATACAAATTTGACGATGGGTCTTGTAAACCAATATTTAAGTACGGACTCCGAGCTCTTTAGTGATGTAAAGTTTACCTCATATAATTTGGGAGCCTATGCGGAACTGGATAAGCGATTTTTTAACCGTTTGAAGCTATCTATCGGTGGTCGTTACGAATACAATAATTTAAATGTACCAGAGGATTTTGTGATAGACTCACTTGCTGTAACCGGTAAAAGTGATGGAGCTTTTATTTTTAAAACTGGGCTAAATTATTCCCTAGCGGAGTACAGTCACATAAGAGCATCTTTTGGCCAGGGTTATCGTTTCCCGACTGTTGTCGAAAGATTTATATCTACAACCTTTGGAAATTTAGCCATTAGGTCTAATCCGAGTCTGCTTCCAGAAACTGGATGGACCTCAGAGATAGGTATAAAACAGGGCTTTGATTTATTAGGATTTAAGGGCTTTTTAGATCTAACAGTATTTAGACAAGAATATGAAAACATGATGGAATTTGTCTTTTTAATTCCTGATTTTGCCTTTCAATCTCAAAATGTAGGAGACACAGAGATAAACGGATTAGAGGTCGGAGTTATGGGAGAGCTCTATGCTGGACGCTTTCCGATAAGATTGTTTGGTGGATATACTTACGTAGATCCTCGTTATAAAGATTTAGAAAACAATGATAGGGTTCTAGGTTCTCTGTCGGAACCAGACCAAAACATACTAAAATACCGATCTAAGCATTTATTTAAGATGGATGTAGAAGCCAGTATTGATAAATTTACTTTCGGATTAGCTGCTAATACTGTGAGCAATGCGGTAAATATTGATAATATTCTAGAAATAGTAGGCGGTATCGGACAGTATAGAGATTTAAATAACCAAGGATATATGGTTGCTGATTTAAGATTAGCCCTGAATCTAGAGCGAACTACCTTTTCACTACTCTTAAATAATGTACTTAATGAAGAGTATACCGTACGTCCTGGTGAGCTCGAAGCACCCAGAAACTATGGTTTTAAGTTGGAATATAAGATTCAATAAAAGTCATTTTTTTTCCATCTCTAAATTTTTGCAATAGGGGAGACAGTTTTTTAAAGTGTCATATATATGATACTAACTAATGTGGTAATGATCCCCAACAAACCAACAATCTTGTCCATTTCTGAAAAACTCAAATCCATTCCGATTTTTACGGAGTTAGAAGAAGAGTTATTATTAGAAATTACTAATGAGATTAAAATCAAAAAATATCGAAAGAATCGATATATCTACCAGATAGGAGACCCGAGCAACGAGTTACATTTCCTTATGCAAGGAAATTTAAAAATCGGAACTCACTCTAGAACTGGTAAAGAAGTAATAAAATCTGTAATCTACCCAGAAGCAATGTTCGGTGAAATGGCATTATTTGGAGAGAAACAAAGAGAAGACTTTGCCTTCTGTTTGGAAAACGATACAATAATCTTTGAGATTGATGCAGATGCTTTCAACAAAATAATGATGAAGAATCCTTCATTGGCCCAAAATGTAATAAGCCTTTTAGGTAAGAAATTACATTTCGCTGAAAAGCGTATCGAGTCACTAGTATTTAAAGATGCTAGAGAAAGAATCATCGATTTTCTTAAAGACAATGCAAAGAACTTCGGTCAGCAGATAGGATATGAATTGCTATTTAAGCATAGTCTGACTCAGCAAGACATCGCAAACTTTACAGGAACATCTAGACAGACGGTAACTTCTGTGCTAAATGATCTAAAAAAATCTAATCAGATTTACTTTAAGCGTAAGAGTATTTTGATAAGAGATATGGCAACTTTGTCATAATCGGTTATTAACATATAATAAAAAAGAGACCTTTCATTTTTGAAGGGTCTTTTTTTTGCATCTATATGTAGAATTAAAATAAAACTATGTATTTTTGCACCCGCTAAAACAGCTTAAGGAAGAGTGGCAGAGCTGGTTGAATGCACTGGTCTTGAAAACCAGCGTGCGTGAAAGCGTACCGGGGGTTCGAATCCCTCCTCTTCCGCTTTTTTTGCTTTGGCGAAAAAAAACTATTCCACGGACATCTAACTTGTCCTACACCTGATCATAAATCTAGTTCATGTGTTTCCTTTATTCAATTACAGATATTTAAAATTATGAAAAAGCGTATTGCCATAAACGGTTTCGGTAGAATCGGAAGACTAACTCTTAGAAGACTCTTATTAAATAAGAATGTACAAGTAGTAGCGATAAATGACTTAACAGATAATGCTACTCTAGCTCATCTCTTCAAGTACGACTCTGCACATGGTGCCTTTAACGGACAAGTAAAGTCTGATGCTAAGTCTATTACTATAAAAGGTAAAAAAATCGCTTCTTTCTCAGAAAGAGATCCTTTAAATCTACCTTGGGAAAAATTGAAAATCGATACTGTTCTAGAATGTACAGGAGTATTCCGTAATAAAGAAAAAGCAAATCTTCATGTAAAAGCAGGTGCTAAGAAAGTAGTTCTTTCGGCTCCAGCCAAAAGTCAAGGATTCGATACTGTAGTACTAGGGGTAAATAAAGTAGCTAAGAAATCTTGTTATTTATCTAATGCAAGTTGTACTACTAACTGTTTAGCTCCTACGATTAAACTAATCGATGAGGCATTTGGCATTATAAGAGGGTCACTTACAACTACACATGCCTATACTTCTGACCAAAGAATACAAGATGCTCCTCACTCTGATTTAAGAAGAGCAAGAGCAGCGGCACAAAACATAGTACCTACAAGTACGGGAGCAGCAATAGCGGTTTCTAAGGTATACCCTAAGATTAAAGGAAAACTAAGTGCACTAGCTTTTAGAGTACCAGTAATAACTGGTTCTATTATCGAGCTAAACCTGATCGTTAAAAAGAAAACGACTGTAGAAGCTGTAAACAAAGTATTTAAGAAAGCCGCAGATGGCAAACTAAAAGGAATCATAGAGTATCAGACAGATCCTATTGTTTCAGCTGATATTATCGGAAATACGCACTCTGCCATCTTTGATTCTCTACTTACCAATGTAAACGGTAACATGGTAAAAGTTATCTGCTGGTATGATAACGAGGCTGGGTACTCAGCTAGATTGGCAGATCTAGCAGCAGCAGTATAAAAACTGTTGAAAAAAGAAATTTTAAAATTTATAGCTACCACGTGCTATCTAGGTAACATACCTGGAGCACCTGGTACCTATGGAGCCATGTTCGGCACACTTTCTTACGTAGCTCTTCATCACTTTTTTCCGGATCAGCTTAATATCATTTTAATTATACTGAGTATAATCTTTACCTATTTAGGGACTATAGCTTGTAAGTTGATGGAACCAGAGTGGGGTCATGATCCATCTAGGGTCGTAATGGATGAGACTGTAGGGCAATGGATAACCTATTTGTTTATTCCCTTCAGTATAAAATGGGCACTAGTTGGACTAGCACTTTTTAGATTTTTTGATATTCTCAAGCCTTTGGGAATACGCTCAATAGACGAGAAAATGAAACACCCTTTTAGTGTAATGTTAGATGATATAGTCGCTGGCGTTTATGCTCTCATCACGCTGCATGGAATCATATATCTGACTGGCTTATAGTATATGCTCTCTATTCTCTAGGGGTTTTCCCCCATTTATTAACTTTTAGTAAGATTTTAAGGCGGGAAGTAGCATCTTTTCAGTGTCTCAAACGTATAGATAGTATATAAAGCGTTCCAAAATTATATCTCATGACATTATTTACTAACATACGAGGCTACTTCCGCAAGATCTTCATCAGAAAAGATGAGAAGAGATTCTTAAGCGGTAAGGAAGAATATGAAAGGTGGTTAGGAATTTAAGAGTGTAAGGTTGCTTGTCTAGCAAGCAATACTTCTTCAGTTTCTACACGATCACGATCGGGCACACAACAGTCTACAGGACAGACAGCGGCACACTGCGGCTCGTCATGGAATCCCTTGCATTCCGTACACTTATCAGGCACTATAAAATAAAACTCTTCTTCGACAGGATATTGCATCTCTTCAGAAGGAACGATTTTTCCGTTTTCTAGCTTAAATTCACCTTTGACAGTAGTCCCTTGAGACATATTCCACTCTATTCCTCCTTCGTATATTGCATTATTTGGACATTCTGGTTCGCAAGCTCCACAGTTAATACATTCGTCCGTAATAAATATTGCCATTTATAAATTTTTTGCAAAGGTAAGTCAATCTTGTTTAGCGTCCTACATTGGCTTAAGCCAAAGTTCTTTTTCTAAATAGGTTATCCAGAATAGCGAGTCCGATATAGGAGAGCACATTTATCCAGAATGCATGTCTCGGAATGACTAGAAGCAGAATTATGAATATACCCAATGCTAAAAGCTGAAATACGTTTTTACTAGGTCCTTGTTTTACATTCTTGGCAGAAAACATCTCGATAGGAGCGAGCATCATAAATGCCATAAATGCCGATACTCCGAAGTAGAACCATGTATGGTCAAGTAATCCAGTTATAAACTCACTATCAAAGTGAAAAGCAATGGCAAGCCCGATTATAAAACTAGCAGCAGCAGGAATCGCCAAACCCTTAAAAAACTTATCAGGAGGTAGCGTATTAAAAATAGCCAAGCGTAAACAACCGCCTATCAGAAAAAGAACAGGAGGGATATATTTTATCCAGCTCTCTATCGGACTCATAAGGCTCAGTAGAAAGGCCGGTGCTACTCCGAAGCTAACCATATCAGCCAGAGAATCAAGCTCTTTTCCGATGGCACTCTGAGCGTTTAAAGCCCTTGCTAGACCTCCATCTAGTACATCCAGAAAGATACAAGCTATAATAAGCAGAGAGCTGATATATAAATCTGCTATACAAATCGCTAGAAAACCGCAGATAAGGTTTACGATAGTTATAAAAGAAGGTAAATGCCTAACCAATTATACTTATTTTTATGGGCTGATTGAAAAATAATATAAAGCTACAGATTAACGTAGATTTAAAAATTATTAACGTCATAAACTAAATAAACACCGTAAATGAAAATGATAACTTCAATTAAAAACAACAGTGTATACTTTTTGTTTCTCGTTTTATTGATTACTTCCTGTGCTCGTAATCCCGTTACAGGAAAGAGAGAAGTTATGCTGATGTCTCAAAATCAAGAGTTACAGCTTGGAGCATCTTCAGATCCACAGATAGTTGCCCAGTATGGACTTTATGAATCAGCAGCAATACAATCATTTATAGATGATAAAGGCCAGGAAATGGCTGCCATATCCCATAGACCTGATTTAGATTATTCGTTTAAAGTATTAGATAGTCCAGTGGTAAATGCCTTTGCAGTTCCAGGTGGCTATGTTTACTTTACGAGAGGAATTCTCGCTCACTTTAATAATGAAGCAGAATTTGCAGGAGTACTAGGTCATGAAATCGGTCATGTTACCGCTCGACACTCTGCTAAGCAATATAGTAAGCAGATGCTGGGTCAGGTGGCCTTTTTAGGTGGTGTAATATTTTCAGAAAAATTTAGGACTTTCGCCAATGAGGCAAATACTGGGATGCAATTACTATTCTTAAAATTTGGACGTAGTGCAGAGAGTCAAAGTGATGAGCTAGGAGTAGAGTATTCTACCAAAATAGGATACGATTCTCATAATATGGCAAACTTTTTCGGAACCTTAAAAAGACTTCAGGGTGAAAGTGGTCAATCTATTCCATCTTTCCTTTCTACCCATCCAGATCCAGGAAATCGATTTAACGATGTGCATCAGCTAAGTGATGAAATTCAGCAAGAATATCCTAAAGAGAGTCTTAAAACCAATAGAGATAGCTATTTACGTATGATAGATGGAATGATCGTAGGTGTAGATCCTAAACAAGGTTACGTCGAAGACGGAAAATTTTATCACCCAGAACTACTGTTTGAGTTCCTAGTACCAGCAAACTGGCAAATAAATAATACTCCGAGTGCAGTACAAATGGTCCCACAAGATGGAAATGCTCTTCTCACTATGGTCCTAGCAGCAGGAACGAGTCTAAATGACGCTTCTAATCAGGTAATCACAGAAAACAACCTGACAGTTATAGAAAGAGGAAATCAGCGTATAAATGGATTTGAAGCCATAGAAATGATTTCTAATCAAGTAACTCCAGCTCAGCAACAGGGTGCAGAAGCAACGACGATACGTATATATACAGCTTTGATAAAGTATGGAGACTTAATCTATGTTTTCCATGGTATGTCATCTCCAGAGGACTTTACAAGGATGTATCCTACGTTCCAAGCAACTGCTAGAAGCTTTGCTAAGCTGTTAGACCCAGAAAAGATAAATAAGCAGCCAGACGTCCTTAAAATAGTAACTATACCATCACAGATGACTCATGCACAAGCCATGACTAGATTTGGAATGACATCTGAGCAATCTCAGGAGTTGGAGATTTTAAATGGGATGGAGAGTACGACTGTTTTGGAAGCAGGAAGTTTGTTGAAGACATTGGTTAAGAGGACGGCGGGATCGTAAGAATAAATTCATTGGAAATATTAAAAGCTGAGCACTTGCTCGGCTTTTTTTTGTTTAGTACAGCTGAAGAAGTAGTTGATAAGGCACTCTCTTAT
>CAZDWO010000035.1:0-36934 GCA_964509175.1 uncultured Saprospiraceae bacterium
CTTCAGCAAATATTTTTGATGACTCCATCTCACTAAATTAAGTAATCCACTATATATGTCGAAGAACCAAAATGAATCTATAATCCTCATACAATCTCATATCTGAACTTACTTCTTCTAGAATAGCATCTGTGACCAGTCTGCTGTATTCTATCGTTCCGTACTGAGTATCATGGAAGGTACCAGTACCATCCTGGAATAGTCTCTGCCAGTTCCGACTCCGATAAGTAGTAGGGACATCGGTTTCCTCAAAATTAGCTTCAGCGTAAAAGTTTATACATGGGATCTCTTCGATAAGAAAAGTGCTGGCATCTGTTACGATAGAAATATCTGACCTCTCAGAAATCGTATATCTTTTAAAGCCTTCTTTTTCCAGCACTTGTTCTGTAACAGTTTCAAACTGTGCTCCTTCTCTGTAGGCCTCTTTTAATAAAACTTGCTCTGTAACTACTTCAAACTCAGCAGGGATAACTCTATGCTTATCTTCTAGGAAGATTCTAATATCTACGGTGCTGACAGATTCTGCCTCACCATCTCTAGAGCAAGCCTGCAATAAGAATATAGAAATTATAGATAGCAAAAATCTGATCATCGTCTTCTACTATTGGTTCTTTTCCCGCCGCCACTATTACCACTATTACTACTGCGTCCTCGGCCTCTACTATTTCCACCCCTGCTGTTTCCACCTCGACCTTGCATCTTAGCACGACGAGCAGCAATCATTTCCATCTTCTTGGCCTGCTTCTTTTTATTGAACTCTTTCTTCTCTTTTTCAGTCATCGGCTTATCCGTCTGTGGAAAAGGATGGTCTTCTATTACATCTACTTTCTTTCCTACCAGCTTAGTTACATCCTTAAAAAATGCATTTTCTTCCGGCTCACAGATAGACATGGCTTTACCACTTTCTCCCGCTCTTCCTGTACGTCCGATACGGTGAACGTAATCTTCTGGTACATTGGGAATGTTGAAGTTTATTACGTATTTGAGTTTATCTATATCGATACCACGAGATGCGATATCGGTAGCGATCATAATGTTTACCTTACCATTCTTAAAGTCCTTAAGAGCAGCCTGTCTCTGATTTTGTGACTTGTTACCATGGATGGCTACGGCTTTGATATTTTTTGATCTTAGAAATCTTACGACCTTATCTGCTCCATGCTTAGTTCTATGGAAGATAAGAACCTGGTCATCTACTTCCTTATCTAGAAGATGCAGTAGTAGATCTCTTTTGGTAGTTCGATTTGTATAATATATTTCTTGGTGTACAGTATCAGCGGTACTAGAGGCAGGAGTGATTTCTACTCTTTTAGGATTTATAAGTATCGTCTTAGATAACTTAGAAATATTCTCAGGCATAGTTGCAGAGAAAAATAGAGACTGCCTTTTACTAGGAAGTAGCTTTATTAGTTTTTTGATGTCATGGATAAAACCCATGTCGAGCATACGATCTGCCTCATCGAGTACAAACAATTTTAAATCATCAAAATGGACGTATCCTTGATTCTGTAAATCCAGAAGTCGACCAGGAGTCGCAGTGAGGATATGTACTCCTCTTTTTAACTTGGTAACCTGCTTGCCCTGTTTTACTCCACCGAATATTACTGCATGCTTCAGTCCAGTATACTTAGAGTAATCTGCAATGTTCTCATCTATCTGTATCGCCAGTTCTCTTGTAGGAGTTACGATAAGGGCACGCAGCTTGATATTGTTTTTATTAGACTCTCGTTTTTCTATCAGTTGAATAATAGGAATGGCAAAGGCAGCAGTTTTTCCTGTACCTGTCTGAGCACAACCGAGTATGTCATGATTTTTTAAAATTATGGGGATGGCCTCTTCTTGTATCGGTGTGGGATGCGTATACTTTTTATCTTCTAGTGCTTTTAAAATCGGCTCTATAAGGCCGAGGTCTCTAAACGTCATATTTTACTCTTGCTCATCATTCATCCTACTAGAGACTGAAATCGAAGTGAGCTGCAAAGGTAGTCCTTTATATATAATAAACGATAATATGTTTTACGAGCTTATAGCTTTCGCGAATGCGGTTAAATGTTCTTTTAATGAATCTTCTATCTCGTCTTTCTCATCTATCCAGGTATGCACATCTCCCTGATATTCCATTCCGAGATAACCAGCACTGAGTTTAAAAACATTAAAGAAGCTATCGATAGAAGTAGGTATAGAACCACAACACAGAGCAGCCATTTTTTTTCCTCTCAGTTTACGGCCAGTTTCTTTTTCTATCTGTAGGCAATCAGATATTCTATCAAAAAATATTTTCATCCGAGCACTCATCGTATACCAGTATATAGGAGTTGCAAATAGTATCAGATCATACTCATCCACCAGCTTCCTCATCAGCGGTAAGAAATCATCCGTTCTGTTTTTATGCTCGTAGTCATATGGAGAGATGTCATAGTCCTTGAGATCTATGAGCTCAGCATCTATACTTTTTCTCAGCTCCTGAACAATCTTATAAGTGTTGCCCTTACTTCTAGCACTTCCTAGTATGATTACCGTTTTTTGCATACATGCAAAAATGCAGAATTAGATTGGCATAAGCCAGACCGGTAGAGTAAAGTAATAATGAAGGAATGAGTATGTTATTATTGTTCTAACTTTAAAACATGAAATCTTCCATTTTTCTGCTCACCTTCTTCTCTTGCATAAGCTGTTATTCTCAGCGTTATCTCACAGATGAATTTACCGATAAAGATTCTATAATAGCAGGTGTATATTTCTAGAAAAGAAGAATAGCAAGAGGGTAGAGAAGCTTCTTAAGCTTGGGATAGGATAGTTGCTAGTTGAAGTAAATGGAATTGCGATGGATTATTAGAATGTTATCCATTCTTGAATTCTTTTTCTAAGTCATCAGCAATTCTTAGCTTACGTTTAAATACTTCCCTCCATTGTCGCACAGATAATTCAAGACATTAAGTAAGGATAGGACCATGTCCTGTTAAGCTTGTTAGTATTGAGTAAACTTTGTCATATAGGTATATATAATTTATAGAATTCCATCTATTGTAGGATTGTACAACAAGTAAATAATTAAAAAATTAAACAAAAAAATTATGACAACAATGAAAGTGCATAGCATAGAGTCAGCACCAGAAGGAAGTAAGGAATCATTGAAGCAATCTGTAGAAGCATTCGGAATGTTACCTGGATTACATGGAGTACTGGCCTCATCGCCTAATACTCTGGAAGCATACAAGACTGTCCATGGATTATTTCAGAATTCTTCCTTTGATGCGGAGGAGCTCACTGTAGTATGGCAAACTATTAATGTAGAACATGGATGTCACTATTGCGTACCAGCTCACACTGCCATAGCTCATATGATGAAGGTAGATGGCGAGATTACAGAGGCCTTAAGAAATGGAACTGCTATGCCTAATCCTAAGTTACAAGCCTTGCATGAGACAACTTTAAAAATAGTTAGAAATCGAGGTCAGCTTACACAGGAAGATTTAAATACTTTTTACAATGCAGGTTATCAAGAATCTCAAGTCTTAGAAATCATCCTAGGTGTAGCCCAAAAAACAATAAGTAACTACACAAATCATATCGCAAATACTCCTGTCGACGAACCGTTTCAGAAATTTGCTTGGAGTAAGTCAAATAAATAAGTATTAATTATTTTTAAATCTTTTGGATCTTCTGTCTGTTTTATTAAAACTGAAGTCCAGAAGAATTTTTAGTTTCTGCATACCTTAATAGCTCACAGAAAATAAATATTGATATCGCTTGCCTTAAGCTTTGCAAAGTTTTCTAAAAATATTAATTCATCGATTATCCCTCTAGATAAAAGCAAGTAAATTTGTATCATTACTTCGCTAAGAGTATGGATACTAAAATGAAAAGTATAAACATCGAACTAGTAAACTATGAACCAAAATATCGCAAGGTATTTAGAGATTTAAATAAAGAGTGGATCGATAAGTATTTTGTAATGGAAGAGGCAGATTATAAGGCCTTAGATAATCCTGATGAAGATATCTTAAATGATGGTGGATGCATTATAGTAGCTCTACTAGAAGGTGTTCCGATAGGCGTATGTGCCATGAAAAAAATGAAAATCACCAAGCATGATTACGAACTTGCAAAAATGGCAGTCGCTCCCAAGTATCATGGATTAGGGGCTGGAAAATTATTGGGACAAGCGATTATCGATAAAGCCAAGTCACTAAATGCCAAATCTCTTTTTCTAGAAAGTAATACAATACTAGAACCCGCAATAAATCTTTATAGAAAACTGGGATTTATAGAAATACATGGAGTCGCTACTCCTTATGAGCGGAGTAATATACAGATGGAATTGAAGCTATAATAGTTTTATTCTTAATCAATTCCCTATTGCTTCTATTCTTATGAACTTATCTTAGCATCATTATTAAAAACTAAAAAAAACTTATGAATACTAAAGAAGTTGCCGCTAAATGGGCTGAATACTGTCGTACTGGGCAATGGGATACTGCACAAGCAGAGCTATATGCACAGAACTGTATAAGTCTAGAAATGGAAGGAGCACCAGGAGTTACTCCACGTGCAGAAGGCATGGAGGCGATAAAGGCCAAAGGTGCTCAATGGGGTCAGATGGTAGAAGAGTTTCATGGTGTAGAAATCGATGGTCCCATAGTAGCTGGTAATCACTTTTCTGCTACTATGAAAATGGACATAACTATGAAAGGTCAGCCAAGGCAGGTCGATGAAGAAGTTGCGATATTCAAAGTGAAGGATGGAAAGATAGTATCAGAACAATTTTTCTACCCAGTCGGATAAAATAATTTCAGCACAAATACTCTAAGTATTTGTGCTTTTTTGTTTCAAAGTATTACAGAGTAAACGAGGAAAATAAAAAGTAGAGAATGATTAGAATACATGCTTCCTATCATAAGTTTCTTGCGATGTATTTTTTAAGAACGGCGAGTGCTGCTCTAAATAAATATGCCATAAACCGTAGGAAGCAGTATGAACACTTCGAGAGAATTCAGGGTCTTTTTTATAATACCATGAATCATTGTTAGCTCTGCTTTATAAATAGCTTTATTCCAGATTTAAATTAAATTGAAGGTGATTTTCGCATGACTCGATTTGTCATAGATCCTAGAGATCTGATCGTTTCTGGATATTTTTATCATAAATGAGGTGCAGAACTATGGTTTAGATTTAAAGATCATACCGAGGCTTACTGGTCAGCTATAAATGCCCATGTTCCAGATAGTATGCCAGCAGGTGATTCTTTTGCCGATTATCTAAATCGGGTAGAAGAGCCTGAAGGGCTTATGCTAGAAATGGAATTCCGTAAATATCACCTAGAGAGTATGCGACAGTGGCCAGATGACCCTCGGATAAAAACTTACAGGTATGAAGATATAGTTTCTGATCAGTTTTCTGCTTTCAGGGATATGGTAGAGCATCTCCAGATTACAGGTTTGAAAAAAAGAAAGCTCCTGTTTTTTGCTAAGAAATATTCTCTACAGAATGGAAAGAAGGATAAACATATCGGAGATCCTAAGTCAGGTCAGTGGAGGAATCATTCTACCCCTGAGATGAATGAGATGTTTGTAAAGGAGTATGGAGATGTTTTGGAAAAATACAGCTATCCCTTGACTTAATTCCCTATCGTTTCTTCACTTTGAATCCGCTTTCAGTTACTGTTTTTATTAGTAGATCAGGATAATCAGAAATAATTCCATCTACACCAAGTTCCAGAAGATTCAACATGTCTTCTTTTTTGTTTACTGTCCATGGGATGAGTTTTATATTCTTCTCTCTGCATAGTTTTATTGTTTCTCTATTTACAAGTTGAAAATATGGACTGTAAATGTCAGGCTTAAAACTTAGCTTATTGAGATTTTGCTGGACAGTTTGTTCATTAGCAATTAGTAATACTAGTGGTATAGAATCATCTATTTTTTTGGAGGCCTCAAGAGATTCAATATCAAAGGATTGGATATAGGTGTGATCCGTGATCGTAGTCTTATGAATTATATCAATTACCAACTGAGCAAAATTATGAGCGTCTGGATGATATTCTCCATCTTGTACGGGAACACGTTTTATCTCTACATTAAAAAAGGGTAGAGGTTTATTTAGTTCTTTGGATTTTTTTCTTACCGCATCGACTAGTTCTTCTAGTGTAGGTTTAGAAGCAGCTAGATTCACCTGACTAGAGAATTTGGGATGTTTTTTAAGCCCGACATCGTAGGCTTTTAATTCATTTCTAGTAAGAGTATATATGTTATGCTTTCTTTCATTGCTTTGAGTAAGATGAGATCCATCCGCCAACGTGGTAATGTCATTATTAAAAAAGGGTTCGTGAGAAACGATTACTTTTTTATCCTTTGAGATTACTAAATCTAGTTCTAAGGTAGTAACTCCTAGCTCCATAGCTTTTAGAAAAGCAGGAATGGTATTTTCGGGTAATAGCCCTCTGCAACCTCGATGACCTTGTACATCTATATATGTCAATTTACTTATTGTTTTTTGTGAGCCATCCTTAAGAGAACACTGAGTTAATATTAAAACACTGAGAAAAATAAGACTTGTGTTTATCTGCATAAGATATTAAAAATAGCAATCCAAATCCTCAATCAAAACAAAGCTTGTCAAATTCGATTTCCCTAAATGTAAAAATGGAGATAGAATTGTAAGTTAACTTACCTCTATCTCCATAGTCTATTAATCAGAATAGCGAATTATTTTTTCACAAAACCCTTCTTTCTAAGCTGCTCACTGAGAGAGTTTAGAATCGAATCTCCTAATCCATTAGGATCACTTTTCTTTTTATATTCTATTAAGTAAATCTCTCTTTCTTTAGATAGACATTTTATTTCTTCTTGGATTCTAGCCCGTTCTCTTTGTTT
Organism: uncultured Saprospiraceae bacterium; assembly: GCA_964509175.1. Classification (GTDB taxonomy): domain Bacteria; phylum Bacteroidota; class Bacteroidia; order Chitinophagales; family Saprospiraceae; genus JAHDHU01. The sequence continues at coordinate 6,873 of CAZDWO010000035.1, forward strand.
AGCGAGGACAGCTTTTTCCAACTCTTTATAATTTAGTTGACTATATTCCTTGGGCAAGTTTTTGGCCTCCGTGATAATGTTATTGTCTTTTTTGTAAGCATCCACTAAATCCCAGTGGCCATTGGAGTATTGTGATTTAGATTTATAAATAGAACGCTTGGCGTAATTGGCTCGTCCGTAAGTATTTGCATTACTGTCTTGTAATTGCATATTCTGGAATTTGTCATTTCCATTTTTGCCGTAGTAGATATAGGTGCTATTGAGTAGTGAGTTAAGTCTAATTATTTCTACGTCCTGTGGAGTTGCAATATGTACAGTCGCTTCATTGTGATTTATGGAGTGATATGAGCCGTTTCCTAGAATTGCTCCTGCATTCCATTGAAGTGATACTCCAGTGTCTGATGGCCCGCAGAAAATAGTGTTTACGATTACCTCCTTACTTTTGGCTTCTTTACATGATTTTTGAAACGGATATTTTCCCTGATCAAAAGATTCATTACCTGCGATGTAAATCATTTTCATATCTGTTTTTTCATTCCACTTTAGTTCTTCTAGACTTTTGTGTATTACCGTTCCGCAATATTCAGAGCCACCGTTTGTTTTTAAAGAAAAAAGAACCTCAGAGAGGTGATCCATGTCACTTGTAAATGGAACGAGCTGTCTGACATATCCTTCTGATGCTGATATATCGTCTTTACCATATTCGTAAAGAGCAATTTCAAATTCAGTCGCCTTATCATTTTTGTCATAATTGGTTATATCATTTGATATGTTCCATAGTTGTGCCTTGGCTTGTTCGATGAGTCCGCTCATTGAGCCACTGGTGTCTAAGAGAAGGGCGATTTGTACATTAGTATCGCTAGATTTTGGGTCTAGTGTTTCTGTATTTATTACTACAGAGTTGACAGAAAAAATACCGAGTAAAAGAAACAAATATATCTTCATTTTGTATTTGATTAGATTAGTGAATACTTCAAAAATCCTATGAAATTTCTTTAAATTTTAGTGATGATTGGGCAGTAGACTGACTGACTTGGTAAACTGGTCGTATGACTTTGTGAGCGGGTTATTTAAAGGAGAAGTAGTAAATCACTATTGGTAATTAGGGCTTATCTTTATTACTGTGAAGCAACTAACATTCATAATAATTCTAGTATTTCTATTGCCACAGACCGCAATGGCTCAAGTAAAAAAGAAATCCAAAACCTATGACAAAGCCGTAAATCCTCTAATATCGATTAAACAGAAAAGTGAGCATCAGCAGATAGAAGCCATCGAAGATCTTTCTGCACTTATAGAAAAGGCAAGCGATGAAGAGGATTATTCTACACTTTATCAGGCAAACATTATTCTCGGAGATATAAATTATAAAAACAAACTTTACGAATTGGCTGCTCAGAGGTACGCACAATCTTATCAATATGAAAAGTTGCTTGCTCAGAGTATAGAGCAAACTGTTTCTGAGAAGCTAGGTAATGCTTATTTGCAATTGAAGGATAATAGAGCCATTGCATTCTATAATCGATGTGTAGATGAGACAGAAACTTCGGAGCAAATTCTAAATTGTAAAGAAGGTCTAAGTGTGGCTTACTATAATAAGGGTGATTACGACTATGCCACTAATATTCTCCAAGAATTGGAAAAGACCTATGCAATAAAGGACTCCAGTAATTTATCACGTATACAAGCCTTGTTGGCAAAAGTAGCTGTGGCAAATAACGATCAGTCTTATGCTGATCTAAATTTAAATAACGCTTACGCAAATTATAAAAAGGTACCTAAGGCAGATAAGGATATCGAAATTTTACAATCGTCTAAGCAAATCGTATTGGATAATGCTGATAGCACTTTTAATAAAGCGGACTTCCTTCGATCTAATGTGGCGATTACAGAAAGAAATATTGAAGCTCAACTTTCCGAACAAACTAATCTTATAAAAGTACTGGTCAGTGAAGGAGAAACTGATGAAGCGGATAAATCTATAGCTGAAGCCAAAAAATCTATAGAGGCAGTAAAGGACTTGAGTGTCAAAGCAGATTTCTTCAAGCAATCATCAGAGAATTCGGCACTGAAAGGTGATTACGAATCTGCATTAAAGGACTATAAAAAATATGAAAGCAATCAGTCTATTTTGCTTAAGCAAAAAGAAAAAGAGATAAATTCAAGACTTGCAGTTTTAGAAAGTCAGAAAAATGTAGAGATTTCAGAAAAAACCTTTTCTAGTAGAAAGAGCTTAGGAGTATCGGAGCAAAAGCGATCTGAGGTGCAGCGATACATCATCTACCTATTGGGCTTATTATTGCTCGGTTCCATACTCGGTGGATTTATAATCTGGAGAAACCTGAAGGCAAAAAATATCCTCAATAAAAAATTGCATTTACAATCTCTTAGGGCTCAAATGAATCCTCATTTCATTTTTAACGCTCTTAACTCAGTCAATGAATTCATAGCAACACAGGATGAAAAAAAGGCCAACAAATATCTAAGTGACTTCAGTAAGCTCATGAGATATGTCCTAGAAGTAAACCAAAAGGAAACAATAGATTTATCTGATGAGATAAGTTTGTCAGAGTTATATCTAAAGCTGGAGCATGATCGCTTCCAAGATAAGTTTGATTTTAAATTAAAGGTAGATCCGAGTTTACGTCATAGTGATGTGCAGATTCCTCCCTTACTATTACAGCCTTATATAGAGAATGCCATTTGGCATGGCTTACGATATCGAAAAGATAAGGGCTTATTAGAAGTAAGTATCTCGAGTATAGATAATGCCATAGAAATTGAGATTAGGGATGACGGTATAGGAAGAGAAAATTCTAAGATTCAGAAGACCAAATTCCAAAAGCAAAAGGAATCTACTGGTATGAAAAATACCAGATCTAGAATGGAAATAGTAGAAAAATTATATGGAAATAGCTTTGACCTCGAGATCACAGATGCCTCAACTGATAAGGATAATCCTGGGACTTTGGTCAAAATCAAATTGAGCAATAGAAAGTGAAAGGTCCCAAAAAATATACCTGCTTAATTCTAGATGACGAAAGTTCGAGTAGAAAGATAATTTCTTCTTTTGTTCAGAAGTACTGTCCTCAGTTAGAAATACTAGGAGAAGCTGCTGATATCTTAGAGGGAAAAAAACTTATAGATAAGCTACATCCAGATATAGTTTTTCTAGATATAGAAATGCCTCATGGTTCAGCCTTTGACCTATTAGATAAGTATGATACGATTCCATTTCATATAATATTTATATCTGCTTACTCACAGTATGCCATTAAAGCCTTTAATCTATCCTCTGCTAAGTATCTCCTAAAACCCATCGACATAGATGAGCTTGTAAAGGCCGTGCAATCCATAAGTGATGAGATAAAAAATAAAGATCAGTCTAATCTTACTCAGATACTTATGGACAACCTGAAAGACAAACAACTCAATAAGGTAATCGTTCCCACAACGGATGGATTCAAAGTTGTAAAGACAAATCAGATAATCTATATCCAAGCCGATGATAATTTTTCCATCATGCATCTAGAAAATGGAGAGAAGCATATGGCCTGTCGCAGATTAAAATTTTACGAGAAGAATCTCAATCAAGTAGGCTTTGTAAGGATTCATCGATCTACAGTTATCAATGTAGACAAGGTAAAATCTTACCAAAAGGGAAGAGGAGGAATCGTAACTATGGATAATGGAAAGGAGTTAGATGTATCTCAAAGTAGAAAACAGGGGTTCCTGGAACAGTTTGCTAGTTAGCATATAAATTGATTTGATATATGGAATCTGTAGAAATAGAAATACGAGAAGCTCAATTAGAAGACTTAGAAACTTTAAAATCCTTCGAACAAGCCATCATAAAATTCGAGCGACCATTTGCTCCCAATCTGGGAGAGGATCCTATCAGTTATTATGACCTTGCTGAGCTTATAAATCGAGAGGATGCCTATGTAATAGTTGCAGTAGAGCATAAGAAGATAGTTGCATCTGGCTATGCGTTGATAAAGCAATCCAAACCTTACTTAAAATCAGATAGACATGCTTATCTAGGATTTATGTATGTGCTACCTAATTATAGAGGACAAGGAATGAATGGTAGAATAGTGGACGAGCTTATACAATGGTCTAAGAATCAGAATATTAAAGAAATCCAGCTAGAAGTATATGCAGAAAACGAAATAGCCTTAAATGCATACACAAAGAAAAACTTTAAACCAGATTTACTGAGAATGGTATTGAATCTGGAAGAGTAGAAAAGCTTATGAGTTCAGGCCCAATCTCCCAGCTATAAACCCAGTAGTCCAGGCTGCTTGAAAATTAAAACCTCCAGTAATACCATCTATATTCAATACCTCGCCGGCAAAATATAGATTACGTACGGTTTTACTTTCCATGGTTTTTATATTGACTGATTTTTTAAGACTGACTCCTCCACAGGTAACGAATTCTTCTTTAAAGGTGGTTTTTCCTTTCACGTCATACGAGTCATTTATCAGTATATGGATAAGTTTATTGATGCTTTTTTTTCCGAGTTCTCCAGATTTTAAATCAGGGTTTATATTGGCTTTGGAGATTAGGTATTTCCAAAGTCTGGTAGGCAAACCGAATGCTTTTGCATTTTCTACTGGTTTCTGAGAGTGAGTATTGAGGTGAGCAGATAGTTGCTCATAGATTTCTGCATTGTTTTTTTGGTTGATCCAGTTTACGAGTAGGGTACAGTTGTAGTCTAGTTCGTTAAGGATTCTAGCTCCGAAGGCGGAGAGTTTTAGAATGGCTGGTCCGCTCATTCCCCAGTGAGTGATAAGGAGTGGGCCTTCTGTTCTTAGCTTGGTGCCTTGGATACTAACTACAGCGTGGTTTACGGATACGCCCATGAGTTTGGTCACTTTATTGCCAGGCATATTGAGCGTAAATAAAGAGGGTACCGGAGTTTCTATTTTATGGCCAAGCTCTTCTAACCATTTAAAGCCAGTCATTTTAGGAGATCCTCCTGTGCTTGCTATAACCTTGTCGTAAATACTGTAGTTTTCATTGCCCTTAAATTGTATTTGGATTTTGTTCTCTTTTGGCTTTAAGCCTATTACCTGAGCTCCCATTTTTATTTCTACTCCTTGCTTCCTTGCCTCATCCATAAGGCAGTCTATAATCGTCTGTGAGGAATCTGTACGAGGAAAGACTCTTCCATCTTTTTCTATTTTGAGCTTGACTCCTCTAGACTCAAACCACTCCCAGGTATCTTTAGAATCAAATTGCGAGAAGGCTTTCTTGAGATAATTCTCTCCTCTCGGATAGGACTTAGATAAGGGCTTTATGTCTCGTATGCTGGTCGTAACATTACAGCGTCCTCCTCCTGAGATTCTAACCTTGGCAAGGAGTTTATGTGTTTTTTCTAGTAAGGTGACTTGTGCATCAGGGTGATTTATTTTGGCATGTATAGCCGCAAAAAAACCAGCTGCACCTCCTCCGATTACGGCTACTCTCATCTAGACGGTAATCTCATATTTTTCAAGGAGTTCTTGACGTAATGCCTGAGGGCTTTTAAAGTGTATAGAATGAATTCCCATTTTACGAGAGGCTTCTATGTTTCTAAGGTTATCGTCTATAAAAATGCATTCTTCTGCGACAAGTCCATATCTGTTTAGAATCAACTGATATATGGCAGGGTCTGGTTTTTTTAATTTATCCTCTCCAGAGACTAGTATTCCTCTGAAGCCATTTAGGAAATGATAGTGTTTCCGAGCATAGGGAAATAATTCTGCGGACCAGTTGGTCAGTGCATAGAGTTTATGAGCATTCAGTCTTTCTAGTTTCTGCAGGATTTCTACAGTTCCGTAAATCGGACCAGTAAGCATCTCATGCCATTGCTCATAGTAGATTTTGATTTCTCTTTCCCATTTTGGATGTTCACTTATGAGTTCAGCTTCAGCTTCAGCGATGGTTTTACCGCCATCTTGCTGCTCATTCCAGTCCATGGTACATATGTTATCTAGAAACCATTCTACCTCAGCCTCTGTTTTAAAAACTCTACGATATACGTTCTTTGGGCTCCAGCCAATAAGTACTCCTCCTAAGTCAAAAATGATGTTTTTTATCATCTATCGAAGATAATATCTATTGAGCGATTATGTGTCTGATACTTAGTAACTAATCGCAACAAACAGCGGTAAAAATGAAAAAACCCTAATCATTACTAATCAGGGTTTTTTCTAATTGGAACACAGTATTATAATAATGTTATTTCTTGCTGATGCTTTCTAGTTTAAGACAGCCATCACATTTTCCGGGCACCAGTTCTAAGTTGTATTCTACTTTAAACTGTTCTAGAACTACCTCAAGATCTGAGTTTATATTAAGCATGACGTTTTCATCATCATCTAATTTACACTTACGGCATCTAGAAAAGTTATCAAATTTATCTTCTAAATGTTGGAGAGCTCTATTTACTGGATAGAGACTAAGTTCTAGTTTTTCCTTTTTAGCTTCCTCATTTACAGCCACTGGAACTTCCGTTTTTTCTTCTAAGTTTTTTGTCTCTGCTGGTTTTTCAGCTTCTTCCGATTCCTCAACCTCTTTCTCTTCTTCTTCTTCTTTCTCTTCTTCTTCTTCTTCTTCTTCTTCTTCTTCTGGCTCATCTGCAGGAGTAGCTTTAGACTTTATTACTTCTCCGAAATCTCCGTTGTTAAAAGTAACCGAGCTTCCTTTTTTGAGGATTCTTACATTGCTTTTGTTATCGTTAGCGTAGATAGAGACCGTTCCATGCAATACCTCTAGTTTAGGCTGATTTATATCTATAGCGTCAATGGTAAATACGGTTCCTAAGACTCGAGTGGTAATCGCACCAGATTGTACTACGAAGGCTTTAGATTTATCCTTTGTAACATCAAATGTGGCTTTGCCTTCCATTTTAACTTTACGAGAATTTCCTTTAAAGTCCTTCTTATAGTGAATGCTAGAATGAGGAAATAGTGTAACCTCTGAGTTATCAGGGAGATTTAGTACCATCTGCTGGTCACCACTAGTGTGGCTTACACCTTGTGTAGCTGGAAAAAGAAACAGAAATGCACTTATCAGAATTAATCCTGCAGCTACTGCATAGCTTAATATCTTGCGGTGTGGCAAGGGATTTTCAATTGGTTCTTGAAAGGCTACTTTACTCTTGAAATCATTCCACTCTAAATCTACATCTGCAGATTCATAGTTTCCTAAATGCTCAGATTCAAAGTGTACAGTGATTAATCGCTGATAATGCTTTCTGTTATCTGGTGATAGCTCGATCCAGTCCTGTACCGTTTGCAACTCACTAGCAGTGGCTTCATTACGTATACATTTTAATAATATGTGACTTTCCGGCTTCATTACAGTATTATGACGATTAAAAAGAGACTACCCCCATTTTTCTAATCAAATATTTTGGAATTTTTTTCTAAAATGGTTTTAATTAAGGCTGTAGCCCTTGCTACATTATCCTCAACAGATCTTTTAGAGATGTTTAAATGATTGGCAATTTCCTCATAAGTTAGACCTTCTAGCTTGCTCAATCTAAATATTTCTCTGTTTTTTGGCTTCAGCTCTTCCATTGCTCTTAGAATCTCATTTCTGATTATATAGGGGGAGAGATAATCATCATCTATATCTGGTAGATTATTTATGATGTGTTGATCCTCATCACTTACAACCTTTATTTTATCATGCTTACGTATGTAGTCTATCATACTGTTTTTGGCAGACCGATATAGATAACTTTTTAGGGAGGATTCTATTTTGAGTTTAGCTCGTTTATCCCACATCTTCATAAAGGTGATCTGGATAATCTCCTTGCTGGTTTCCTTGTTCTTTATATACTGATTTATGAAGTTGAGTAGAGGATTGTAGTACTCTTTAAAGATTTGCTCAAAATCGGCATCAGTCTTAATCTGTATGGGTTTCTTGTGAGTGGTCACTGATGTCTTTAAATACTGGGTTAGGGGTATCCAAAAATAAAGTTTAGCATGAGATTAGCAAAGGTATTGCCTTTCTAATACTAGCTTAAAACAAAATAGACCACTGGGAAATTCCCAAGTGGTCTATTTTTATTTAAAATTTTACAGATTTTTACATCATGCCTGGCATTCCGCCACCACCCATAGGAGGCATAGGTACAGCTTCTTCTGCTTTATCATTTATTACACACTCTGTAGTAAGCACCATACTAGCAATAGATCCAGCATTCTGGATAGCTACTCTTGCTACCTTAGTAGGATCGATAACACCAGCTTTCTTAAGATCCTGATACTTGTCTATACGAGCATTATATCCATCTGATCCTTTTCTATTCAGAACGTTCTGTAGAACTACTGATCCATCTACACCTGCATTATCTGCTATGGTTCTGATCGGAGCTTCGATGGCCTTAGTTACGATTTTGATTCCCATATTCTGGTCTTCGTTTTCGCCTGAGACTTTTCTTAATCCCTTTATCGCTCTTACTAGTGCTACACCTCCACCTGCTACGATACCTTCTTCTATAGCAGCTCTTGTTGCATGTAGTGCATCATCTACTCTATCTTTTTTCTCCTTCATCTCTACCTCAGTCGCTGCACCTACATATAGTACTGCAACTCCACCAGATAACTTAGCAAGTCTCTCTTGTAATTTTTCTCTATCATAATCAGAAGTAGTTGTCTCGATTTGAGATTTTATCTGATTTATTCTTCCGTTTATACTTCTCTGAGAACCACTTCCATTGACCACAGTCGTATTGTCCTTATCTACTACGATTTTCTCACAAGTACCTAGGTGATCTAGTTCTACGTTTTCTAGTTTATAGCCTTGCTCTTCAGAGATAACAGTACCTCCTGTAAGGATAGAAATATCCTCTAGCATTGCTTTTCTTCTATCACCGAAACCAGGAGCTTTTACCGCTACTACCTTAAGTCCACCTCTCAGTCTATTTACTACGAGTAATCCTAAAGCCTGAGAATCTACATCCTCAGCGATAATCATAAGTGGTCTACCTGCCTGAGATGCTTTCTCTAGAATAGGAACGATGTCCTGAACGTTAGAGATTTTTTTATCGTGGATAAGAAGAAGAGGATTTTCATACTCTGCGATCATCTTCTTAGAATCAGTAATAAAGTAAGGAGAAAGGTATCCTCTGTCAAACTGCATACCTAGAACCTCATCTACATAAGTCTCTGTTCCTTTTGCTTCTTCTACAGTGATTACACCATCTTTAGTTACTCTCTTCATTGCATCAGCGATTAGAGATCCTATCTCTTCATCATTGTTTGCAGAGATGGCAGCTACCTGTTGGATTTTTTTGAAATCACTACCGATAGCTTCACTTTGTTTTTTAAGTGTAGATACTACACTATCTACGGCCTTATCGATTCCTCTTTTAAGGTCCATAGGATTTGCTCCAGCAGCTACATACTTCATACCTGCAGTAACCATTGCTTGAGCCAATACTGTAGCCGTAGTCGTTCCATCACCTGCCTGGTCAGCAGTTTTAGAAGCGACCTCTTTGGCCATTTGAGCTCCCATATTTTCTACAGGATCTTCTAATTCTATTTCTTTTGCAACAGATACACCATCTTTAGTGATCGCAGGTGCACCAAAACTTTTTTGTATAATAACATTTCTACCCTTAGGTCCTAAAGTTACTTTTACGGCATTCGCCAAAGCATCTATTCCTGCTTTTAGTTTTGCCCTTGCATCCGAATTGAAGCTAATTTCTTTAGCCATTTTCTTTTCAGTTTTTTACGTTAAATAATTTTTGAAATAACAAGATTGCTTAGAGTATCACTAGGATATCGTCTTCTCTCATGATTAGGTAATCGTCTCCTTTCCAGTTTAGCTCCTGGCCAGAATACTTTCCATAAAGGACTTTGTTACCGACTTTTACAGTCATTTTGTTTCCATCTTTTCCAGGTCCTACAGCGATTACTTTACCTTGTTGAGGTTTTTCTTTAGCTGTATCTGGAATGATAATTCCACCAGATGTTTTTTTATCTGCTGGTGCTGGTTTTACAACCACTCTGTCGTTTATAGGTTTCATAGCAGATTGATATGTTTATATGTGTTAAAAAAAATAATTGATACTTAGATAAGAGCATAATCTATACCATTGCTGTAAATATGCCATAATGCCATATTATGCTAGAAAAAAGACTTAATTAATGAAAAATTGACTGTCGGCTGTTGCCAATATGTCAATACTTAGAACGGCTAAGTGTTACTACTGAGAAAGTAATGGAATCTCACCACCAGATCCGCCACCGTTTACTAGGATAGCAGTCAGTATACATAGTGCAAATAGGGTAATCGCTAAACCCCATGTTACTTTTTCTACAAAGTCTGCTGATCTTGCTGCTCCGAACATTTGGTTAGCACCTTGACCACCGAAAGTAGAATCTACTCCACCACCTTTAGGATTCTGAATTAGTATCACTAAGGTAAGTAGGACACAAACGATAGCTATTATAATTGTGAGTAATGTACCCATGAGATTTATTTCTGTTTAAGTTTTCTAATTTTCGCTGCAAAGAAACTACTTTTTTGAGGATTTAGCAAACTCAAGGTTTCATATACTTTGATGGCCTTTTTATTATGTCCCTGAGAAGCATATAGTTTTGCTAATGCTTCACTGGCGATTTCTTCTTTTTTTACGACACTGGATTTTACCCTTTGTTTTAGACTGTCTTTAGAATTGCTGGTTTTAGCTTTCTTCTTAGCCTTGGTTTTTTTCTTATTCTTTTCTGTCAGCCACTCAGAGAATTTCATTCTGGCTTTTTTTCCTTTGATGGCTGGTTTTTTTGAGACCTTGGTTTTAGGAGTTGTTTTTTTAGCGGTCGAGCTATCACTGACTTTTTTCTTCGCATCTACCTTAGTCGTCTTATTCTCCGTCTTGTTGGTTGTTGCTGTTTTCTTAGTTTCTTTTTTAACAAGACTAGGTTTAGGAGTAGTCTTAATTTTTGCCTTTTTCTGGGTATTGCTACTGCTGGCTTTTTTTACTGCTCTTTTAGGAGTGGCGGTCTTTTTAGGTGCAGCTTTAGCGGACCTTGTTTTAGACTTTACATTTTTAGCTTTAGAAGCGGTTACTTTATTTGTTGTTTTCTTAGCATTAGATTTTTTGGCCGTTGTTTTAGTTCTAGATGGCTTGGTAGAGTTCGTTTTCCTTGTTGTTTTTTTGGCTTTAGGTTCAGCTTTTGCGGTTAGCTTTTTTACTGTTTTTTTGACCACAGTTTTTTTAACTGTTGGTTTAGGAGTTACTTTTTTTGCAGCTCTTTTAGTAGTAGTTTTTTTAACAGTTGGCTTTTTCGTTGTTTTCTGAGTTACTACTTTTTTGGTGGCTTGTTTAGCCTTTGTTGTTGGTTTAGCGGTATTTGTCTTTCTTAGAGTTTTTGCTATCGGTGTTTTTACAGTTGCAGCTTCCTTTCTCGGTGTTCCTACCTTCCTTTTGGGATTAGGTGTCTTTTTAGTCGCAGTACTTGTTTGGGCTGTTGCTTTTTTTCGGATTGTGGTTTTTGCAGAACTACTTTTTATAGCCGTTCCTTTTACAGCCTTTCTTTTAGTTGTTTTAGTGGCTGCTTTTTTCGCAACAGGTTTCTTTGCTACTTTTCTAGTGGTGTTTTTAGCCGTTGATTTTGTTTTAGTGGCAACTGAACTCACTTTTCTTTTTGCTTTTTTGGCGGAAGCTATCTTACTTATTCTTTTTACTGCACTTTTAGGTTTAGCAACTATTGCAGTTACGGCAGCGGCTCCTACTATGTTTTTCCATTCAGGTAAAGCCGGTTTTATTGCAGCCACTTTGTGTGGAGTAGTGTTGACCTTTTTAGCAGCTGTTTTTTTAGCAGCAGCTCTCTTAATTGTTGCTTTTTTGGCTGCAGTCTTTTTTACTGGTTTGTTAACTGTCTTTCTACTTTGTGTAGATGATTTAGCTTTTGCCTTTGTTTTGCTAGTAGAAATACTTTTACTAGTTGGTTTGCCTTTAACAGTTGTTTGGTTAGCGGCTTTAGTATTCGTCTTGGTTGTGGTCTTTTTGGGTGCCAGCTTTTTTGTAACCTTAGCGGTACTTGTTTTTTTCTTAGGTTTGGCTTTTTCTATTTCTTTAGATGCCTTCTTCGTTATTTCTTTTTGGCCTTCTTCTTTGGTTTTGACTAAGGTCAATTTTTTTCCAGTTACCTCGTCTTTGGCTTTTTTAAGAGCTAGAACTGAACTACCGACCACTGCTGCTTCTACGAGGGCAGGATTCTTTCTTACCACTTTTATCAAAAGACTATCTTCTGCCTCCTCAGTGTTTATCTGCTTTCTCAGTAGAGTAGAGCTTTGCATATTGGCTGTAGCCAATAAGGTTGCTTTCTGATTTTCCTGGGTATTTTGTTTTTTGGCCAGTAACACTTTTAACTGAGCTACAAAAGGGTACTTCTCCGCAGCTTCTTTAAGTCTAGACAGGGGAATAGAGTCTAGTTTTTCTGGCTTAGCTATACAGCTTAATATTTCTTGCAATTCCATCTCAACACTAAATTAATTATTTACCAATTAGTAAAGGCCTTATTAAATACATCCTCAGTCAATTGTATAAAAATGGCATCTATCAAATCATCCTGAATGTTTTGAAGATCCTGTGCACTATCATAGTCCTGAAAGAAGGAAAAATTGTTGCTCCACTCATCTTCTTCGTTCAGGCTATTTACATAATTTACTTTGACTCTGATTTCTAATCTATTAAGTGCAGTGGTATTTCCCTCTTCAGGAGCTACAGAATTTACTGTATAATTAGTAACCTGTCCAGAAAAGGTGATGTGAGGATCTACTTCTGCATATTGCAATTTAGATTCGTTTCTAACTTTTAGACGTAATGCTTCTGCAAATTTTTGGTTTATATCTGATGGTGAGTTTCTTGCACTGGCACTTATACTGAAGTCTTCGACATAATAAGTATCCGCTCCCTGAGGTATGCTTATTCCTTTAAACGAATAGCATGAGCTGAAACTCGCAAGAAAGAAAAAAAGAAAGGTGGTCAACACGATACGCATATTACTCTTCTATTTGATACTGGTTTATCTTTCTATATAACGTACGTTCTGAGATTCCTAATTCCTCTGCAGCATCTTTTCTTCGGCCTTTGCATTTTTTTAAGGCTTTTTTTATGTATTCCTTTTCCATATCCTCTAGAGAGAGCGATTCTATGACCTCCTCAGCGTTATGGAAATTTGAGTTGTCTCCTTTATGAATAATAATCGGCTGTTCTGAACCAGGTCTGACCTCGTTTAGATTATTATAGTTTCTTGCGACCTCTCTTTCCATTTCTGAGACATGACCAGAAAGGGTAGTGCCACTATTTTTAAAGGCTCCTATGTCTGGCATATTTAGGTCATTAGATCTTATGAGTTCATAGACTAGGGACTTTACATCATTGAGATCATTTTTCATCTCAAATAAGAACTTGTAAAGTATCTCTCTTTCTTCAAAAGACGTACCGCTCCCATTAGTAGTATTAGCTCTTACAGGTAGGCTTGTTTCAAAGATGGTCGGTACTGTTGCTACTAAATCTTGGACGCTTATGGTTTTTTCTTCGGACAGCACAGAGAGTTGCTCTACCACATTACGTAGCTCTCGTATGTTTCCTGGCCAGTTATATTTCTCAAAAGCCATCCTCGCATCATCGGTAAGCTTTATGGATTCCGTTCTATACTTCTCTGCAAAGTCTACAGAAAACTTTCGCATAAGCATATAGATGTCTTCTCTACGTTCTTTGAGCGAGGGTACTTTTATCGGAACAGTATTCAATCGATAGTATAGATCTTCTCTAAACTTTCCTTGTTTTATCTTTTCCTTGAGGTCTACATTGGTTGCTGCGATCACTCGGATGTCTGTTTTTAAAACCTTACTAGATCCTACTTTTATAAATTCGCCAGATTCTAGAATACGTAGTAAAAAGGCCTGTGTATCCATCGGCATCTCTCCGATCTCATCTAGGAAAATAGTCCCTGTATTTACGGTTTCAAAATATCCTTTACGATCATTAGTAGCACCTGTAAAGGCTCCTTTTTCATGACCGAATAGTTCTGAGTTTATCGTTCCTTCTGGGATCGCTCCAGTGTTTATGGCTATAAATTTATTGTGCTTACGACTACTTAGGTCATGGATGATTCTAGAAAAGACTTCCTTACCTACACCGCTCTCTCCTTGGATTAATACAGTAAGATCGGTAGAAGATACTCGTTGTGCAGTACTCAGAGCTCGGTCTAAGAGTGGTGATTTTCCGATAATTCCATATCGCTGTTTTATGCCTTGTAGCGTAGCTGCCATATTCTAGTCTTCTACGATTATACCTCTGAGTGTGGCTCGAGTTACTTCTTCTATTTTGACGTAAGTATAGTCTCCTGGCTTAAGGTTAGGTACTTTAGGAAAGATTACCATTTTGTTTTGGCTGTTTCTTCCTTTAAACTCCTTGTCTGATCTCTTAGAGTCTCCTTCTATTAATATCTCAAAAGTCTTACCGATGTCCTTTTTATTGTGCTCATGAGAAATGTCCATCTGCAGATCTACTACTTCTTGGAGTCTTCTTCTTTTTACGTCCTCTGGAATATCGTCTTCGTATTTTTTAGCAGCGAGGGTACCTGGTCGCTCAGAGTAGAAAAACATAAAGGACATACTGAACTGAGCATATTCTACGATGCTGAGAGTGTCTTTATGCTCTTCCTCAGTTTCTGTACAGAAGCCAGTAATGACATCACTGGAGATCGCACAGTCTGGAATCACCTCATAGATGCGATCTATTTTTTTCTCATACCATGGTCGGTCGTAGGTCCTATTCATTAGTTTAAGAATACGACTGTTACCCGACTGAGCAGGCAGATGTATATAATTGCAGATGTTTTTATAGTCTCTCATTTTAAAGAGTACATCATCTGTAATGTCCTTAGGGTGAGAGGTAGAAAATCTGACTCTTAATAAGGGATTTACGAGTGCGACCATTTCTAGAAGGGCTGCAAAGCTTACTACTTCTTTGGTCTCAGGATTTTCCCACTTGTAGGAGTCTACATTCTGACCCAGCAACATTACTTCCCTATATCCTCTATCGAATAGGTCAGTAGCCTCTGATATTATAGTGAATGCATCTCTGCTTCTCTCTCTTCCTCGGGTAAAGGGTACCACACAAAAGGAGCACATATTGTCACAGCCTCTCATAATAGAGATAAAGGCACAGACTCCATTTGACTGCAATCTAAGAGGTGCAATATCAGCATAGGTTTCTTCTCTAGAGAGGAGTACGTTAATGCTTCGTGTTCCTCCATCGGCAGCCGCGATAAGATTAGGAATATCTCTATAGGCATCTGGTCCTACTACTAGGTCTACTAGTTTTTCTTCTTCTAGAAATTTGGCTTTAAGCCTCTCGGCCATACATCCTAGAACACCGACTAGTGTTTCTGGACGTGCTCTTTTTACTTTATTAAACTCTGTGAGTCTTCTACGGACAGTGGCTTCTGCCTTTTCTCTTATCGAGCAGGTGTTTATGAGGATAAGATCAGATTCCTCCATGTTGCGAGTAGGTCCATATCCTGACTCAGCCAATATAGAAGCTACTATTTCAGAGTCGCTGAAGTTCATCTGGCATCCGTAACTTTCTATATAAAATGACTTGCTGTACTCCTTAGGAGTATCCATCATTAATACCTCACCTTGCTTGGATTCGTCTATTTCTTTGGTAGGAATAGTCGGGTTATCATTATACATCTCAGCCTATAATTTTAAACACATAAAGATAGACTAAAAAGGAGTACGGGTGACAAAATGTCACTACTATAATATTTAAAAAAAATTGTGCTACTGTTTTATGAAGGTATGGACACTCTTGTCTCGATTATTGGCAATCTGGATATAGTAAACTCCCGTTTCTAAATGACTGATATCCAGTTTAGTCAGATGACTATTACTCATCGTTTTTATAATCTCTTTAGTTCTACCTAGACCGTCGATGATATAGACTTCTGAGTTAGAGACATCGCCTAGTATGTTTATGAGATCTTTAGCTGGATTAGGGTATAAGCTTATCTCATTTCTTAGAATATTTCTATGTACCGAGACGATGTCAGAATAGCTGCTAGTGCCATCTAAGTCTACTTGTTTTATTCGATAAAAAGTGGTCCGTGATCCGAGGTTTAGATAATCTTCAAACTGATATTCATTGATTCCCCCAAGATTCTCAGCAGCACCTACGATTCCTAATTCTTGCCAGATTCTCATTCCTTGAGACTCTTTACTATATTCTATAACGAAGTGATCATTATTTATCTCAGAAGCAGTGGACCACTTTATAAGATTGTGAGTGCTAGTTTCTGAAACTGACAAACTATACCATTCTACTGGAACTACAGTAAGCGGGTATAAGTAATCTGCACAATCTATATCTAAGCTAGTGATACTATTGCAGCAAGAAGGGTTCATATTAGCAGTACCATTAGAAGAAGGAATATGACCTAGACCTAGTGCATGTGTATACTCATGCAGCATCAATATTTCAAAATCAGCAGCACCTACACAGTCGGAACCATTATTTACAATTATGTAACCATAAATTCCCTCAAACCAGTTAAGCCCATCATGATTATCATTAGTGGTACAAAAACTATATAATCCGCCTATAGCAAGTGTTCCTGCACAACCATTTAAATCTGCTATCTGACCGCAGGGATCATCGAAAATTGTAAAGATGTTATCTCCTCCATTTATTCCAGCAGAAAAATTAGTAAAGTTTCCCTCTACGGCATTATTATTTGCACACGTGGGATTATAATTAGTGGGATGTATTCCTTCAAAAGGGGTAAAGATCCCTTCATATTGACTTGATAATTCATCTATTGCATCCTCAGTAATGAGTTCTGAGTCTATACCCGTTTGCTGCTCTGTGTCTAGCCATACCTCTACTGGATTATCTGGGAAAGCTTGCCATCTAACTCCCTCATAAGAATTTCCGTTACAAGTACCTGCTCCTAAAAAAAGACAATGAGATGGAGGAGTTCTGAGAGAAGGATGGAAGTCAGCTAGTTGCAGAGAGCTCTCAACATTATTATCATCCCAGTAAAAAGTAAAGTCAGAACTTATAAGTTGGTCCAGATGATTATCCATTTTTTTACGATCTAAAACTGCAATGGGATTGGAGTCTTTCCATAAACAAGCATTTACTGCTTCTAGGGTTGGGACCCAAAATTCTTTAGTATTTAGGTTTTCTAAACTATAGACATAATATGATGAGGTGATAGGTAGCCAAACTCCGTTTTCGGATTTATCCAAAAACAAGAGGTAAGTTTTTCCTACTTCTAGTTTTACATCGCTTATTACATGGTGAATAATATCATGACTACGACCACCTTTTGCATTAATTATAAGATTATCATCTGCCTGAAAATTTCCTTTAAAAGACTTTTTAATTTTTAAATTCCAGGAGTAGGTTTGTATCTCTTCAGATGGGGTAAATGTATCCTCAGTGACCTCTGCAATTACGATATCATCAGAATAAAACGAGAGCTGACCGAGATCATCATAAGGGATAATCATAGCAGCATACATGTTAAAAGATAAGCATATAATAATAAAGCTGAGGGTGTTCTTTATCATAATCAACCGGTTAGATATTAGGATATTTTTCTATATGTCAAAAATCATGCACTTTTTAAAATGCTAAGCATATAGAAGCTTAATTGCTCATCAGGATTGACTACAATAATAGCTCAAAGAAGCTAAAAAAAAATAGGGGTTTATACTGAATCTAGACCTTTTGTATCACAACGGCAGAAGCTCCTCCTCCTCCATTACAAAGAGCAGCACAGCCTATTTTTCCCTTGTGAGTATCTAATACGTGGGCTAGTGTGGTAAGGATTCTAGCACCTGACGCTCCTAGAGGATGACCTAGTGCTACAGCACCTCCGTTTACATTTACCTTATCCTCACTGATATTAAACTCTTGATTAAAAGCCATGGTTACTATTGCAAAGGCTTCATTTATTTCAAAGAAATCTACATCGTCCATAGATAGTCCAGCTCGTTTAAGTGCAATCGGGACAGCTAGAGTAGGAGCGGTTGTAAACCATTCTGGCTCATGAGCAGCATCTGCAAAAGAAAGAATTTCTGCAATAGGTTTTAGGCCTAGTTCTTTTACCTTTTCTTCGCTTGCAAGAATGAGAGCTGAGGCTCCATCATTTATGGTAGAAGCATTGGCAGCAGTAACGGTTCCTTCTTTAGTAAAAGCAGGTCTTAGCTTAGGTATTTTTTCAAAGTTTACCTTAGAAAACTCTTCGTCAGTATCTACGAGGATAGGATCTCCTTTTCTCTGCGGTACGCTTACAGGAATGATTTCGTTTTTAAAGGCACCAGACTCGGTGGCATTTTTTGCTCTTGTATAGGATTGTATAGTATATCTATCTTGTTCTTCTCTACTAATAGAAGTTTTTTCTGCAGTAGCATCTGCACAGACTCCCATAGCCATCTGACCATAAGCATCTCGCAGGCCATCTTTTTCTAATCCATCCACAACTCCACCAGCTCCATATTTTTTACCCCATCTCATCTGAGGGAGGTAGTGAGGTATATTAGACATGCTTTCCATTCCTCCAGTCATTACGATATCGTTATGTCCTAGCATGATTGACTGTGCTCCTAACATTACTGATTTCATACCGCTAGAGCATACCTTATTTACAGTAGTACAAGGCACCTTATTCGGAATTCCAGCACCCATGGCAGCTTGTCTAGCAGGAGCCTGACCGAGATTTGCTTGACATACATTTCCAAAATATACCTCATCTATAAGGTCTGCTTTTACATTGGCTGAGGCCAATGCACCTTTCATGGATGTAGAACCGAGTTCTATAGCGGATAATTTGGCTAGGCTTCCGCCAAAACTTCCCATAGGTGTTCTCACTGCTGATACGATGTATATTTTTTGCATGGTTGTAACTGTTGAAGTGATTTATAAAAGCAAACTTAGAAATAAATCTAGATTTTGTTGAAATGTTTGTGAGATGCTTTAAAAATAAAGAAACCCTTGCAAATCTTTGACTTACAAGGGTCTTAGTAGCGGGGGCAGGACTTGAACCTACGACCTTCGGGTTATGAGCCCGACGAGCTACCAACTGCTCCACCCCGCGATATATTTTTATATTTCTTAGTCTTTTTATAACGATTACTTCTAATCGGGCTGCAAATATAGTTACATCTAGGTATTATCAAAGCTGAAACTTAGGAATTAGTTTCCTTTTGGGCAAATTGGGAGGGTGGAATAGAATTAAATCGATGTATAGTCTCAATTTTTCGAATTCATATTCCGCAGTATTCGAGGATTTGAAACAGTTTAGAAGGAAAGAACAAATACCAACACATAGAACTGGGCTAAAATGTGCTAAAAGAGGAAGAATATAAGTTGAATCGAATCAGTTAAGAAACATATCGGGTTAAGAAAGAAAATTTTAATAAACATCTGGACTGTACTGTATTCAGGACCAAAAAAAAGATTTTGGAATCATACATATAAGCAACCAGGTCAAGAAGGAACTCGTTGAAATTTATCATTTAAGCACAAGAGGCAATGAAAAAGGTGTTAATGAAATTATTGGCAAAATGTAAAATTTTATTCAGTACCTTAACATTTTGTTTCTGGCTTTGTGAATCATTACTTATGACCTATTTGAAAGATTACTTGTCTCCAGTTTATGCGGGTTTGATACCTGATTTTATTGAATTAAGAATTCCTGAAGAAAAATTTACCAAATGTATGAGTTGTCAATTTTGTCAAAATCCGACTCAGCCAAGGTCGTTGACAAAATGTTGTGATTATCATCCAAAGATTCCCAACTACATGGTAGGTGCTATTCTTTCAGATGATTCTGAAATATTTCAAGAAGGTAAGATGCGAATAATCAAAAAAATTCAAAATGGAGCAGGTATAACGCCTAATGGAATAATACAACCAAGGGCGTATAAAGAAAATTTTAAAAGAATCCGATCAAAGGCAATTCATTCAAGAGATTCCACGGATTGGGAGAACATAAAATGTCCTTTTTACGAACAGGGCAATTGTACAATTTGGAAATATCGCACAGAATTGTGTTCTACCTTCTTTTGTCATCCAGCATCAGGGAAAGCTGGAAAAGATTTCTGGAAGTCTTTTTTATCATTTTTCAGATCTGTAGAAAATAAATTAGCGGTTTTTGCTCTGCAGCAAATGGACTATGATTCTGAATTAATTGAGTTACAATTCCCTAACTCTTTTAATTTCAATTTAGATTCTATTCATGGAGAAGTGAATTGGGTGAAGTATGATAGAATCTGGAATAAATGGATAGGTAAAGAACAAGAATTTTATATTTCGACTTACCAAATTATTCAGAAACTAAGCTCGTTAGATGTTAGACAACTTCTAGACAATGAAGAACTAAAGCAAGTTGAGGAATTTAAGGATTTTGCGACTAACAACATCCAGAATGTTATTCCAGATTTACTCGTTTTAAATGACCAAAAAAGAATAATTAAAAACGAAAACGATGAGTTTATAATTGGAGGTACGAATATAATACTCAAGCTATCAGAATTGGACATATTAAAATTGAAACTATTTGATGGCAAAACGCCTACTTATGATGTGATTATGCAATCAGCTCTCTGGAGATCATTTTTTTCTGAAAGTATTCCAAAGCTAATCCATCATGGAATTTTACTCAAAGCAAGTTAAAACCCTTCAATGGATAACAAAGAATGGCATTTTCTCATTTGCGTTTGTCAAAAATTTATTGGTGGCGAGGTGGACCTGATCAAAGAATTCGATTTCATAGAAAATGATTTTAATTGGAAGTCATTTCAAAGGCTTGCCTATTACCATAGAATAATAGCGATAATATACAATGTTTTAATTAAGATCGAACAGATCAAAGTACCTCCAGAGATCGGGAATCAAATGGTCATTTACTTCAAGGCAAGTGCCAAAAGCAATTTAGGATTAACCAAAGAATTAATTGAACTGACCAATCTTTTTAAAGAGTATGACCTACGGATGATACCGTATAAAGGTGTGCTTTTATCCCATTTCGTCTATAACAACTTAGGGGCTAGGCCTAGTGCTGATATAGACATCATGATTGATCCATCTCAATTAAATCAAATCAAACAAAAATTGGATCAAGCGGGTTATGAAGTTCCAAAGCATAAATCATCAATTTTATTTGAAAGTCATTTAAAAAATAATTGTGAAATTTCAATTAACAAGAAACTGTCAGATCAATTAATTTCAATTGATACACACTGGAGAATTTCAAATCTGATGCTACAAATGAATGTCGGATATTTTGAAATGATTTCCGAAACTACTAAAATCGATTTTTTTGGTACTACAATTAATTTATTAAAACCCGAGGCTCTTTTTACGGTATTATGCATGCATCATTATGGTAAAGAAAAAATGGTGCATTTAAAACAAATCATTGATCTAGGCATGGTGCTTAAATTTCATAAACATGAAATGGACTGGGATAAACTAGTCGCACTTTCTAAGGAATGGAAAGTATATAAATTAACATTATACAGTTTGAAAATATGCCAAGATTTATTGAAAATTGATCTACCTAAAAAAATAGTAAAACAGATTTTGGGAAATTGCGATCAACAGTATGTTAAAGATTACATGGGTTCTTTGGTTAATTCAAAAGGTAAATTTGCCGATGATATAAAAGATGATTTTAATAGAGGACTAAAACTTCATTTAAAAGTTCGTGATGATTTTATTACAAAATGGAAAGTGATCTATTATCATTGGTACACAATCATAATTCCAAATGAGACAGATTTTGAAAATCCTCAAAAAATATCCAATCTTGGATGGTACCTCGCATTTCTTAAGAAGCCCTTCAGACTTTTTAAAAGCTATATCTTTTCTTGAATAATTGCATCTAGTTTTTTTATTTGTGTATTGATTGAATGGTTACTTAAAAGTTCATTATTCATTTTCACATTTGATTCTAATCCTAGTTTCCAATTGTCATATTCTTTTAAAATAAATTGTTCGAGATCTTCAATTTGATCTTTTTCGTAACACATAAATCCCGGTTTCAATGCCTTAAATCGATTTTCCCAAGCTATATCTTTTTCTCCGTTAATGATCAAAACAATTGGCTTGGCTGCAAGTAAATAATCATAATACTTACCGGGAATAATAGTCTTCAAGTCCTTTTCATTCCAACTCAAAAGTAAATTTATATTGCTTTTATTCATTAAATTAAGACATTTTTGTCTTGAAATCACACCAAGATTTTGAATGATAAAAGGTACAGAAACATTTGATTGTTTCAAACGACTTACCCACTCTTTGTCATTTGCACCGGCATAAACGAATTTGATTTTTGCGACGTTAATTTTTCCATTTTCGTGCAGATTAATCACTACATTTTTCAAAATTCTAAAAGTTTGTTGGTCATATAAGGAGCCACAATAAGTTATGGTGAAAAGGTAATTCGTATCGATATCTCTTGGCTCGGCTTTATGTTCGCTTTCATCGAAGCTTAATTCGATCACTTCAATTCTTGGATTTAACTGAGAAAGCCTTTTTGTTAATCCCTCAGAAACAGTTATCAAATAATCAGATTTTTTCAATAAATAATGAATCCATCTTTTTTGGAAATTGGGGAAAATCACATTTTGACCATCAGAACTTATATGAAAATGATGAAAATCCACAATCCATTTAATCTGCGGATTCAAAAACTTAAGCCAACTTGCAATGATAAGATTTGATACAGGCGGATAATTGGAAATTATTAATTGACATTTATTTTTCCGAATCAGTCTATTTCCCTTTGATATTCCGGCAATAATGTACAAAAGTCCTCCTAAGTCCAAAACTAAATTTAAAGGATAACTATTTTTTAATCGTCTAAATAATCGTTTCAATGGACTGCCAGTTTTAGAAATTCCAGAAATCGATGATGATTTATTAAAAGACCTATAATCCAATGTGGGCAAATAATCGACTTTAATAGAGTTTAATTCTTCGTTTTGAGTAGGATAATACTTTTTATTGCTTGTACTTAAAACGTTGATTTCATAACCTAGATTATCCAGCCCTTTTGCAATCAAATAGTTGCGATAGGAGGCCATGGTTTTTAATGGAGGAAAGGCATAGGAAATAACTAATACATTCATTTTTACAAAAAATATTGATCAACAAATCTTGTGATTTGAAGACTTTTTTAGTTAAAAACCTTGAACTTTTCAGAAAGTTCTAATTACAATTGTTTCTAAAGACCAAAGTAATTAGTTTTGAACTTTATTTATCTATAAAGACGCTAGAGAAAATTAGTTATGACTAAAAAAGATATATTTCAACTCAAACCGGATATTTTAAGTTCTCAGATCGGGGAAGAAATAGTCTTGCTTGATATGGCTTCTGGTAAATATTATAAAATTGATGAAATAGGTTCAACAATTTGGTCATTAATAAAAGAGCCGAAAACAATCGATGAAATAGTAGATTTGATTTTGGTGGATTTTGATGTTGATAGGGCTACCTGCGTAAGCGATGTCTCAAAATTTTTAGAAGATATTAAATCAAAAGATTTTTTAACCGCTTAATGATTTCATTCAAGTCTATTTTTGCAATTCCCCTCAAAGATTACTCATTAATACTCCGAATTTACTTTTTGCTCTACAAGACAAAATGGATGATTTTTAATGAATCTTTTGAGAAAATAATAAATTGGATTTCTACAGATTTGATAAATATTCCTTATCATCAATCGCAATACAATCAAGTTGTTAAGATTAGAAACTATACACGTGGTCTTTCAAAGTTAGTGCCTTTTGAAAGCCTTTGTTATGATCGTGCTTTGACAGCTAAGCGAGAATTAAATCGGCTCAATATATATTCAGAGATTCACTTTGGATTAGATACGGCTGATAAACAGATGAAGGGACACGTTTGGATAATTTGTAATGAAATGATTGTTATTGGAGAAGAATCTATCAGACAATATAAATCAGTACGTCATTTCTCTTAATTGCTATAAATAGAAAATGGGATTTAAATATAAATGCTTTGGATTGGTGATTAATTCTGAACAAGAATTGCCAGAATTACTGGAAGATTCTTCAAATTCAAAAGCGGACGTAAACATAATTTTAAAAAATGTTCCTAAGCAATTAGAGAACACTACGAATAAGGCAGTCGGTTTTGAAATGGCCGACAAACAATTATTATTCGATCTTGACAACCTCGCAAGTTTTTATGTAAATGATGGGAAAACCATAGCTGTCGAAAAAAAGTGCGAAGATTGCGAAAATGATATTCGACTATTCATACTAGGTACTTGTTTAGGGACTATTCTAATCCAAAGGAACATTTTGGCTTTGCATGCAAGTGCTTTTGAATATAATGGTGAGGCAGTCTTAATATGCGGTAATTCTGGAGTTGGAAAGTCTTCGATGGCAAACGCTTTTAGATTGGAAGGACACAAAATGCTATCCGATGATATTTCTCCAATTGATTTTGAAGAGGATACAGCTCATGTAATATCTGGTTACCCGCAATCCAAAATGTGGATTGATTCACTTAATTCCCTCAAAATAGAATACCAAAATTTGGATACCATTCGTAAAGAAGTAGCCAAAAGAAAATTGCCCATTAAAGAGAGTTTTGTTCAAGGCAGACGTCTTATTAAAAAAATGTATTTCATCTCTCGTTATGATAAAGATGAAATTGAGCTTATTCCACTTCTTCAAGGAAATAAATTAAATGCAATTTTAAAAATGACATACAGAAGAAGCCTTATTCGAGACATGGGCTTTCAAATGGGTCATTTTTTAAATAGCTCAAAGTTTGCTTCATGCGTAGACATTACAAAAATAAGGAGACCTCACGATTGTAAAATTGAAGACTTAAAAGCTGCTATTCAAAACGACCTTCTTAATAATTAGCAAATGGAACAACTACCTTCAAACAAAATAGTGTGGTTGGCATCCTACCCCAAATCGGGAAATACCTGGCTTAGAATTTTTCTGAATTCTATCATTCATCCTGATGACAACAATCTATTCATAAACAATTTGAGTATAACCGCCGGTATTATTTCTAATAGGTTTTTATTCGACAAATGGATTTGTCATGACTCTTCTGAACTCACAAAAGATGAAATAGATAACCTTCTTCCTCTAGTTATAAAAAAAAGAGCAGAAAGCTTTGAGGAACGGTCTTTTATAAAAACGCACAATGGGTATTTCAAAAATAAAAATGGAAAATTTCTTATCCCATATGAAGCAACGAAAAAGGTAATTTATGTGGTTCGAAACCCCTTTGATGTTTGCGTTTCTTTGGCTTTTCATTCTGGTCATATAGATTTTGCGAGAAGTATTAAATACCTTAATAACAAAAACTCTGTACTCGCTTACGATCCAAATAGTTTCAATGTCCAATTACATCAATATTTAGGAGATTGGTCTATGCACTATGAAAGTTGGAAAAATAATTTTCCTCCAGAAAAACTATTGGTTGTGCGATATGAAGACATGAATCTTAATGGAATATCAACGTTTGCAAAAATCGTGGATTTTTTAAACATAGAAATTTCCAAAGAAAATTTAGTTCAATGCATTGAAAAATGCTCCTTTAAAAATTTGCAAAACCAAGAAAAAAAAGAAGGTTTTACAGAAAAACCAGTTGGGGTGAAGCGGTTTTTTAGAAAAGGTAAAGTTGGAGGATGGACAGATTATCTAACCAATGAACAAGAACAAGAAATCGTTGAAAAGCATTCGAAAGTTATGAAGGAACTCAACTATTTAGATAAGAACAATAATCTTATAATTTGTTAAATCAATGTTATGAGTACACGTCAAAGAGGAGTTGTTCAAATTGACAATCATGTTACTGCTATTGAACAAAATGATTATTCTTTTTTACAAGATTTGGATCTTGGATTTCATTTAGTTTTTGAAGATACTAATTTCACTTTTGCAGCAGTAGACATATTTGCTTCTATTCCTTTATACTATACTATTTTAGATGGGAAACCTCTTGTGTCTGAAAATATTGATGAGCTTCTAAGATATATACCTAAACCAACTTTTGATCCAATAGGTTTTTATTGCTCGACGGGTAATTTTAAAAATATTAGAACGCAAAATTCTCCATTTAAAGAAATTCAACGTATACCAGCCGGATCATACATAGAATTTAAAAATTCCAATTTTAGAATTACAAAATACTGGAGCTTTGAAAAGCTTAAAGAAAATTCTTTTTCAGGAAATTTAAATGAAGCTTCAGAAATTTTGAGAAATCTTTTAAAAGGAAGTATAAAAGATTGTTTGAGTCATGATGAAAATTGTTCGTTGCATTTGAGCGGAGGCCTTGATAGCGGTTTTATAGCCGCATTAGTTGCTGCTCAATCTGATTTAAAAAGAAATGCGTATCACATAAATTATGGTAACAAATCAGAAATAACTCCCAATTCAGAAAGTTATTTTGTCGAGAAATATAAGAACCATTATCCGAATTTAAATATTGAGACATTTGATTCTCAGGCTACGGGTCTATCTAATACTCATTATTTACCCAGTGCAGGAAATTGGTTCGGGATACTAAATGCAAGTCGTCAAATTGAAATTCTAAAAAGTACAAAGGACACAAAAACAAAAACAATCTTAACGGGTCTAGGTGGCGATGAATTCTCTTCTGTTTTTTATCATCAAGGTCTAAAAAAAGTCAAACCGATAGATTCTATAAAGGCACTCAGGCACTATAACTTTTGGAATCAAAACATCCTGCAAAGATTCTTGGCCTTTAAAAATGATATCCGAAAAAATTCTTTATCCAAAAGTTTACGTAATGATAAATTCAGAAAAATAAACTTTAATCCTAATTATATATTTTCAAAAGCTTTTAAGCCACACATTTCTCCATATCTAAATTTCCCATCAGTTCCTTTGAGCAGGACTCCAATGACGCTGAATTTTAGGTTAGATCAATTTTCAAGAAGTTTCTTTACAATACGATCGGATAAATGGAATTTTCTCGGAAGTGATTATGAAATTGACTTCATACATCCTTTACTTCATAAAAAAATTGTTTCTTTTTGCTTGAGCTTACCTTTCAAATTATTTACTTCTCATCCAGCCCGTACATTAATTAAAATGGCTGTAGCTAAAGATATAGATGATGAATTAACCAGAGGTACCAAAAGACCTTCAAAAAGAGATTTTACCACAGAAGATTGGCAAGATTTAAATATTGCAATTCAGAGAACAAAGGAAAAAATTATGATTTTAAATAATTCTAAAGCAAAAGCTCAGTTTGACTTTGATGCAATTTTAGATGTACTTTCTTTGATATATAATAATCAAATTGCCCAGGATTCTCGTACGTTTCATATGGTAGGTTCTATTCATGCACGATTATTAAAAGTTATTTTTTGTAGTAATTATATAAATAAACATTTTGAACATTGAATTGGAAAAGTTTTAAAAATGTTATTTCGCTACCCCCAGGATTATTACACTGGAGAATTTTTGTTTCATTCAAAAATTCGGAAATTAATTTTCATAGAGCGGCTTTGTTCTATAAAATGTCTCATGTGTCTTTTGTCAAAAACTTTTTGCTATTTACCTTAAGAATATTTTTTTGGTACTTCTTTTTCGGATGGAAATTCCTTTTACAAGCATTTAAATTTCGAAAAACATTTAAAAATAGTCTTGAACTTGGAGGGGTAAAACAGTTCTTCGATTTGCTATATTTAACGTTTGTATTTGGTGCTCCACCTCACAATTATTATCTCCTATCATTATTTAAATATAAAAAGAGCCAATGGTTCAATTTCATCTATGAGCATGAGTCTCCTTCCTGGCAAGAAATGTTATCTTCAAATGCGGCACAATTCGAAAAAGAATATCTTGCCTCCAAAAAAACATTTAGCACTAAAAATGAATTAAATCAACTCCCTTCGATTCCTACATTACATTCAGTACGAAAGCAAGGTGAAATCAATTGGGACAAAATTTTCACCGAAAAACAAATTTTTATAAAGCCTGATGATCAAAGCCAAAGTAGAGGTTGTTTTATATTAGAATTTGAAGAAAAATCATATAAACTAAAAGCAAGTGATTCTAATTGGGAAAGTTCTGATTTAAAAGTGATCAAAGCCAAATTATCTGCCCAGTTTGCATTACATAATTATTTGATACAGCCTTTATTGCAAAATGATTCAAAACTTAATTATGATCTACAATGCTCACGATTGATTACATTAAGAATATTATCTACCCGAAATAAAATTATTTCTTGCTTTATTTCTATCCCTACCGAAGTCATGGGCTATTCGAAGATTGTAAGGATAGATATCATAAACGGAAAATTATCAGATAAATTTATTTACAACGATGTTCGTTACATCTCTGACATTCATCTAAAATGGATTAGCGATAATATTGGGTACGAATTGCCATTCTGGAAAGACATAAAGAGTATCTGCTTAAAAGCTCATGAAATTTGTCCCAACATTTATATGGTCGGCTGGGATATTGCTATTACAAACCAAGGCCCGATTTTGATTGAAGGCAACAATGCCTTTTCAATTTTTAGGCATCAAATGGATGAGGGTATAAATTTGAAATCGATTTTAAGTGAATCAATTTTGAATGAGGAGATAAAATAAAATATCCGAACCAAAATGAATTGATTCGGATATTCTAGTAAATTTTTCTAATAATTAAGAGTTCGCTCCCAATGTAACTAAGGGATCGGTGCTCACAGTAATTGTTACTTCTGTGTCAGCTTTTGCACTCTTTGTCATCATTTGTGAAAATTTAGAATCTAAATCCACAATGGTAGGAGCATTCCAAGCTTTTTTTGATTTTTTTTCTATTGTCATGTTCTTATATGTTTTTTTAATAAAACTTATTCTCTCATCAGAGAAACAAAGTTAGTTATTTATCACGTTAAAAAAAAGATTTTAATGAATATAAAAGTTAAGTTTTTAACTGTTTGCTAAACATTTCTTTATACAATCCATCTTTTTCTATCAAAAAAGAATGATCACCTTCTTGAACTATTCTTCCTTTATCAAATACAACTATCTTATCCGCCAGTTTTAGGTTGTACAATCGGTGTGTTACAATAATGACAATCTTGTTTTCTGCAATATTTTTGAGATTAGAGAATATGTCCTCCTCAGATAAAGGGTCTATGGAACTTGTGGGTTCATCCAGGATAATCAATTGTGCATGGCTTTTATAAAAGGCACGTGAAAGAGCAAGCTTTTGCCACTGACCTCCGCTTAACTCTTTACCTTTTTTAAACCATCTTCCGACCATTTGATCATATTTTGAATCAAACTCTTCAATGAATGAATTTGCACCTGAGTAAATACTAGCCTTTTCCAGCTTATCTTGATTTGACTCGTTAGTTTCAATGTCACTTAGCGTAATATTTTTTCTTACTGTAAATTGATATTTGGCAAAATCCTGAAAAATAACTGAAATGCTATTTCTCCAGTTTTCAAGAGAAATTTGGTTAATATTGATTCCGTTCCAATTAATTACTCCTGAGGTAGGATCATATAATCGGCATAAAAGCTTAACGAGAGTTGTTTTGCCGCTTCCGTTTTCACCAACAAAAGCAATAAGCTCTCCCTTGCTGAATTCTAGGTTTACATTAGCAAGGACTTGATTGTTCGTCTGAGGATAAGTAAAATTTAAGTTTTCTAAAACAAGTGAAGATTTTAAAGGTTTGATATTTTTCGGTAATATTGGAGTTTTGAGAAAGGACTTTAGATCCAATAGATCAAAAAGATGAGTTAGAAAAAGTCGACTGTTATATAAATTTATGATTGAAGACAGACTTCTTTGAATGGCTACTTGACCTTTTTGGAAAGCTTGTAGAAACATTACTAAATCTCCAATCGTTAAAAATCCATTTATTGTTCTCCAGGAAATGAAAGTAAATGTAGAAATCATTGCTATAATTTCCATTGTTTTTGCCACAAAACCAAATAATGCTTTACGTGTGTTAATTTTGTATTTGTCATCGAAGAGTCTCTTTCTGAGACTTTTAAATTTAT
>CAZDWO010000036.1:0-35434 GCA_964509175.1 uncultured Saprospiraceae bacterium
GTAAGTAATTAGCACCACAGATTGCTCAGATTTTCACAGAGATTTAAATTACTTTATGACTAGATGTCTTTTCTTATAGCTTAATCAACTCATTCCCTCTTATCCAGCTAGTAATCCATATAGCAACGAGGAATAAAGCAGGAGATAAAAAACTAGCTCGTACGGGATCAGGATGAGCCATATGGAAAAGTATCGCTCCACCGAAGTAAGTACTTAATAGAACTGTACCGAGTCTCATTGTTTTAGGAATAATAAATATGATAACAGATAGCAACTCTCCTACTCCGATAATCCGTATCCAGTCTTGAATATGGGCTGTACCCATTTCTTTATTTATATTTTCTATACCACCGAAGAGTTTAACCCCTGAACTCATCAATAAAAAAAATGCCAATACTGCAGTTGCAGCCCATCCGATGTTTTTTCTAGTTAGATATTTCATAAAGTTTAGTTTCTATTGTGGCGTTAAATTTAATTCTTTTCCTTTGGTCATCATGAACTCATAGGCTGCATCGTAGTTATTGGCTATGTTTCCATCTAGGATGGCTTCTCTTATCGCATTTTTTATATCTCCTACTTTGCGACAAGGCTTGAGATTAAAGGTTTCCATTATGAGCTCTCCGGTAATGGGTGGCTGCCAGTTTCTGAGCTGATCTTTTTCTTCTACCTCTTGTAGCTTCTGTTGTACAATCTCATAGTTGGACAAATATTTTTTTACCTTCTTTTCATTTTTAGAAGTGATGTCTGCCTTGCATAGTTTCATCAGGTCATCTATGTCATCTCCGGCGTCGAAGAGCAATCTCCTTATCGCAGAATCAGAAACCTCTTCCTTAGTAAGTGCAATGGGCCTTAGATGTAGCCTTATTAGTTTCTGTACATACTTCAGCTTAGAATCTAGTGGAAGCCTCATTCGCTTAAAAATCCGTTCTGCCATATAGGTCCCTACGACCTCATGCCCATGGAAGGTCCAACCATGATTTTTATCAAATCGCTTGGTATTGGGCTTAGCGATGTCATGTAGGATTGCAGCCCAGCGGAGCCATGGATTAGTTGTTACTCTAGCTACATTATCTAACACCTCTAGTGTATGATAGAAATTATCCTTATGGCCTATTCCGTTTCTCACTTCCACCCCTCTAAGATTATACAGTTCTGGAAATATAATTTCTAGCAATCCTGTATCGAATAAATGTCTAAACCCCACAGAAGGAATCGGACTATCTACTATCTTTTGCAACTCAGAAGTTATTCTCTCTTTAGAGATTATAGATATTCTGTTCTTATATTTTTTAAGAGCCTCAAAGGTTTCTGGATGGATATCAAAATCTAACTGCGTAGAGAACCTAATTGCTCTAAGCATCCTCAGTGGATCATCAGTAAATGTTTTTTCTGGATCAAGTGGAGTTTTTATAATTCTACTTTCTAGATCTGCTAATCCGTTAAATGGATCTACGATGCATCCATAATTATTATCGTTAAGACTTACGGCTAGAGCATTGATGGTAAAGTCTCTCCTATTCTGATCGTCTTCTAGGGTACCATTTTCTACTAAGGGTTTTCTAGAATCGGCTCTATAGGATTCTCTACGAGCTCCTACAAACTCTATCTCGAGATCCTTATGTCTGAGCATCGCTGTTCCGAATCGACTATAGAAAGTCACTCTCGGTACGGGTCTCATATGCGTCGCTAGTTTTTTGGCCAGTTCTATGCCGCTGCCTACGCAGACGATGTCTAGATCCTTAGAAGGTCGATTAAGCAATCGATCACGTACATAGCCTCCTACGATGTAAACTGGAAAGTCCAGCTCTTCGGCAGACAGCTTTATAAGCTCCAGTATTTTTTTTTCGAAAGGCTCTATTCTGAAAAGCACACTTGAGGGATTACTTGAAGGATTACTTTGAGAAATTATACGAGTTCTAGATCACCATAACGAGAAGCAATAAGGTCTAGCTGTTCAAAAATAGCATCTGAGCTATCCTCTGTAACCAGCTTCATACGTATCGGCTTGAGATGAGGTAGGCCTCTAAAATATTGACTATAATGTCTACGCATTTCTAGCACACCTAGCTTCTCTCCTTTCCATTCTATCCCATGTCTAAGATGACGTTTACATACCTCCACTTTTTCTAATACGGTAGGCTTTGCTAAAATTTCGCCTGTAGCGA
This sequence comes from uncultured Saprospiraceae bacterium, assembly GCA_964509175.1. GTDB lineage: Bacteria > Bacteroidota > Bacteroidia > Chitinophagales > Saprospiraceae > JAHDHU01. The sequence goes on from CAZDWO010000036.1 coordinate 2,166, forward strand.
AAAAATGCTTTATCTCACTAAATATCCATGGATTACCTATACTCGCTCTACCGATCATTATTCCATCTACTCCATATCTATTTTTATACTCCAGTGCCTTTTGAGGAGAGTCGATATCTCCATTACCGAATACAGGTATGTGCATCCGTGGATTATTCTTAATCTTACCGATCTCCGTCCAGTCTGCCTCACCCTTATACATCTGCTTACGAGTACGTCCATGTATGCTTATCGCTTTTATCCCGACGTCTTGCAATCTCTCCGCTACTTCTACGATTCTGATGGTCTCTGCATTCCATCCTAGTCTAGTCTTTACGGTAACAGGTAAGGAGGTACTGTCTACGATTTCTTTGGTCAGTTCTACCATGCGGTCTATGTCCTGCAGGATTCCAGCACCAGCCATCTTACAGACTACTTTTTTAACAGGACAGCCATAGTTTATATCTAGCAATTCTGGTTTTGCTTCTTCTACGATCTCGGCAGCACGTCTCATCGAGTCTATCTTGGCTCCGAATATTTGGATTCCTACAGGTCGCTCCTCATCATAGATATCTAGCTTCTGCACACTCTTAGTTGCATCACGGATAAGACCTTCTACAGATATAAACTCTGTATACATCATATCACAACCCTGTTCCTTACAGAGAGCTCTGAAGGGTGGATCACTCACATCCTCCATGGGAGCGAGTAATAAGGGAAATTCTCCTAATTCTACATCGGCTATTTTAACCATAAGGTAAAGGTATGGCTATATTATAATATGTATAGGATTCCCAAAAGTCCTGCTCCTCCAAGTACTATAGTATAAGGCAGAGCCATTTTTACCATTTTACCGTAAGACAGATTTATCAGAGGTGCGAGTGCAGAGGTAAGCAAGAATAAGAATGCTGCCTGACCATTAGGCGTAGCTACACTCGGTAGATTAGTACCTGTGTTTACGGCTATGGCCAAATTTTCATACTGCTGTCTGAAATCTAATTTTCCTTGAGAAGAAAGAGCATCATAGGTCTGCTTAGCAGTTTCGTTCATAAATTCAGGGTCGAAAACTCCTCTTAGCTCATTTATGTATACTGTAGCCACAAAAACGTTATCTGATATCATGGATAAGAACCCATTGGCCAGATAGAAGATAGCTGGCTGTTGAGAAGGATCTTTTGCCAGAGCCCATTCTATTATAGGCTTAAAAAGATCCTGATCAGATATCATAGCTACGATTACAAAAAAGACAACCAGTAATCCTGTAAATGGAAGAGCTTCCTCAAATGCTTTTCCTAAACTATGCTCTTCTACGATTCCCATAAATGCCGTCTGTATAATTATAAGGCCTAGACCTATTAATCCAACAGGAGCAATATGTAATGCTAGTGCTATAATTAGCAATATGGCAGAGACAGCCTGAACAATCAAACCAAATCGATCTTTTTTTGTCATTTTGGAATCCATCTCATCTGTATAATTCTGTATTATACCTCTTGCTACTTCTGGCAATTGTGCACCATATCCAAACAATTTTGTTTTTTCTAATATAAACGTAGTTATAAGTCCACATATAAGAACTGGTATGGTAATCGGAGCCATCTGCAAGAAAAACTCTATAAAATCCCAACCCATTCTATCTGCTATCAATAGGTTCTGTGGCTCCCCTACCTGCGTACATACACCTCCTAGGGCCGTACCTACTAGTCCATGCATGATAAGACTTCTCAGAAAAGATCTAAACTGCTCCAGTGTTTCTCCACTCAGTTCTTTCCGGTCGAGAACTCCACTCCCATCATAATCTCCTGAGCTAGAATGTATTTTATGATATACTCCATAAAATCCTACTGTAACACTTATGAGTACAGCCGTAACTGTAAGAGCATCCAAAAATGCTGATAGAAAAGCAGCCAAAAACACAAACAATAGGGATAGTACTACTTTAGATTTAATTCTTGTAAAGACCTTACTGAATATATACATCAGTAATGGCTTCATAAAGTATATACCCGCTACCATAAATACAAGCAGTAACACCACCTCTAGATTCTGTTCTATTTCATGATAAGCATGATCTGGTGTAGTAAGATTGAGAGCCAGGACTTCTATCGCAAGTAACCCTCCAGACTGTAATGGATAACACTTAAGAGCCATGGCCAGCGTAAATATAAACTCAGCTATAAATACCCAAGCGACTATATCTGGCGGAATCGTGAAGAACAGGACTACATTTATTACTAAAAAAGCGATCATGGTCCATTTGAACCATCGGGGACTATTTCCTAAAAAATTATCAAACATTACTCAGGTTTTTATCAAGTATTCATCTCCTAAAAGATGTCTATTAAGCTTGCAAATTTACCTTTTTTTGGCTGATGCCAATGCCTATTTCGGCTTACTTCTTAGTTTAAGCTTTCCGTGTGCTTCTACATTGAGGTATAGAGTTCCCTCTAAAAATTCTAATCGATGTAATCTGGCATCTTCTATTCTTATCTGAGCTTGTAAATCATCAGGAAGTGGAAGCTCATGATTCTTAGACAGGTACTGAGAAATGACTTTTTTTAGATTCTTATCTACCTGATTTTGGACTAATTCTTCGATTTTGGTCTTTATAAAGGACTGTAGGACCCAGTTTAGTCCAGTACTCAGAATCCCCGAACTCTCAAGCTGGATATCGAGTTCTGTGACCTTTACTTCCTTGGACTCATTATCGATAACAGGTGTAAAATGGACGTTTACTAGACCGTCATATCTGCCTTCAAGCTTTAGTTTTAGGTGTACTCGCTTGCCTTCTCCACTGATATTTACGCCCGTTACTCTGTCTTTAGGTCCGATATTGACGGGTTTAAAGTTCTTCTCGATGATGGTATTTAGTCGATTTTCTTCGATTTCTATGGGAAGATTAATGGTAGACAGTTCAGAAAGTGTCATCTAGTTGGCATTTTTTTTGATATTAACTTAAAACCTAATATGAATGATAATTGAATAATAGCAATTTATTCTGATATCCCTAGCCTGCACTCCCCTTAATAGTTTTAAAGACAGCATTCAAAATTATTAATCTCAAAAAGTATTCATGAAAGAAACCAACCGCTTTTTGATGCTGATTATCATTATTTTTTCGATAGTCGCATTTGCTCCTACTCCCTTTGACCATATGACCAGTAATGTCGAGATGTCTACCATCTATCAGAACTGCGATATAAAACTCACTGTAGACAACGAATTTCTAGCAATAGTTAGTTCGGCTAGTTACGATTCAGAAAATAAGTATCTAAATCTATCAACCGTCTCTACCATCCGTGCAATAGAAACATGGACGGACTCAGAAGCACTCATCGACTATAGTTTAGAAGACTGTGCGACGATAAGCTTAGATATCTCTAGTTATTCTAAGGGAACCTATCTCCTGGGAATCTCAACTAAAGAATCCTCTGATCCTATAAAGTTTAGACTCATCAAGAGTTAATAAAAAAAGCCCTCTTTCAAAATATTGAAAGAGGGCTTTTAAATTTATTGAATTTTAGTAATGAAACCTTTTTTAGATCTTAATCATCTGCTTAGTGATTTTCTTATCGTTTACAGTTACCGTGTATAGATAAATTCCTTTCTGACTAAGCATCTTATTATCTATCGTAACAGTATTTTCTCCTCGAGTCATTTCTTGCTCCATCGTAAGCACTCTTTGTCCCATCAGATTATAAACTGTGATCTGTCCTAGAGCAGCTTCTGCAATATTTACATTTATAGAAGTCTGATCTTTCCATGGGTTAGGCTCATTCTGACTTACGTCAAAAACATTGCTTCCATAAGCTTCTACTCGTATATCTACTACATCTAGATTTTCTGCTTTGTATAACTCACTGTTTAATAGTTTTCGCTCAAGCGAAAGTACCTCAGAAATCTTCAAGTCCTTTTCTGCTTCAAAAGTTAAGCTTATCATATCTGTCGTAGAAACTCCTCCCTGAGCCACATCAGTCCAACTGATATATGTCAGATCTGGATTACTTGTATTTACATTGGCCTCAGCCAAAACAGTCTCTCCTACCGTTACACTTTCTAGCCTCAATCCTTTATGCTCTAGAGCAATCTGGAATCCTTCTATAAGTATATCCTCGCTTGCATTAAGTGTAATCGTCGTATGCTCTCCTCTCTGTACTGAACCGTCAGCATAGTTAAAGATCATGGTCTCGATAGATCTGTTAGTAGCTAAATCTGTAATTACTGATGGATCTACACTTCCGTTTACATCTCCTATTTTTACTCCTATAAAGTCTACGTCAGCATGATAGTTAAGTCTATCGATAACATAGGACTCAGGGATAAATAAATCTAAAGGATCTATTCCTGCAGGGAAATTAAAGTCACTGTGGACCATTCTCCATGAAGTATTATCCGGGAAATCTACATAGACTCCTAGTATCAGTTTACGCAAGTGAATTAAGTCAATAGAAGATATACTTCCTGAGTCATCAATATCTGCTGCTATATGATCGTAGGCATCTTCTAAGTCTTGAAGACCCAATATGTGCTTCTGTATCAATAGTAAATCGAGCGTCGTTACACCATTTAATGGATCATCATTATTATACGGCACTATCTCATAGCTTCCTCCTACTGGCATATTTTCAAAGGCATAGTACCCATCACCATCGGTGGACCGCATTGTAAATTCTGTATTACTCAATCTTACTTCCGTATTAGGGATACCCATGTTCTCATCCGTAGTAACTAGTCCTGCTATATCTGCTTCTAAGAGATTACATACTCCTATTGTATCAACAGTCTGAACACCACTTTCACAAACTTCAAAATTTCCAGCCTCGTCCATACAGAACATAAATAGAGGGGTAATTACTCCTACATTAGAACAATCAAGGACAGCGATAGAATCAGCTATGTTTCCTCCTGTCGCTTCTAGACTATCCACGAAGAAACATATTATATCAGACTCCTCTGTACAATCATCTTCTAATAATTCTATAATCGTAGAGGTATAAATATTTACATCTACAGTTCCATCAGGGCCAACAAAAAATACAGGCTTCTGACATCTGACCGTCGGTGCTGTCGTATCAGGAACTATTTCTATTATGGTCGTATCCATTGCTACATTTCCACAAAGGTCAGTAGCAGTAAATATAACTTCTGTAATACCACTATAAAATCCGCTAGCATCTTCCATTCCGTTTCCTACGCTAGAATCATTAGTGATAGTAGCATCACAACCATCCGTTACCATGGCAACTAGATCTACAAAAACTGAATCCGCAATAGCACAATCTATAAATATGGAATCTTCAACAGTTATCACTGGTGCAGTGGTATCAGAAACTATTATTACCTGATCTATCATAAAGATTCCTGTCATACCGTCTCCATTTATTTGGCAAGAGTCGACAATCGTCCATGTCCTAGTAGTAGTATCCTGACATGCAGGGAAACTTAACTCTGGCTCATCTTCAAAATCTATAGAGATATTGAAACAAGCTGTGTTACCACCATTTATTACTGGAGCTCCACCTATAAAGGCAGGATCTAGATTATTACAACTCTCCGTAAAGATTGTATCTGGCTCAACAACTATATCATCTAGAGTCAGCATTTCTCCTACCATCTCAACAGTTATAACCTGTGTACACTGATCAGAATTACCACTGTTATCAGTTACAATAAATGTACGAATAATCGTACCCGTACTACATGAATTAATGTTCATGGTTACTAACTGCTGAGCAGGTGTATTACCATCACAATTATCTATACCAGAAGCAACTCCGAGTGTATTTAAATTTTCTGGAACTTCTGTACAGTCTAGTGTAATATCGTCTGGACAGTTTATAAGCACAGGAGCTATCGTATCGTTAAATGCTACATCTACTGAGCATGAGCTCATACATCCGTTTGCATCTGTTATACTTACTGTATATGTTCCTTCATTAGTTATATCAGTATTTATAATCGTAGGATTCTGAATCATAGAAGTAAATCCATTAGGACCTGTCCATGACCAACTAACTGCTTGTCCACCTGTCTCATTTAAGATTATATCATCTCCTGGACACTGAGGCATATTTGCTACAGCATTACAGACTGGATCTGGATTTACTACCACCTCTATCATAGCTACTTCAAAACATGGCACCATATCTAAATCACTTACGGTAACCGTAAAGGTCGTAGTAACTACTGGTGATACCGTTATATCTGCCGTAGTCTCTCCTGTACTCCAACTATAAGAAGGATTAGAGATACTCACTGTACTGCTTATCGTACTAGAGTCACCTATACAGATAGCCGATGGATCAGCTGCCAAAGTCACCATAAATCCTGGACAATCACAATCTATGACTGTTACTTCTATAGAAGCAGACACATTCATACATGGTGACATTGCATTATTAGTCGTAAAAGTAAATGTGTATGATCCTACTGGAACACCGGAAAAGTCTACCGATGATAAATCACTTAGGTCAACTCCTGTTCCATCTGTATCTGCCCATGTTCCCATACTCGTACTACTCAGTCCTGTAAAATCTAGGTCTGTAGGCATGTTAGAATTATTAGCTGTACATACATCTGGCGGAGTCGTAAGTGTCAGAACCGGAGGCTCGACAATTTCTACTACAACAGAACAAGAAGATGTACATCCATTTGCATCAGTAATATCTACTGTATATGTTCCTTCTGCAGCTAGAGTTACATTAGGTATAGTCGGACTTTGCATCATAGAACTAAATCCATTAGGACCTGTCCACATCCACATAACGGCTGCTCCTCCGCTCTCGTCCAACACTAAATCATCACCTACACATACCGGTCCGTTAGAAACTGCTTCACAAATAGGTAATAGGTTTACTGTTACTGTAATTGAAGCAACCTCGAAACAAGGTAGATTGTCTAAATCTGTAACTGTTACAGAGAATGTGGTAGTCATTGTAGGACTCACAGAAATACTCTGCGTAGTCTCTCCTGTACTCCAGCTATATGATGGATTAGAAATAGAAGTATTTGCGGTAAGCACTGACACTTCTCCTATACATATTTCTTGTAATCCTGTTATATCTAAATCAAATCCTGGACAATCACAATCTATAACTGTTACTTCTATAGAGGAAGACACATTCATACATGGTGACATTGCATTATTAGTCGTAAAGGTAAACGTGTATGATCCTACTGGAACACCTGAAAAGTCTACCGATGATAAATTACTTAGGTCTACTCCTGTTCCATCTGTATCTGCCCAAGTTCCCATACTTGTACTACTCAGTCCTGTAAAGTCTAAGTCTGTAGGCATGTTAGAATTATTAGCAGTACACACATCAGGTGGAGTCGTTAATGTTAGAACTGGAGGTTCTACAACATCTACTACTACAGAACAAGAAGACATACATCCATTAGCATCTGTTATATCTACTGTATAAGTTCCTTCTGCCGCAATAGTTACATTAGCAATTGTAGGACTCTGCATAGTTGAACTAAATCCATTAGGACCTGTCCATGACCAGCTTACTGCTTGTCCACCTGTCTCATTTAATACTAAATCATCTCCTACACATACTGGCCCGTTAGAACTTGCCGTACACTGAGGTAAAGGATTTACTGTTATCGTAATCGAAGCAACCTCAAAACAAGGAAGCTCATCTAAATCTGTAACTGTTACAGTGAATGTACTCGTTGCACTAGGTGCAACTGCTATCACAGGTGTATTTTGACCATTACTCCATGAGTATGATGGATTAGAGATAGAAGTAACTGCAGTTAGAATAGTAAGTTCTCCATTACATATTTCATCTCCCAAAGAACTATTAATACTTAGTGAGAATCCTGGGCAATCACAATCCATAACTGTAACCTCAATAGACTCTGTAACTTCCATACAAGGGAAAACGGCATTACTCGTTGTAAAACTAAAGGTGTATGTTCCTAAAGGTACATTTGCAAAATCTACTGCAGCTAGGTTAGAAAAGTTTACTCCCGTTCCGTCTACATCTGTCCAAAAACCCATACTCGTAGAACTCAATACCGTGAAATCTAAAGTAGTAGGCATGTTTGAATTATTTGCCATACATACAGGATCCGGAGTTGTAAGAGTAAGAACTGGTGGATCTACAACATCGATTACAATCTCAGCTTCACACGTTTCCGGTGTAAGCGAGTAAGTAATCGTAGTCGACCCTCCTGTTACTAATGAGGCATCAAAGACTCCATTTATTGGATCAGTAATACCCATTCCTGCCCAAGTTCCTCCTGTAGGACTCGCAAAGAGAATAGTCGTCTCGTTAGAACAGAATAAGGTCGCTGATGGAATAGCTATTATCGGACATATTTCTTCTGGGTCATGATCATCTTCATCACCACCAGTGTTATCTGTGTCATTATCTACCGCTGTACCGTCGTTTCCAACATTCGTATCTGGGTCACTATCTATATCCGCTACAGTATTACCATTAGTATCTGTAAAGGATGCTATTTCACTAAAGTTTGTATAAGTCTCTCCTGTACAGTTAGGATCTATATTATCTACATTTAAGAAGATGCTTACATTCTGAGAAGCTCCTGGCATCAAATTACCCGCTAGAGTAAAAGTTGCCGTTCTCGCAGCGGCATTAAATGCCCAACCTGTATTATTACTAGTATCAAAAGTCAACCCACAAGGGATGTAATCTATTACTTCTATGTTAGATGCAATAGAGTTTCCTTGATTCGTAACCTCTATATCGTATTCTACTAGAGAACCTAAAGTATACGGTGCAGAAGTTACAGTAGTTTTTATCAATGCCAAATCAAATAATGGAATCTGAGCTGGATCATGATCATCTTCGTCCTCACCGACACTCGGTCCACCACCATCCATATTATTGTCATCTGGATCTCCAGGCGTTACCGTATTCTCCGTAGGAGTATTACTTCCTGGAGTACTGTCGCAATCATCTGCAGCAGTCTGACCTGCCGTATTTAATCCATCGGTAATCTCTGCATATAATATATAGTCTTCTAAATCCTGTCCTGTAATTACATCTAGTGTAATTTGTTTTACATGACAGTTTCCATTGGTTAAGCCTCCTGCAGGTAGATCACCATTAGCTACACTAGCTATCATGGTGGCATCTCCATTAGGAAGTAGGGTCCATGCAGGGTCATTTAGGGTATAACCGGCAGGTATATATGCTGTAACTTCTAATTCTGTAACTCCACCATTTCCTTGATTACAAACTGTAATATCGAAAGTGGCAACTTGGTTTACGTCGTCATAGTTATTTAAAACATTACTTAACGCTAAGTCAAACTTATCACAGAAATCAACATCATTATTATCTTGAACATCTATGGTCGTTTCACAGAAAGAAGTATTTCCATTTATATCTGTTACCCATAGCTGAACAACATTTAATCCTAAATCATCACAATCGAAGATTATACAATTATCTGTAGTATCTGCACTGAAACTTAAATCTATCGGATATCCACAAGTATGGAAACTTCCGTTGTCTACATTTTGTACGCAGAGTTCTGCTTTTTCTGTATCTGGAATACCATCACCATCTAAGTCCCATGGTTGAAGCGAAACTGCAATACCACTTATACAATAGGCCGTCGGTGGCTTATTATTTATAATCGTAAATGGTAGTGTACAAGCCTCTGTGTTTCCACATCTATCTTCTACAACCCAAATTAAAGTATGAGTTCCTAATGGATAATTTCCTGATAGGTCGAGTGTACCTCCTACTCCAGAATCCATAATATCTACAGTTCCATCTGAATTTAAATCTATCTGATAGCTCCAAGGAAGCATATCCATAGGGGTACAATCATCAGACGCTGTAAGGATTATTTCTACAAATCCGCTTTCGCAAGATTCATCAAAGGTAAATACTGTCATCGGCTCACATCCACCATCAATGGTAGGCGGCACTACGTTAGACACCTCTATAGTCTGATCCCATGTATAAATTCCTGCTCCCAATCCATCAAATTGACACCAGTCAATCACACTCCATGTTCTTACTATTTTAAAACAGCTATTTCCAGCAGGATCTATAAGGAAAGTCTGGTCCTCATGAGTAATACCTACTAGGTCACACTGATCTTCTGTAATCTGAGGGAATCCGTTTATAAACGGCAAGTTTTCTGGTTCGAAATCCTCTCCCATACAAACAGCAGTCGTAGACAAATCCAATGGCCATACAATATCTGCTACTGTAAATGGTTCTGGATTAAATATTGTTATTGTTTGAGAACAGGTAGAAAACCCATTGGCATCGCTTGCTCTAAAGTTTCTTCTAATTGTTCCTACTCCACATTGGTCTACATTTTCGACTGCAGTCGAAGTTATAGCTACCTGACACACATCAGTCGCCGTTGCAGGACCGAACTGTGCATTAAGAGCGTCCAAATCATTTATGTCATACTCTGTTCCACATGTGATAGTCATATCTGCTGGACAGCTAATAACTGGAGCAAATTTATCTTGTACTTCTACATTTACCATACAGGTATTTGTATTTCCTTGTAAATCACTTACTCTGAACATTACTTGTATAGTCTCTCCTACGTCCTCACAACAGAAGGTAACGGACTCACTAAATGTAGATGAAGAGCCACATTGTGCTCCATCCATTCTTAGTACTTCCATCTGATCTAAGAAACACTCATCAAAAGATCCATCATCAAATACGGAAGCAAAAACTGTTGCCTCTCCTGATAAATTAAGACCCACTGTTGTATTCTGATCACAGATTGCTACAGGAGCATTTCCATCTACTACATCTACTTCAATCGCACAAGTAGAAGAATTTCCACAAGCATCATAAGCGGCATAAGTAACAGTATGAATTCCTGCAGCCAACTCTATAGCACCTCCTGCGAAGTTGTCTATAAATCCATTAGGATGGGCTACCGTAATTCTTATATCGTTAGGTGAGCAAATATCTGTCGCTGTAGGTACAGGAAGATTTACTATTCCTGAACAAGCCAGACCAGACGTATTTACTGTAAGATTGGCAGGACAAGTAATTACTGGATCCTGATTATCTGTTATTTCTATTAATTGTGTAAACGTATCATGTGATCCTCCAGTACACCACCACTCCGCAACTGTCCACGTACGTAATATCTTTGTTAAACATGCATTATCACTTACTATCTCATCAGTATATCCCGTAGAAATATTACAGAAGAAATGCACTTGAGGATATAAATCCTCACCGTCTATAGAAGGCACTCCAGTTAAAGTAGGAGAAGGCATTCCATTATCATCAACTATAAAGTTTCCACAGGTAAGTGGATTCATATTTGTCATAGAGAAATTAGGAGGGAACATTACTGGAGATTCTAAATCACCATCACCATCCGTATCTATATGTTCTAGAGAAATTCTTTCTAACAGAATTGTCTGCATACATGTTGCTGACTCGTTTCCAAAACTATCTGTTGCTCGATACTCTCTTTGTATTTCCTGAATATAATCTACATTACATGATAAAGGTGTAATGATTTCTGAAACCAACTCTACAGTTACATCTCCATCACAATTGTCTGTAGCTAATGGTCCAGGGTAAAAGAGCATATCTCTACATGAGATTGTAATATCCTCACACAGAATCACTGGAGCCAATTTATCTTCTACGACTATAGTACCCCAACAGCTATTTCCTGAACAACCATCTATTACTTTAGCAGTAATTTCCTGACCTACATAAGATCCATCTAACACATTCCCGGCTATAGGGTTTCCATTAGCATCTGTAAGCATTACTCCATATGCGGCACCACTGGTAGGCTCATTTGTCATAAGCATACCTGGACTTATTGTTACTGTACAATCTGTTCCGAGAGAAACATTAATACTTCCTAAACAAGACATAATACCATTTGTCATACCGACTTCTATCGATAAAACAGAAGGCTGCAGACAATCACCTCCAGAAGGCGTTAGCGTCAAAGTCTGAGTACCAGAAAGACCATTAAAGTCAATTACGGTACTCGTACCAGTTCCAACCGTTGTTCCATTTAAATCCCATGTATACGTAACTCCTGCGATAGGATTTACTGCTGTATACTCTTCTACACTTGCAGAACATACTGAAACTAATCCATCAATTAATGGAGTCTCATAAGTACACCCTGGGTTTACTATATTTTGAAAGTTTCCTTCTCCATTTGTTAACTGAATAGAATATCCGGCTCCACTGTTATGCACACCTCTTAAGTAATATAGACCTACATAACTATTTAACTGAGAAAATTCTTCTAGAACAAATCCTGCAGGACCAGTTGCGTTACTAGGCGTAGTATTAGATATCGTTGTATAATCACTAAGACCAGAAACATTCTGGATAAACCAGGTCTGACCAGTAGGACCAGTAAGAATTATTTCGTCATAGAACTGACCTAAAGTTGTACCAGTAGCATTGTTTAAACAATTACAAGGAGTAGCTATTTCTGTAGATACTACAAAAACCGCTGCTGGATCCTCGTCATCTTCATCTACAGCACTATCAGAATCTACGCTATTATCTGTGGGCGAATTATTTAATCCTCCAACATCATTTCCAGGAAGCATGTCTGCAAAACTATCTGCATCCTGTCCTGAAAAGTCATTTCCATTTAAATCTTCTGCAGAAGAAATTTCTGCAACATTTACTAGTAAACCTACTGCAGATGGCAAAACTTCTAAATCAATGTCTACATCAATAGATCCATTAGGAGCGAGACCTCCTGGTAGATTAATATTGTATGTCGCCACATCCTGTCCGTTTGCCTGACTAAGAGTCCAATCAGGATCTACAAGAGTCAACGTAGAAGGAATATAATCTACAATTCCTATATTGTTTGCTGTGATAGAACCTTGGTTAAAAACTGTAATCGTAAAGGTCACTGTATCTCCAATAGCAACTGCATCTTGTAAAGTTGTCTTAATAAGAGCTAAGTCAAATCTATCAACGTTAAAAGAAGCTGGATCATGATCATCTTCATCTAAGCCTCCATTATCCGTTATCAAATTATCTGTATTACCACCTACAAGGCCTCCGTTATCATTAGAATTAATGAGGTCTGGATTAGAATCAAAATCTTGTGCATTTGGAAATCCTACTGCGTCTGAAGAACTTATTTCTGCTTCGTTTACTAATCCTGTAGGATTTAGATTAGGTGGTATTTCTACAAAGAAAGGAATACTTATAGAAGCTCCTGCGGGAATGTCTGCATTATGAGCATATACAATATTACCTGCTCCATCTACACTCCACGAAGGATTTAATGAGGCATCAAAACTTAAACCTTGAGGCAAATAGTCTACTACTTCTACATTACTCGCATCAATATTACCCTGGTTAAAAACCGTGATTTTAAATTCGATTATATCTCCTACTAAGTAAGTCGTAGCTGGATTCTGTATTGTTTTTCTTAAGGCTAAATCAAAAATATAAACCATCGCCGGATCGTGATCATCTTCATCTATAGTCCCATCATCGTTTACAAGATCATCAGTCGGCGTTTCTACATCTCCTCCTACATCGTTGTCAGGATCCATATCTGCCGTAGAATCGATATCATTTAATTGATTACCTGTACTATCAAAGGCTCCTGCAATTTCTGCAAAGTTTACAAAATCAGTAGAGTTTCCATTTACCGTCAGAGTAATGTTTACACTCTGTGATTGTCCAGAACCTAAGTTACTGATAGTAGTCATCGCTACCCCATTGCTTAGTGCCCATCCTGGATTTAAGGCTGCATTAAAGTCAAATGCTGCAGGTATGTGATCTGCAATATCTACAGTAGCTGCAGGTAAATCTCCTTGATTTATAACTGTTATAGTAAAGGTCACATCATCTCCAAACTGCACTGAATTACTCGTAGAAGAAAGTGTCTTCATAAGAGCTAAATCAAATTCTAAATCTCTCGCTAGGCATACTCCGATATCGAAACCGTGATTACCGCCTTGGCTTAGATTCTGAGTTACTGGAATCCCAAAGTGTCCATCTATATTAGAACAGATATTTTGAAACTTCACAGCATCTGAGTCATTAAGGTCAGCTCCGCTTCCCATTCCTACATCATTAGAACATATCGTGTATAGCTCACCGTCGATGGTATAAATCATCGAGTTAAAATCGTAATTAGCATCATCTAAAACGATATAGTAGTCTTGATTATAAACTAGTCCATCTAAAACTCCGTCATTATTTCTATCAACATTAGACGCATTAAAAAGATAATTACCATTATTATCTGTTGTAGTCGATGCTATGAGATTACAGTTTTGATCATATAGATGTAGCCCTAAGCCACTAAATGGTTGCTCTCCTGCATCCTGAACTCCGTTAGAATTTTGGTCATCCCACACATAGTTACCTATCTCGATATCTTGAGGAGGACAGATCGAACTTATATCACCGAATCCAGTTGCTTTTCCTAGCAGCACCTCAAATTCTCCAATGTATAATTCTATATGATCTAGTTTACTTCCATTACGTGTATCATATCTATGTAGTCCACCAGAGTATGAATTAAAATGTGGATCATAAGTAGCACTAATTACTTGATTAGTACCAGGTAGTGTATATATACTTCCTAGTGCAGTTTCTGGATGATAAGTCGGGCCAGATGGCCAAAACTCATGTCCAAAAAACTCTCCACCTCCAGGTCCTTCAGAATTACCAACTCCGGAACCTTGTAATGCTCCAGCAGTTCCGTTATTTTCTAAAGTCCATACTCCATTATTATTCCATGCCATTAATAAATCTGGAAACTGCTGATCCAGTCTTCCACTTACACTACAGAATCTATGACCTACTCTATCAGATAGAGATAATAACATATTACCATCATCTGTAAAATCTAAATCCGTCAACCAATGCATGGTCTGGAAACTATTAGAAGGTGAGTCATACCAGTGACCCGTATTATAATTTGTACTGAATATTAAACTAAAGGCTGTAGATCCTGGATCGAATTCATAAACATGAATGCTCGAATTTGCAGAATTTAAAGAGCTCTCTGCTGTACAGGTAACTCCTACGTAAAACTTACCCTGATAACTATTAAGAGCAAAGGCTCTAGTATCTCCATCAGAACATCCTGGGTCAGGAATATTATATGACAATGTATTTGCAGGATTTGCGTTAGACGTCGGTACTCTTACTAAGGTATTGTTTGCAATATTTACAACATATACATGAGCACCGTCATCAGAAACTGCAAGTCCACCGAGACCCATCTTACCTACTTGAGCACCGTAATCACAATCATCCTGATCTGTAACGGATAAACTTCCTACGTTTACTCCTAGTGTTGCTAAGTCCACAAATAGATTTGTAGTAGGATTAGCTCCAGTAGTTGTTGTAAAAATTGCACCTAATCCATGTGGAGTAAGTGCTGAATATTGTTTTACAAAAGCAGATGAGTATATTAGATTTTGAGTTAAAGAATAATCTAAGCCCCAGATGGAGCCCGTCTCATCCTTAGTAGCATATTTTGTTACTTTACTAGAATTATCAAAATTATGGCTGAGGCCAATAATAGTTTCTACATCTCCATTTATCCCTATATCGTTTTGTACAAAACAAGCTAAGACTATTTCTGGATTAGTCCCACATTCTGCAGATGGATTAAGTAGACCATAATTAATATTACATGCTGGTGCATCAGCAAACTGTATACTTGTTCCACTACTTGCTAGCTGGAATGCATTTATATTATTTCCGAGACTTTGGAATTCTATCCGATAGTTAGTACCGTTAGTCAGACCAGATAAGGAATAAGCTCCCTGACTACTGGTTGTAGTTTGGGCCGCTATGGCATTAGAAGAATCGAAAGCTTGAACTAGAATTCCTCCTAATCCATTTTCTGATCCATCAAAAATTCCATTGATAATGGACTCCTGGTAGATACTACCATTAATCGTTCCGCTGACAGCATTGCACTGGGCAGACATATGCGTCGTACCGATAAGCATTAGTAATACAATACTGAATGCCCTCCATGCATTAAACAAGGTATTGTCTCCACAAGACTGTGGAAACGGTGTAAGTTTTCTCATTATTCCTAATCTAGGATTATAAAATTATGTGCATTACACGGAGACCGTGTACGCTTAATTTTACTGTATGGGTGGGAAATAGTTTTACCTATTCGAAAACAAATATATAAATAAATCTAATATGTTCTAAACAAATTACAATTTATTTTAATATGTAAAATGTAGATTATTAGGGTAAATCCTCATTTATCTGACTAGAATAGTGACTACTGAGGCTAGAAGACACAGCATCATTGTCATCTTCTAAAGCATGTCCTATACTGAGATGGAAATTATTTTTACCCAGAAGATCGTAAAAACCATATCGGTTTAATAGGTCTCTCATCTGGCCGGTGACATTTGTAAGTTGGAAAACGATGTTATGAGATTGGCAGTATTTTATTAATTCTTTGAGTCTTTCTATCGAGGCACCATCTATACTCTGTACTGCTCCGAAGTGCAGAATAAATTTCTTAATTTGTCCTACTCTCTTTATTTCCATAATCATGGAGTCATAAAAATGGTCCATATTTCCAAAAAATAAATCCTGGTCATATCTGATAAGCAATACTCCTGGAACGTTTTGTGCTTCAGGAAATCTAATTTTATCTCTAAAAGCATCTGCATCTTTTAATCTTCCTAGGACAGCATAATTAGGATTAGACATTTTTTGTATTACTAGAAACAGCGAGAGTCCTATACCTAGAAGAATACCTTTTATTATTCCAAAAGACAGTGTAAACAAAAAGGTCAGTACACAGACTGCAAAATCTCTCTTGTCATATTTCCAAAGCAGACGAGCATAATCAAATTTAATAAGACTAAAAACAGAACTGATTATAATCGCTCCGAGTATAGGATAAGGCAGATAATAAAATACTTTTCCAAAAAACAATAGTGTCAATGCAATAATTATAGCGACTAAAAAACTAGAAACTCCAGATGCGATTCTATTATCTGCATTTATTGCGGATCTAGAAAAGCTAGAAGAACTCGGCATAGTTAGAAAGAAGCTTCCTACAATCTTGGCTATTCCTAAGCCCATTAATTCACGGTTTGCATTTATACGATGCTCTTGTAAATCCTCAAAGGACTTGGCAATGGAGTATGAACTTATAAAACAGATTAAGGCTATAATAAAAGACGAGGGAATAAGCTCTTTAATAATGGACAGGTCTATAAAGTCTGCCTTAAAATATGGAAGACCTGATGGCAAGGCTCCTATTATAGGTACACCTTTGGCTTCAAGCCTAAAGAGCATTACTGCTGCTATTCCTAGAACGACAACTACTAGTGCTCCTGGAACAGATTTAATCCATTTTTTAAACGCTACAATTAGAAGGATTCCTAAAGCTCCGATTAAAACTGAGTGCCAGTTAGGATCTGAGAAGGTACGCATCGCATTTGTAGAAATAGAAATGAAGTCGGAGGAGCGAGGTACTTTGACAGAAGTCAAATTAGGTACCTGACTAAAAATTATAATTATAGCTGCTGCAGATACAAACCCATTAAGAACGGGCTTGGCCAAATAGTTAGATAAGGCTCCTAGTTTAAAAACAGAAAATAAAACCTGAAACACTCCTGAGAGAAGTGCTAGCAAGAGTACCACATTTAGATACGCATCTGTCCCACACTCTGCAAAACCAGAAGCTGCCGCCAAAACCAACAGGGCAATAATCGCAACTGGACCAACAGATAGAAAAAAAGAGGATCCTATCAAGGGATAAATCAGCAAAGGAATTATCGATCCATACAATCCGTAAATAGGATCTAGTCCAGCCAAAAATGCATAGGCCAAACTCTGAGGAATCAGAACAACGGCTATAATCATAGCAGTCAATAAATCTGACTTGAATCCGCCTAAAGAATAGTTTTTATCTGGCAATATCACTGCGTAAAAGTAATGAACCTAGCTCCGATATTTCAATCTATTTAGATGGGAGTAGTTTTATTAACTTTATGGAAAAGTATAATATAATCATGGACATAGTAAGTTTAGGCTTTGTAGTAATCGGAGGTTTTTTTGTTTTTTCATTGCTCAAAGCCATATGGCAGCTTATAACTACTGAATGGAAAGATGGAGAATTCTCGGCCCTGAAGGTTTTAGGAGTTTTTAAATGGACCATCCTATCACTTATTCTTCTTATTCTCTTTATCGCCTTTGTAGTTCCCCATCCTACAAATTAAAAAAATGGATAGCTTCATTTAAGAAACTATCCATTTGTAAATCTGTTTTTAAAATTTTGGCTCTAGCCAAAAATCCTAAACGGATGTATTAGAATTAAAAATATCTTCTACATCATTCTTTACCCAGTTAAGTGTCGTATTTATATCATCGAATAAATTTTCTCTAGGCACTAAATCTGGAATGATGTCTATATTTTCCATCATAAGTAAAGGCTGTTTTTGTGTTTTAACCAGAAGTACTTTAATGCCCTTGTTTACTACTAAATCCGTTATTACGTCTTCCATTGCATACAATCCACTCTGATCCATATATGGCACCTTATCCATTCTTATTATTGCTACTGAAGCTGTTTTGGGAATCTGTAAAGCGAGTTGTTGAAAATCACTAGTAGATCCGAAAAATAGTGGGCCATTTAGATGCTTGATAAATACCTCTTCTTTTAAGTTTGCCGGGAATCCTACTTCGTCAGACCAGGCCTCTTCTTCTTTTAGAGACTTTACATCAGACTGTTTTGCCGTAAGGTCTCCTATCTTCTTCATAAAAACTAATGAAGCAATTACTAATCCCACTCCTACTGCTACTATCAAATCATAACATGCAGCTATGGCCAATACCGTAAACATAATTCCCACCTCTGCTCTCGGCATATGTGGTATAGCCTTAAGTCCTTTATAATCCATAACTCCGATACCGACAGTAATCAATATACCTGCAAGAACTGCAGCTGGAATTTTAGATGCAACCGGTCCTAGAAGCAATAATACAATCATAAGCAATACACCTGCAATCATACCTGACAATCTTGTTTTACCTCCAGCATTTATATTTACGACGGTACGTATCGTCGCTCCTGCACCCGGTAGTCCTCCAAAAATTGCCGCAATAGAATTTCCTATTCCTTGACCTACTAGCTCCTGATTGGGTCTATGTTTGGTCTTAGTCATATTATCTGCAACTATAGAGGTCAATAGTGAATCTATAGCTCCCAATAAACTAAGGAGAAAGGCTGTAACCAAATAGGGCTTTATACTGGAAAAACTTATATCTGTAAAAATTCCCAGATTAGGAATAGGGAATCCGCTAGGAATCTCAGAAATGGGGTAATAAGCAAGCTTAGCAAAATGACAGACTCCACTTACCACCACAAGTGCAACTAATGTACTAGGGATGACGGTAGTTATTCTCTTAAATCCATAAATAATAAAAATCGTGGACAGTGCAATAAGTAATTCTAACCATCTAATATTGCCTAAGGCTCTGGGTAATATTTTAAGTGCTCCTAAAACCCCACTAGTAGCTGAGCCAGCCAAAGTTTTAGATTCGTTCAATATACGTGCTGGAGTAATCTCACTTGCTCGATTAATAGTTTCTTCAAAATTCTCTAAAACCAAAATACCCTCTCCTGCTTCTTCTTTTAATATTTTTTCTAGAAGGACCTCTTCAGCCTGTGGTTTAAATTCATTTACAAAGGCCATATCTTCCTTGGGATAATAACCTATGGCTGGCAATATCTGAGTAACTAATATAATAATACCTATAGCAGTCATAAAACCCGACACCACAGGATACGGAATGTATTTTATATACTTCCCTATACCTAAAACACCCAATCCTATCTGAATCAAACCTGCCAAAAGAAAAACCAATAAAATAGATGGTAAGGCGGCTTCTTTACTTCCTTCGGAGGCAATTATACCAGCTATTATAAGCATACTTACCGCAGTCATAGGAGCGGTAGGTCCTGATATCTGAGTATTAGTCCCACCAAAAAGAGCGGCAAAAAATGCGATTATCATCGCTCCATATAGACCAGCCTCGGCTCCTAAGCCAGACTGCACTCCAAAGGCCAATGCCAATGGCAGGGCAACAATACCAGCTGTAATCCCTCCAAAAAAATCACCTTTAAAATGTGAAAAATCAAAATCTATTTTAAATTTCATAAAGCTTAAATTCAATATGTAATATACCCTTTAGTGAATAAATAAGACCACTAAAGAAGGGGTTAAAATCACTTTCTAAGTGTTTCTACATACTGACCTACAGCTATTATTTCATGATCTTTTAGGACTCCTTTAAACGGAGTCATAAGACCTTTGCCGAAATATACTTGTGCTACCCTATCCTCTAGAGTTATTTTAGACACTGTCAAATCCTTAGCACCATTTATATTCATGTCTCCTTTAAATCCATGGCAGATTGCACAGTAATTTTTAAAGATTTTTTTTGCATTTATTTTGGAGTAATCCACATCTCCATTGGCTTCTATCATTTCTTTGGCCTTAGCCAATTGCTCAGGAGTGGCTCCATTATTATCGTCTTGTGAAGCAATTACTTTATTACGAGTATGACCAGAATCTACATTACTGACTTTTACAGAAGTGGCTTCAGAATTAGAGTTAGATCTTGAATTTCTAGATCCTTCTCCTGCACAGGATATCGAAGTATATACCAGTGCCATCAATACAAAACTTATAATTTTTAAACTCATCATGTGTTTGATATCAGTAATTGTGCTTTCCTATATTCCAGCCATTACTACCAAGAAATTTATTTCCATCATCCGCCGCTGGCTCTTCTAATTGTGTACCCATAGAATCATTCCATCTATTTAGATATCCAAACAGAGCAATTACTCCCATAACTTCTACAATCTCTCCCTCATCCCAGTGCTTTCTCATATTTTCTGAAAGTTCATCTGTAACTCCATTAGGTACTTGCGATGCGGCTATTGCCAAATCAAAAATTGCTCGTTCGCCATCCGTAAAGCTAGGATGAGTCTTATAATCCCATATATTTTCTAGCCTTATAGCCTCAGACCCATAACGATCTGCAGCCCTTATCGTATGAGCCTCACAATATCTGCATCCAGTAGTCATACTAGATAGATAAGCGAGCTCTCTTTTAAGAGAGCTGGTAATACGTCCCTTATTTTCCATTACAGCCTGATTCATCTCTAAAAATGCCTTGGCTATTCTCGGGCGATGCATCATAGTAAATAGACTATTAGGAGTAAACCCTAATGTTTCATTATAGAACTCTGCCATTTCTTGTGCTTCTTTATTTCCCTCTCTATCTATAGGACTCACTAAAGGTTTCTTCATAGTTTAATTTTTTTTGAAGATAAGCTTATTCTTTATATGTTAAAATTCTTAGGACTATTTTTATACCATGGGTGTCAATAATAACACAATAACAGAAGAAATAGAAAAGTTCTTAGATGCTAAGTATATTATTTCTGGGGAAGAACTAAATGATAGATACAATCATATCTGGAAAATGAATGATGGCTTGAAGGCCAAAGCACTTTTACTACCTAAATACACACAAGAAATATCAGAAATATGTAAGCTCTGTTATGCTTATAATCAGCCGATTATTGTTTTCGGTGGGTTGACTAATCTGGTAGGTTCTACAGTAACAGAAGGTAATGAGATAGTGATCAGCATGGAACGGATGAGTAATATAGAAGAAGTAGATGAGATAAGCCGTACAATGACAGTAGAAGCTGGAGTTATTCTAGAAAATGCTCAAAATGCGGCTAAAGAAAAAGACCTCCTCTTTCCTCTTAACTATGGAGCCAAAGGCAGTGCACAGATCGGAGGAGCAATATCTACTAATGCTGGAGGATTACGAGTTCTAAAATATGGGATGACTCGTAATTTAATACTGGGTCTAGAGGTAGTAAAAATGGATGGCACCATCATCTCCTCTATGAAAAAAATAACAAAGGATAATTCTGCCTATGACCTTAAGCAGCTTTTTATCGGATCAGAAGGTACACTAGGAATAGTAACTAAAGCAGTCTTAAAACTAATAGAGCTACCGACTAGCCGGCAAAGTGCCTTTGTGGCTTTTAACAATTATGAAAGGGTTACTGCTTTTCTAAAATTTGTAGATAAGGGACTAGCCGGTACTCTTTCTGGCTACGAACTAATGTGGGACAATTTTTATCAATGTAGCACTTCCGAGGGGTCTATAAACAAACCTGTTCTCCCATGGCATTACAAATACTATGTCCTCATCGAGTCACTAGGATCGGATCCTGAAAAAAACTATGCTCTTATGGAAAGACTACTTACTGAAGCGATGGAAAAAGAAATGATACTAGATGGAGCTCTGGCAAATTCTGCCTCCGATTTAGAGAATTTCTGGAAAATACGTGAAGAGGTAAGTATAATCAAAACATCCTGTACTATAGATCAGCACTTCGATGTAAGCGTACCTATTCCTGAAATTGGTAGTTATGTTGAAAAAGTAACCATCGCATTAGAAAAAATTTCTGGGGTCAATAAAGTTTATTCGTTCGGTCATGTGGCAGATGGCAACATCCATTTTATAGTAGATAAGGAAGACCATTCTGATGAGCTGAGAAAAGCGATAAATGCAGTAGTCTATAATCCCATTACCGTATTAAATGGATCCGTATCTGCAGAACATGGAATAGGCTTAGATAAAAAAGAATATCTTAAAATGTGTCGTACACCTGAAGAAATAGCTCTTATGCTAAACATTAAAAAAATCATGGACCCTAAGAATCTGCTTAACCCAGGAAAAGTCTTAGACGTAAAGGCATAAAAAAAAGCCCCTTAGAAAACTTAGGGGCTTTTTTAAATATGATGGTTGGTAAAATTTACTTTTTGAATGTCGAGCTAACTAGTTCTTCATTTTCAAAAAGAAAATTTATTTGATAATCTCCAGTCTGATAATCGTCAAGGTCTATGACAACATAACTGGACATTACTGGAAGTTGTAATTCTAGTTTACCTTCTGGATTAATAATCTGCACAAAAAACACTTCTTTCTGAAGAGTAAATTTTAGAGTATTATCTTTTACATCCTTCTCTACTGCAACTATCTCTTCTACGTTATTATCTGCAGATGGTTTAGGTTCAGTATTGTTTGCAAAGGCTGCGGTAAACGCTAATAATAAAATGAAAGTTGTTTTAATGATTTTGTTGGAAGTTGATCTTATTAGTTTCATAAGTTGAAGTAGTTTTATATTAATAAGACATGAGAATGCAAGCTTCGTACTACGAGTCTTGCCCTACAAAAACCTTACGAGATACTACAAAAACCCTATATCCGGAAAAATCGCGTCTGCTAGTTTACAAAGTAGCACCCAATTTGTGACCTAAACAATAAATCTACATTTATAAGTGACCTTAAATCAGGAATGCTAAACGAATATTAACCCCATTTCTCGGAGAGAGAAAAATAAATCACTATTCAGAAAGTCATTATAGTTATTTCCTATCTTTTCCTGATACTCTGATTTTAAACTCACAGCGGTATAACTGGGGGACTTTATAATACTTATGCGATTAAGCAATTCCGCTATCCAGGTTCCTAGAGGATTAGAACATTCTACTCCCATAACTCCTGAGAGGCTGTGTACATGGAGTAAAGCATTATCTATATTATAGCTCACCTGCTCTCCTATCCAATAGATCTTATCAGAATCTTTTATCGCTTTGGACTGTTCGTTTTCTAAATACTCTTTAATAAGGTCCGCAGAATGTAAGGTCTCCGGAATCTCAAAGTCAAACCAATCACTCAAGGAAAAGTCTAATCCATGATTATGCATATAGTTATAAAGAGACTTTTTTAGCCCATCAGAAAAAACACCATGGTCGATACCAGATGGATCTATATATTCTATATCATTATTAGCAAAGGTTCCTTCCTCTTCTGAAACCTTACTCACTTTAAAAGCAGCAGGCTGCATACCCACAGGACTATGAGCCGTCATAGCAAATCGATGCCAAAAAGCAGATTGTAATATCCCTAGCTCAAACATCTGTCTTACCACCTCTAGCGAATCTATCGTCTCTTGCTCCGTCTGAGATGGAAACCCATACATAAGGTAAGCATGCACCATTATATCCGCATCGATAAAGTTCCTGTTTATCTGTGCGACCTGCTCTACACTTACTCCTTTATCTATCAGTTTTAATAATCTATCAGAAGCCACTTCTAATCCTCCAGAAACCGCTATACATCCCGATGCTGCCAGCAACTTACATAAATCAAAATGAAAGCTTTTCTCAAAACGGATATTGGTCCACCATGAGACTACCAGGTTTCTTTTTAAAATTTCTATTGCTACAGATTTCATCAATGAGGGAGGAGCGGCCTCATCTACGAAGTGGAATCCTTTCTGACCAGTCTGATCGATTAGAGTTTCCATACGGTCTACTATGGTCTTGGCAGAGTTGGCCTCATAATTTTTTATGTAGTCTAGTGATATGTCACAGAAGGTACATTTACCCCAGTAGCATCCATGAGCCATCGTCAGTTTATTCCACTGACCATCACTCCACAAGCGATGCATGGGATTAGTAAGCTGTATAACGGATAGGTAAGAATCTATAGGAAGACCCTCATAATCTGGAGTTCCTACTTTTTCTTGTTTGACATCAGTCAGAAGACTGCCATTTTTATAGACTACTCTATCTTCTTGTAGCATAAAGATTCTTTTCATCATATCAGCCTCTATCTCATCGTCCAGATAGGAAAGTAGCGTCATAAGTGGAGTCTCTCCATCATCCAGACTTATAAAATCTATAAATTCAAAAACTCTGGTATCAGAAATGGATCTCAACTCAGTATTAGGATAACCGCCACCGATGGCCACCTTTATAGTAGGATGATGTTCCTTAATCCACTGGCCACATTTAAAAGCAGAAAAAAGATTACCCGGAAAAGGAATAGAAATACATACTAGACTGGGTTTAGAATTTTCAATAGATCGCTCGAGTAGTTTAAGCATAAGCTCTATGACATGACTATCGGTTTCTTTTAACTCATTATATATGTCATCAAATTTTCTCGCAGACATTCCTAATCGCTCCGCATATCTGCTAAATCCAAAATGTGGATCGATAAGTTCTTGTATAAAATCTCCTAAATCCTCTAGGTAAAGAGTAGCCATATGTCTCGCTTGATCCCTGATACCCATTTGGCCAAAAGCCCAATGGTAATCCTCACTTTCTTCAAACTTAGATGCCTCTGGCAAAAAACCACCCTGACTTATATTATAGGCTAGTGTCTGGTCTCTATTCTGTAGAAATGCGATTACGCTATCGATTGTAGAAATATACCTTTGGCTTAAGCCAAAAATACGTGCGGCATTAGGAGTAAAATTATCCTGGAGACTAGAGGCTTTTCTAAAAACTTCTTTTAAACCATCAGAGCTAAAGAGCTCGAGGGTTGTTTCCATACCTAGATCTATCTGAACACTTTTTATGTCACGAGTATTCAGAAACCCCTTTATATAGGCAGTCGCTGGGTATGGAGTATTGAGCTGAGTAAAAGGAGGTGTAATAAGGAGAAGTTTCTGACTCGTGCTTTTCATATCCAAGTTCAAAATTACAATAAGCTCTATTCCTTATACTCAAGTAGGAATAGTAATTAATTTATATTAAGTATAATTACATTTCAAAACTTAAATAATTATGGCTGCTAAGAATGTAATAAACACGATACTAAAAACCATCAATGAGGTCCAAAAGCAAAATAAATCCAACAAGCAAGAAGAAACTGCTGATAGGAGCGTATTCGATTTGTTAAAAGGAAAGCTTCAAGACCTAGATCAAAAAACCAGAGAAAAAAGAGCTGCCAAAGGTAAATCTCCGGTAGGTATTCTAGATATGATCCGTAAAGAAATAGAAGGTGTAAAAAGAGAAAACAAAAAAGACCCCAATGTAAAAACTGCTCCTAGGGCTGTATTCGATAAAATTCTCAAAAAAGTCGAAGAGCCTAAACGAAGAATGGCTAGCTCTGGGGTTAAAAAAATAGTAGAGGATTATAATCTGGATATCTCATCCATTCCGAGAGATGTTCTCTCACAAGTACAACAGCAATATCTAAAGGATAAGGCAGTATTCGATAAGCAATATGCAAAGGCCTTGTTTGACCTTACTAAGAAGTTTAAATAGAAACCTACACTTAACAGAAATTAAAAAGGGGACTCTAACTTCTAACTAGAATCCCCTTTTTAAAAATCTTAGAATATTAAAGAACTTAGTTTATCGTTTTAACAACGTTGTTATTTTTAGATCTTCTATTCTTAGAAGCTTTCATTTCTTTAAACTCCATATATTTTTCTAATTGCTCTGGTGTGAAAATACTCTTCAGACCAGCAGTTTTTTTATCTCTAATTGAGACCATAGCTTCGTTCATTTTTGCAGCATCTTTTTTGGCAGACTGCATTGCCTTAGTAGTCTCTGCTTTATAAGTCGCTATGTGAGCATTGTATTTTTCTATCTGCTTATCATTCATACCTACATACTTAAACATCTGCTCATCATTATTACGATTTACCTGATTCTGATACTTATTATAATTTTTTTTACGATTGTCAGCAGCTTTTCTTTCTTCCTCTATTTTAGCCCTTCTCTCTTCAGCAGTTAATTTCTCCTCTTTTACATCTTCTTCTAGATCTATGCCTAGTGCCTTAGCTCTTTCTATTTGCTCTGTATTATATTTTTTTTTCTTTTCTGCTTGAGCAAAACTGTTTAAACTTAGAATACACCCGAGAAATATAAAGAGGCTAGTTCTTATTAAATTCATTTTCATTATCACGTTATTTATTAGATACTTAATAGACGTACAAATAACGCTATAAGTTGGCAGGTATTGAATCTAAAATGAAATATTTTATAAAAAGAGGTAGGAGAATAAAAAAAGGGAATGTAATCATTATGATTCCAATCCCTTATAACACCCTTAATTAGTATTACAAATTTCCATATATATCATAGATACTACGGAAAGAAAAGCACTACACTTGCTACCCTACAGCCCTACAGAAACCCTACATTTTATCTAAAAACGTCAATATTATCCCTTTTGGTCAACGAAAAATCAGCTTTTATACCCAAAGTTCAAATTACTCCACTACAAATACCGACTTTTGCACTTTTTTAAATTTTATTCCTAAACTCTAGATGGTATTAGGGGTTTATTTATCAGCTAACAGTATGATCAAAACAGACATTATTATTATCGGAGCAGGACCCTGTGGTCTTTTTACAGTTTTTGAAGCAGGCTTGTTAAAACTAAAGTGCCATTTGGTCGATGTTTTGCCACAGGCTGGTGGTCAACTCACTGAGATATACCCTAAAAAACCCATATACGATATACCAGGTTATCCTTCCATACTTGCAGGAGATTTGGTGACTAATCTGATGGAACAGATAAAACCATTTAATCCAGGCTTTACCCTTGGAGAAAAAGCCAGTTCTATAGAGAAAACAGGAGATAAAGAATATACGCTTACCACAGATAAAGGAACCGTGATCCAAGCTCCTGTAATTGCGATCGCAGGAGGCCTAGGAGTCTTTACTCCACGTAAACCACCTCTAGAAGGATTAGAGAATTTTGAAGATAAGGGTGTAGACTATATGGTAAAGGATCCAGAAAAATATAGAGATAAGACCTTACTCATAGCGGGAGGAGGAGACTCTGCCCTAGACTGGACGATTGAACTTTCGGCTATAGCCAAAAAAATTACCCTTATACATAGACGTACCAGTTTCCGAGGAGCTCTAGATAGCGTAGATAAGGTTATGGAACTAGCTCAAGTAGGAAAAATCGATCTCATCACAGAAGCTCAGGCCATCGGTGTAGCTGGAGCTGACCATCTAGATACAGTGCAGATAAAACAGAAAGAGAGAGGAGAACTGGATATACCCGTAGATTACTTTATCCCACTATTCGGGCTTACGCCAAAGCTAGGGCCGATAGCGGACTGGGGATTAAATGTAAACCGTAGTGCCATAGAAGTAGATACTAGAGACTATAGCACAGGTGTAGAAGGCATCTATGCCATAGGAGATATAAATACCTATCCTGGCAAACTCAAACTCATTCTGTGCGGCTTCCATGAGGGAACCATAATGGTACAATCTGCATTTAAATATATATACCCAGATCAGAAACTAAGTTTTAAATACACCACTGTAACTGGAATAGAAGGAATATCATAGTCGACTTTACTAAATGCCCAAAGACACAATACACATAACCGTCACTGATCGAGAAGGAGAAAAGCATCAACTAGAAGCTCCTACAGATATGAACCTAAATCTCATGGAAGTCCTCAAATCTTATGAGCTTCCTGTAGAAGGTACCTGTGGCGGTATGGCTCTATGTGCTTCCTGTCACTGCTACATAAAATCTGAACATGAGCTCTCTACCCCATCGGAGGATGAGGAAGATATGCTAGATCAGGCCTTCTTTGTAGAGGACAATAGTCGCCTCAGCTGTCAGCTCAGAATTACCGAGGACAAGGATGGCCTGGAGGTGGAGCTGGCTCCTGTGAGTTAGGATTAAAACTAATCCCAATGACCAAATATCCATTTCTATTTGTAGATCTGGTAAGAACCATTTAATAGGCCCAACGGTTTACTAAGTACAATAAGATAAAATGACTCAAACTATAAAAATTCAAAACCTTAAGTGTGGAGGCTGTAAAGCTTCGATACTCAAAGGTCTTTCTTCTATAAATGGCATCGATCAATTAGACATAAATGTCGAACAAAACACCGTTAGTTTTTCATCCGAAAATGAAGAAGCAAATAGTAAGCTAACTAATCAATTAATACAAATGGGATATCCACCTGCAGATGAAGACAACAATCTTCTTCTGAAAGGAAAGTCCTATGTCCATTGCATGATCGGGAAAGCTTCTAATCTTAATGATCGGATAAAAGGAGAGTAAATCCTTTAACTCTATTCTAAGGAATCTAACTAAAGAAAGAGGATAAAATCATGTGATTTTTTATTTCCACTTCAAAGAAAGATTACAGAAAAAAATCTAAATTTGCAATCCCAAAGAAAAATGGTCCCGTAGCTCAGCTGGATAGAGCAGCTCACTTCTAATGAGCAGGCCTCAGGTTCGAATCCTGACGGGATCACTAGAAAATCAAGTCTTTCCGCAATTGCGGAAGGACTTTTTTGTTTTTATTCATTATGAGCTTGCTCAAATAATGATTAAAACAAAAATAGGTGAACACCGTGAACCAGACTTGATTATGACCTAGGAGCACTAAAGGAACAATATATTAATCCTGATAAGACCTCTACTAACCCTTGCAAGTCATTGATTTACAGGGGTTTTATAATTATTTAACCTACCCTAATTAATATTCCTACAACAAAGTTACATTACCAGTAAGAATATGCTCCTTACCATCTACATCCCTCCATTTAATTAAATAAATGTAAACACCTTGATTCAAAGGCCGATTATTA
Source organism: uncultured Saprospiraceae bacterium (assembly GCA_964509175.1). Lineage (GTDB taxonomy): Bacteria > Bacteroidota > Bacteroidia > Chitinophagales > Saprospiraceae > JAHDHU01. The sequence goes on from CAZDWO010000036.1 coordinate 31,610, forward strand.
AAACTTCCATCCCAAATTATCTCTTGTGAGTCTTCCCAATTTGCAACACGACTACCCCACCGATCATAGATAGAAACATGATCTAAAATTATATCATCGTCTCCTAGAAAGACTTTCCAGTTTCTGTTGTCAGGATTAGGGCTATTGGGCGAAAATATATTGGGCACATATATTCTAGATTTTCCATCTTCGATAAGATAAATGTTAAATTCTTCATGATATACACAACCCGTTTCTAGACTTGTGTAAATAATTTCTATCAAGACATCCTCTTCCGAGTAAATACTGACCTCTGTACAAGTATTACAATTTATTAATTCTGTCGGAGACCATTCTACTTCCCATAGATCAGAAAATAAATTTAAGTTTAAATCTAAGGTATCGCCAGCAGCGTGATTTATATCATTGAGCATCGGTAAATCCTCATTATATAAGGCAACATTTATTGTAACGATAGAATCGCATCCTGAGATACTAGTATGCTCTTGGACTATAGTTATCTCATCCTTTATCCATAGGTTATCTATTAGAATAGAATCTCCAGGGCACAAGGTTATAATCTCATCGAGCAGGTAACTAGGATTTACAATTACTTCATAGAAAAAAGTGCTGTCACAAGCTCCAACCGAGGTAAAATTTTCTTGAAGTAAAAGGTCAGTATCTACCCACTGCTCCGCGATAAATACGGAGTCACCTTGACATAAATATATAGTATCAAAAAATTCAAAATCGTTTTGAATCTCTAAATGTAGAAACACAATACTATCACAACCATGGATACCTATGCCCTGATATTCATAAACACCTGAGCTGTCATAAGTCTCTCCATTCCAGATATAATTGTCACATGCCACTTCCTCGATATCTATAGAGTCAGTATTATTGATTTCCAGATTTAAAAAAGTAGTGCTGTCACATCCATACTGGCTGACATCTAAATGGTCATAAATTCCAGACTCGTAGAAAGTCATGTCGTTCCATATATAAAACTCACATGAGGATATAAAAATCGATTCTACAATCGTATCATGTATGGTCAAATTTAAAATTGCTGTACTATCACAGCCTTCCACACTAGTGGTCAAATAATCATATACCCCTGACTGATTATAAGTTTGTCCATTCCAGAAAAAGAAACTGCAAGCTTCGGTATCCATACTAGTGATAACAGTATCCTGTATAGTCAAATCCAAAACAACTATACTATCACAGCCTTCCGCAGTAAAACCAGCAAAATTATAGAATCCACTCTGGTCATATACCTGTCCGTTCCACTCATAAGTCTGACAGCCATTCCTCTCTATAGTGTCTTGGCTCGATAAGGATATACTCAGGTCTAGACTCGCAATGCTATCACAGCCAGCACTATTTAAAGTAGCATAGCTAAAAATGCCAGAATCATAGTATACGACCTCATTCCACAAAAAAGAATCACAGACAGATACCATTTCTAATGATGAGCTAGACTCCAGTATAGTTAGGTCTAAGGTTACAAGACTATCGCAGCCCTCAGTAGTTTGGTTCGTAAAGGAATGGACTCCACTTTGACTATAAGTCATTCCATTCCATGTATAGGAATCACAGTGCTCTTCTATCAATAAAATATTAATACTATCCAACTTTGATAATTCTAATCTCACAACGACACTATCACATGTCATTATATCTTTTAGATTATGATAATAGATTCCTTCTTGATTTAGGCTTAAGCCAAAGAAAGAATAGCTATCTCCAGTACAAAAACCATCTATGACTTCTTCCACCTCTGGCAAATCAAAACTGGTATAACATTGTCAAAATAGGAACATTCCAATATCTCGAAATCATCCTCATTAAAAGTGGAATTATTGTTACTACTCGTATTTACTACCATAAATAATTCTGTCAAAACAGCAGCAGAAAAACTATAGGATAGATTCGTAAGAGTATTTCCACGAGCTATCCCATCAGTTGTAAAATACGTACCCAGCAAATTACCAGAAACCTCAGGATTGCCATCATAAAAAGAAACCGCTATTCCAGATGGAGCATCCATAGAGGCCTCTTCTAGATTTGTCAATTCAAAATGTGCAGTATAGCTCCCAGATTCCAAATCTAAATCTATACAGCCTAGCTCTCCTACTAGACTAGCTGCAGGCTGCTCATAGTTTCCATCTTCATCTAATAAAGATGCTTGTACTCCGAAGTGATTATATCTCCCATTTAAGAAGGTAGCATTATTTTCTTGTACCCTAGGGATACTGAGATCATCATTTATATTAAGGACGTGGTAGTTATACTGGTTCCAGACATTTCTAGAAGGTGCCCAGGGCTGCAAGGAATCGGGTGATCCAAATGCAAATAATTTGCTTCTATTATTACTACCACACGAAACATATAATTGTGAATTTTGATTGTCATCTGATCCACCTACGATTGGTCGTTCTAATAAGGTCCAAGAGGAACATGATATTCTTGCAATCTCTATAGGCTGTTCACTAATAGAATTATAAATAATTAAATCACTAGCATCGCGAAAAATAATCTCCTTTACTCCATTATTATCTAAATCAAATATTGACGCGGCTGGTGACCCAAAATTATCGACCGAGCTATCATCCTGAATTGAAATTCTCCACAATTCATGAAAACCCAAATTTGAACTATATGAAAAACAATATAAATAATGAGGAGAAGAAATTATTAATTCCTTTTGAGAAGTATTATGTAATTGACCAATTACGGGGACTGACAAATCATGTTCTTCAATATCGATATATCCTAAGTTCTCTATGTTTTGAGAATTGGAATTCCATGTATAAGAATAAAGAATACAATCATCTTCTTCACAAGAAGTAACAATTACATCTAATTGTTCATCATTATTAATATCTCCTATTAAAGTAAATCCGTCTCTGAATTTGCCATCTATTGAGGTATTAAATGGAGTCATACTGTTTCCTAATATTCCATCTAAATTGCTAATTTCGACTTTATAAAAAGTAAAACCCGCTACTAATTCCAAATCATTTAGATCATTATCTAATTGGGCTGCGATACTAGATGTAAGAATTTGTTTACCCAAACCATTACTTTGTCCATCAACCAGTTTTACACCAGTTTCGGCATTAAATATTTGGTTATCTATATAAATTTCAGATTTACCATCTTGATTAAAATCGGCCAATCCAGGAAATCCACTTGTATGGTCATTTATATCATTGAGAACAACTTCATTAGAAATCCATCTTATGTCTCCGTTGATATTGTAACAAATTAGTTTGCCACGCTGATCTTCTAGAACAGAATTACTATTAGAACTTATAATAAAAATTTCGGGTATTGCGTCATTATCTATATCTCCAAGTACAAAACAACCAATAAAATGCTGATTGATTGTGGGAAATGAAAATTTTGTTATTCCATTATCAATATCTATAAAAATAAACTCAGAATAGGTACTGGTTATTAATTCAGGAATACAATCATTATCTATATCAACAAGCATAGGTGTTGCACCATTAAATAAAATTGACTCCGCTTCTGACTCCCATTTTTTTTCAATTCCAAAAGGAGTTGATGGATAGGGTGAGGAAATGTAGCATAAGCTAGTATCGGATTTACAACATGAAAGGCTGTCTACTGGAACAGTTGGCCCATCAATAGACATTGAGAGGATACTAAGGAAGAATAGAACTGCAGTTAAACAACTCATTGAATTTCTATAATAATTCGATATTGACTAACAAATCAAATTTGTTATCCCTTAAAATAAGGATAACTTATTAGAATTTCATGAAATCCAATAACATTCGATAGAACAATTATGCACTTATTGCTTTACAT
>CAZDWO010000037.1:0-29748 GCA_964509175.1 uncultured Saprospiraceae bacterium
CCTTTAAATCTGATGTTAAGAAGCTGCAAGAGTTGGAATTAGATTTAATGGATGTAAAGCGAGAGCTGTAGGGAATATTTTCCTCATAGATGAGTTTTTTCTATTTGTTATAATCTAATTTTTAATTTAGGTAGCTCCTTATTTTGTAAAATTCTTTGCATTAATTTTCACACTCACGGCTTAATTCAACACGTTCGCAATAATTCCTTTAAAATTTTTGACTATCACATTATATTTTGTCGAATATTATAAAACAGTGTTCTCCTTAAAAAGTTTTAATCCAGAGAAACGTCTCAGGATACAATCAGTTTTTATTTTTAATTATAGGACAATCATCATAGAACTATGAATGCCCTATCTCAAAATCTTATTTAATGAAAAATTATAAAACTTTCTTATTTCTTATTTCTTATTTCTAAATATGTATTCCTGTACCGAAGATTCTCTGTCTTATGAAGAGCAATTCGTTATGGAAAATTCAAATCACCGATCAAATTCTCGTTCATCAGTTTTCGTGCCAAGAGTTGAACACGGAATGCTTGTCTTTGAAAATTTTTCTGAACTCAATGATCACTTTGAAAATCTTAGACAGGATGATTCTGACCGCGAAGTTTCAGTAGACAACTTCAATGCCATTGGCATTACTGATGATATTAAGAAGGTCAAGGATTATTACACTTTTTATCCAGCCGTACATAGAAATAATCAAGAATCAGATTTTACTTCATTACTTACTATTGAAGAATCACATCTTGAAAATCAATGGAACAATGAAAGAAATTATAATGTAAAAATGATTAGTAAACCCTATTTGAAAGGTGTACTAAATGAACATTCTGCAATAAAAATTGGCGATAGAATAATTAGAGTTTTGCCTAATAACAATTTTGCCGTAATAGCTAATTCTGATTTTGAAGTTTATGAAAGCATTAAAAATCTTCAATTAGAAGAGTTAAGAAATGATTTTAATCTGCGGATAGTTAACCAAACTAATTATTCCGAATACTTTACGGATTATGACAATGAAGGGAATGTAAGAGAGTCAAAAAAAGTCATCAAGCCTTTGTTGACAACAATACAAATCGATGATAATAATTACGCAGTGGCCAACAAATCTTTTATTGAATTAGATCAAGAAGTTCTATTCACATGGAACATAGGAGGAGTCAATCACGGTGATGGGAATCATTTTAATGGACCAATTCCTAATGATGATGATGTAACCGTTGCATATGGACCAGCCGATAGTACATCTCCAATAGGTGAGGTAATTGCAACAAATCGCTGGTGTGATTTAGAAATCTGTGTAATAGATTTGGGATACGGTTATTTAGTTGCTCCTGTTGAAGATTTTTCTGAGTATTCTGGAAATGTTGTTTGGTTTAACGGACCTTATTTAAGCGAGGATCGAATTTTTACTGGAAATTTTATTATTGTTGACTATGAGGACGCTGGCCAAGAGTATTATGCTGAGGTTCAAGATGAGAATGGTCTTAGAAGATGTATAACTGGTTTATTTATCCCGGAAAATGATGTAGTTTCAACTTGTAATGGTCTTTCTGAGAAAGAATATGTTGAAGTATTGGAACCTTTTTCAGATGGAGAAGTTTGGAGATTGAATTGTTTAGTTTGGATAGAGACTAGCGGAATATTAGATGGAGGTACTCCTGGAGAACTTGGTAGCAGGACTCAATCTTTTAGACAGAACTCAAATGGTAGTTTTAGTAGAAGAGAACCAGCTATGGCAATGGCTAAATCTGAAGGATATTTTGTTGATCAAGATCAAAACTGTAGAGGCTTTTATCATGAAGATATATCCTGGGGTGCAAATGATGATAACATTCAATCTAATACTGATTGGGATGGAGCAAGAATGGCAAAGGATGGGCTATTTTGGAGTGAGCATTGTATAAGAAATGAAAATGGCGAACAAAGATGTATAAGGGGTCTAGGTGATGATGGTAGATTTTATTTACAACAATAGTTAATTTGATGTCAAACAAATTTATGCTTTTTAGTTTAGCTATATTTCTTAGCACTTCTATTAAGGCTCAGGAGATTGGTCATGGAATAGGCAGTTTTTCATATAAGATCAATACAGTGCGGGAAATTGTAAATCAGACTGAATTCATTTTTGATTCTAGTTTTAAGACAGTGTGGATAGGGCAAAATTTACTAAACTCTAAACGACTTAGATTTCGTGCTAGCTACAGTTGGTTTAGTGGATGGACAGGTTTCTCTTTTAATCCTCAAATGGGTTTCCGTGGATTTGGAACCGCAGCCTCTAAACTAAGGAGAGTAAGTTTGTCGACTGGATATAATATTTTTGCCAACAAAAGTCGTTTACAGATATATCCTCAATTTTTACTAGAATATCAGTATTCAATTATTCGTACAGAAGGTTATCATAAAATAAGATCTATTCCACCTGGAACTTCTGATATAGTAGGTGCTATTTATGCGGAAGCTCATAAGGCAGATCACCTTATACCATCACTAGGAGTAATGATAAGTTTTAGACTTATAAAAGGCTTGCATATTATGGTAGATGGATATTGGTCTTATGGCCGTATGCCATATCAAACTCAGCAAGTTGTTTATTCCTTAAATGGTGTTCCACAGCCCACTGCAGAATGGAATGGAGATGGTGACGGATTTGTGCAGACACTGGGTCTAGCTTATAGGTTTGGTAAAAATTAGAACATTAAAGCACCTCTTTTTCTTATGAATGAAGAGGTGCTTTTTTAAAATCACTGCAATCCACAAATCCACCAAATCCGTGATGCTGACATTAAGCATTAATCTCCTCCAAATTCCTAAACTCAAACCCCAACTCAGAAAAATGCTTCAGCACTCTAGGCAGCACATATTGCAATTTCTCTTTTGCCTTCAGGCTATCATGGAAAACGATGATGGAACCGTTGGTAGATTTAGATAGTACATTTTCTAGGCACTCTTCTTTGGTAATCTTTGGATCAAAGTCTCCACTGAGTACGTCCCACATGATGACCTTATATTTACGCTGTAGATAGAGAGCTTGTTTATTTTTCAGTCTGCCGTATGGAGGTCTGAATAGTTGAGTATCCATGAGCTCACTGCAATCACGAACATTTCTAAAATACTCCATGTTGCTACTTGCCCATCCAGAGAGATGAGTGTTTGTATGGTTTCCGATGGAGTGACCATTGGCTTTAAGTCTATCGAATATTTGTGGATTGCTTTTTACGTTTTGACCTACACAGAAAAAACTGGCCTTGGCATCATATTTATCTAGCTGCTCTAACACCCATGGAGTGATTTCCGGAATCGGCCCATCGTCGAAGGTCAGATAGATACATCGCTCCTGCTGATTCTTCATTTTCCAGACCAGTGTCGGAAACATATTTTGTACAAAATCGGGTGTCTTAGTGAGATACATCTATGCTCTTAGTTTTTGTAGACTTTGTTCATCTTAGAATTATCTTTGCAGCCTTTATGGCGATATATAAAAAACGCCAGCTATTCATGCTTTGCTGCTATTATGACACAGATAGTACAGCTATAGCACAGATAAGTTTATTAAAAAACAACAATTAGTCGGATATGGACCAAAGAGTAAGAGTACGTTTTGCACCGAGTCCCACGGGACCTTTAAATATCGGAGGACTGAGGACAGCCCTTTATGATTATTTATTTGCTCGCAAGCATGGTGGAGATTTTATTCTCAGAATCGAGGACACAGATAAAAATCGAGAAGTACCAGGAACAGAACAGTACATTCTAGATGCTCTGAAGTGGGTCGGAATAGAGCCAGATGAGTATCCAGGAGTAGGTGGAGAGAAGGAAGAAAAATATGGTCCTTACAGACAGTCAGATCGGAAGCACTTATATCTCCAGTATGCCGAGCAGATGATTGAGGCAGGTCATGCGTACTATGCTTTCGACACAAGTGAAGAGATAGATGCGATGCGTACGAGAGAAGAGGAAGCTGGAAATCCAGGAGCCAAGTATAATCATGCGACTCGAGACAAGATGAGAAACAGCCTTACACTAGATGCAGAGGAGGTAAGTGGGCTCAGGGCCAAAGGGGAAAACGTAGTCATCAGACTAAAGATGCCAGAGGACGAGGTCATCACATTTACAGATATCGTAAGAGATGAGGTCAGTTTTAAAACAGGACTACTCGATGATAAGGTCATGATAAAAGCCGACGGAATGCCTACCTACCATCTGGCCAATATCGTAGATGACCACCTCATGGAAATCTCACATGTAATCAGAGGTGAGGAGTGGCTGTCGAGTACAGCACATCATATATACATGTATCAGATTCTGGGATGGACGCCTCCACAGTTTGCCCATCTATCACTGATTCTTAAGCCTGTCGGCAAAGGAAAACTCAGCAAGCGAGACAGTGCCAAGTTTGGATTTCCAGTATTTCCACTGGACTGGCATTCAGAGGGTGAGTTGCAGTTTGAAGGATTTAAGGAGTATGGATTTTTGCCTGAGGCATTGATAAACTTCCTTGCTTTTCTAGGATGGAATCCAGGGACAGATCAGGAGATATTTTCATTAGAAGAACTTACTTCAGCTTTTAATCTGGAGAAGGTGGTAAAGTCTGGAGCTCGCTTCGATATAGAAAAAGCCAAGTGGTATAATCAGCAATACATCATGGCTCAGCCTGATAATCAACTGGCAGAAATGATACAAGGAGATTTTGAAGGGGTGAGTGCTGATAAGCTATCTACCTTCTGCGGTCTGATGAAAGAAAGGGTAGAAAACCTAAATGACTTCAAAAAGAACGGTTACTTCTTTTTCGATAAACCTGCTGAGTACGATGCTAAGACCATAAGGAAGAAGTATAAAGAAGAAAACGATAATCACTTTTCGGCTATAGCCAAAAAACTAGAAGAGCTAGAAAGTTATACCACAGATAATATACAATCAGCGATAAAGGGATACATAGGAGATAACGAACTGAGCTTCGGAGCGATACTTCCTATTCTGAGAGTTGCCATGACTGGGACGATGAAGGGACCTGATATTTTTGCAACCATGGAACTTCTGGGTAAGGAAGAATCGTTAGTTAGATTGACAGAGGGAATAGAAAAATTTAAAACCCTGAGTCAACAAACAGATGCCTAAAAAATTAAAAAAAGACGGTCTAGCCAAAGTTCATGATAACTTAAAGGGTTTTGATATCAAGATAAATGAGTTCGGAGCTATGGATACTAATCTGTCCATAGATCGCCTAAACTCCTTTCTAGACGAAAATGTCGCTGATAAAAAATTACCCCTCCTTTCCGAAGAAGAGTAATCTTTATCTTATAAATATCTTACCTTAGTCATGCAAATCAGGGGATTCCCTGAAAGCGTAGTCTGTTCCCATAACGTTATTGAATAAATCACATTCATTACTGACTTATTTAAAACCATTCTGTCTTTTTTGATGACCGATCTTAAGAAAATAGGGCTATGTCTTTTAATGATATTGGTATCATATACCACTGTCTCTGCCAGCGTATGGGATAATGAAGTTCTCTCAGATACCATAAAGCCTATTATCGTTCAGGAAGCAGCCGATCAGGTCGTAGAATGCAATGGTCTAGTTCTTAATCAGCTCAGCCTATGGTATAATAGTAGCGGTGGAGCCATGGCTACAGACAATAGTGGCAATGTAACGCTAGTGCCAGACCTCAGTTTCCAAGAAGCACAAGACTCACTAGATTTTAACACAGGCAATCCTTGTGGATTAAATTCATCAGTTACCATCACGTGGACAGCTGTGGATGATTGTAATAATGAAAGTGAGACGAGTACGACGGCAGTATTTTCTACAGAGGATACAGAAGATCCTGGTTTTGTAGCTCCCGCTACACAAGTGGTTCTGCTCTGTGATGAGTTTACTCAGGATTCTTTAAACAACTGGGTAGAAAATAAAGCAGGTCTAGAAGGAATAGATGACTGTAGTACGGATGTCACCTTTACCCAATATATATGGAATGGTCCAGGAGGTACTTCTGGGTCAGGAGATTTTACGAGTCCTGTAAATATCCCCTTAAACACAATGGTCTGTGGGCTATCTTATACAGTTTCCTTTTTCATACAAGATGATTGTGGAAACACCTCAGTTACTACGGGATCCTTTATGATAAATGATGAGGAACCACCAGTCTGGTCTATTCCGATTGTGGATGTAACGGTTTCTTGCGATGATACTGCAGTACCTACTACAATATTTGGAGTAGATGCATGTATCGGAGAACTTACTCCAGAAGTTGTAAGTATCTCAACTCAAGGAAGCGATCCTCAAAATTGTAATTATTATAACTATACGATACAGCGTACCTGGACAGCCTTCGATGCCTGTAGTAATATTATAGAAGATTCTCATCAGGTGACAGTGCTGGATTTATCTCCACCGACCTTTGATATAATCGATACCATAAATGTAAATTGCTCGGAGCTGGACTCGACGATTGTAAATTTTGTCCCTACTAATATCTCAGATAACTGTTCAACAGTTACCCTCTCCTCTAATGATGTACAGGTCGGCCAAGGCTGCGACTTCAGATTAGAGCGTACCTGGACGGCCACAGATATTTGTGGAAATGCAACAGACATGGTGCAAGTAATAAATATCATGGACACAGAAGGTCCAGAAATATTAGTGCCAGCTCAAGACTCTTTTCTGAGTTGTGACAATGTCTTAAATCTCACTGCAGAACTGACCGCATGGATAGGAAGTAGAGGATATAGTCAGGTAACAGAAGACTGTTCGTTTTTGACCTCTTTTGCAGCAACTCCAGGTACTTACGATATTAATGATCCTCTAAATAATCAGGGAACACTAAGTTTAGTATTAGAAGATCAGGGTTGTCCATCGGCAAGTGGAACTCTCAACATGCTCACCGTAGATTTTGTGTTTTTTGATTCTTGTGGAAATGTGGTGGTTTCGACTGCCAGTTTCGGGATTACAGATAACGAGGCTCCTGTGATTGTAGATTGTCCAGCAGATATTTCTGTAGACTCGGAAGGTCCAGAATGTCAAGCCGTTTATACTTTAGAAACTCTTAATGTAACAGATAATTGTTCGGCAACTCAGTCGCCTGTAGAATTTAGTTTAACAGAATCTATAAGTTCGTCTAATGTTGGAGATCCTAATACTCCGGTGGATAGTGTCCTATTTAATTTCGGCCCGATAAACTTATTTAATAATCCGGCCAATGGAAATGTAAGTATCGATCTCAGTGTAATCAATATAGATTCGGGAGAGCCACTTGAGTTTTTTAATATAAAAGGAGAGGACGGTTCTATAATCGGAATGACTGCTCCCATAATAGGGATAGAATGTACAGATTCTATGTATGTCATAAATAACCTGACCAGTGCTCAGATAAATGCTTGGGGTGCAGATGGATTTATAGATATCTGGCTGGTGCCAAATATGCCAAATTCAGGAGTCTTTACGATAAACGATGTGTGTGGTGGTTCTTCTGCAGAGATGTCTCTCAGCTTCGACATTGATTTACAGGATACTGCTGATCCAGCTTATAGTATAAATAATGGAGACACCATTTTTGTATCCCTTACTGAATTTCCGATAGACGTTACTTTAGAAACTGGTGTAAACGAGATAGAGTATTTTTATTTTGACTGTGCTGCCAATGCTGCCAGTTGTACACATACAGTAACCGTGGTAGATGCCATGCCGCCGATTATAGAATGTCCAGATGATTTGACGATAGACCTAGAGCAGGATAGCTGCTCTGTAACCTACCCACTTTCCTTTGATTTCCAAATCGAAGATAACTGTGGTTTCCCAAGCATTTATGATGAGCGTTTTCCAGAGACCTTTGAAGCAGCCTTATTACCATTTAGTTTTAATGCAGATCTAGATACTTTTGTAGCAGACAATGTGTTTTTTAGTTTTGAAGAGGTTAGTCCGATTTTCCAGACCAGTACTCAGCCCTTACTTGCTGTAGAAATAAGAGGTGATATAGATGAGGATTTAGAGGCTTATGAGATTTTTGGAGAAAATGGAGTCTTTCTGGGAACTACTGCTTTAAATACTTCTAACCCCTGTGATTCTAGTTCGATAGTATTGCCGATAGAACTTAGTTTGTTTAATGAGTGGGCAATAGATGGACAAATAATTATTACTGCACTGGCACCAGATGATCCTTCTATATCAGGAGGAGGAATTAATAACTGTGTTCCTATATTACCAGGAGAAGATACGGATGGAGTCAGTGTTATGTATGCCAGTCTTAGCTATGCGGATGCAGAAGTATTCTACTCAGTAGATGGAGCGACTACTATCAATAGCACCTTACTGATTCCTGGAGGTGTGGATACGCTAGCAGTATTAAACGGAGGTATAAACACGATTACCTATCAGACCTCTGACGCCTTTGGAAATGAAGGAACCTGCTCTTTTGAAGTTCTAGTAAGAGATCAGCAAGAGCCAAAAATATCATGTCAGGATCAGGTTGTCTTTGTACATCCATCAGGACTAGAAGATTTGATCTTAGATCATGAAGAGTTATTATCTGATTTTATGGACAACTGTGGAATTATAAATTTTGACATCAGTCCAGCCTTTGTAGACTGTTCTATGGAAGGAGAGGTTATAGACGTTACTATTATAGCGACTGATGAGCAAGGAAATTCAGGATTTTGTGTTTCTCAGGTGAGGGTAGAGACTCCGGTATTAGAACCCACATTTACCGCTGGCATTTGTGAGGGAGATACCTTGCAATTATTTGCAAATGTTCCGCCATCTAGTGTGCCTAACGGTTACACATACTCTTGGTCAGGTCCTGATAATTTTACCTCAGTTCTAGAAAATCCGATTATCCCTAATCCTACAGCAGATAATAATGGAACCTATGTTTTAGATGTGGTAGGTTTTAATGGATGTAATAGTAAAGGAACAGTAGAAGTATTTATACAGCAACTTACCACTCCAGAGATTTTTACAGACCTAGATATAGAATGTCTAGGCAACGATTTAATCCTTAATGCAACTAGTTATACAGGAGATGTATTTTATCTATGGTATGAGGGAATTCCTTCATCTGGTATCTTATTACAGACTACGACTAACCCTTCGATTATTCTGAATCCTACCTTAGGTGCTCATAATTATTATGTAGAGGTATCGAGTCCATTGTGCTCGACACTTCCTTCCTTGCCGACGACTATAGAGATTGTAGAACCACCTGTGGCTTCAGTGATCAGTCCGTTTTTGACCATATGTGAGGGAGATGATATTGTCTTAGGGACCGATGAGTTTGATCCGAGTTTTGAATATTTCTGGACAGGTCCAGATAACTATTCTGGGACAGGTCAGTTTCCAGAAGTTATTTCTGATGTTACCAGCATAAACGAAGGACTCTATAATCTCATGATTTCTAATGGTGCTTGTTTTTCTGATACCGTAATTACTCAGGTAGTGATTTTCAACACACCGGAAACTCCTATTATCACTGGAGACGATGTATACTGTGAGGGAACTTCTATAGTACTATCCGTAAATAATGTAACCGATGCTGATTTATACTCTTGGTATTTAAATGGAAACCTGTTTATTGCTCAAGCTTCTAACACTTTATTTATTCCATCAGCAAACACCAATTTTTCAGGGAATTGGACAGTAAGTCTTACCGATGGACTCTGTGTCTCAGAGAACTCAGAAGAAGTTTCTGTCTTTGTAGAAAGCGAGTTCCAGATAGGAATCAGTTCTAATAGTCCTGTATGTGAGGGAGATTCTATCTCACTCTCTGCCTCCTTTATTCCCAATGCACAGTACACCTGGGAAGCACCCGATGGCTCTCAGTTCCAAGGACAGTCTGTAATGCTAGATGCCTTAGAAGGTTCTTATACTGTAGTAGTAAATACAGAGTCTGGATGTCAAAATGAAGAATCTACACTGGTCCAAATAAATGATATTCCCAGCATCACTGCTCTTAGTAATAATGCCGCAAACTGTATGGATGGTACAGAGGACATTTCATTCTTCCCCTCTGTTGTGCCTCCTGGCCAATATACCTACGACTGGTCTGGTCCACAGAGTTTCGGGTCGGGAGAAATAAATCCTATAATAAACAATGCTTCTTCTATACATAATGGCGTATATACTCTCATCGTGGCCAATGGAGATTGCATCTCTGAGCCGGAAGTAACAGTAGTAGACATCACTGATATTCCGGATCAGCCGATTATAGAGGCAGAAGATATCTACTGTCAAGGTGAGAGCTTTTCCATCCTGACGGATACCATAAGTGGTGCAGAGTATCTCTGGAGCACACCGGTGGGAGATGTGGTAACGGACGAACCTTCCTTAGATATCTCTGTAGCAGAAAATCTAAACCAAGGAATGTATTCTTTAGTTATCGATGTAGATGGCTGCTTATCCATTCCGTCTACAGTAAGTAATGTAAATATTCAAGAAATACCTAACATCCCTAATGCTCTAAGTAATAGTCCAGTCTGTACCGGTGATACTTTATTTTTTAATGCAATTCAACTCACAGATGCTGTTTATCAATGGGTAGGACCTAATGGATATTCTTCTTTTGAAAAAGACCCATTTATCGCAGACGTATCGGGATTTGATTCTGGAGAATATAGAGTAAGGGTTGTAGTAAATGGTTGCCCATCGGAATTCAATAGCGTTTTTGTGGATGTAATAAGCAGCCCAGAACAACCTGCACTTACAGAAGTCGAGTATAGTCTATGTGATGATGGAGGTTCTTCTGTAGAGATTTGCTTATCAGGAAATTTTGCTGATGGTACGAACCATGAGTTTTTTGTAAATAATCAATCAATAGTAATTACTACTGATACCTGTGCGGTAATAGATGTCGGAGAATTAAATCTACAAGCGGATAATGAGATCTTTGTTATCAGTGAGTTTATGGGATGCTTGTCTGAGACTTCCATTGCTAGTAATTTAAATCTAGATGCCATACCTATGATTGAGGCTCAGGCACAGGATGATAACATATTATTATGTGATGAATCTGAAGTAACCCTAGTCAGTGTAGAAGGAGCACCGTTAGTAAACGTATCCTGGTCTGCAATAAATAATGACGATATAGTTTTTGAAGATATAGATGACCGTTCCACGGTTGCTACTAATCTTCCTAACGGTAACTCACAGGTTCTACTGGAGTATTCTAGTGGCTCATGTAATAATTACAGTAGAGACACGATTACTATATTTAATCTTCCACCTCCGATAGCTGTTAATGATACGCTATTCCTCGAGGTAGATAGAGGGATGTCTATAAATATGCTCGATAATGACCTTTTCACACAGACTATAGAATTAGAGGTATTACAAGAGCCGATGGAAGGTTCGTTTGAGATTATAAATGGTTTTGTGACCTATACTCCTGATCCTAGATTTCCAGGAATCCATGAGTTGACCTATGAGATATGTTATGTGGATTGTCCAGATTTATGTTCGATAGGGACGCTGATTCTAGATGTTGAATTTCCAACAGAATGTATAATTCCTAATATTATAACTCCTAACGGAGATAACGTAAACGATGCCTTTGTCATATCTTGCTTTGCAGCAAATAATTTCCCTGATAACGAGGTCATCATTTTTAACGAGTGGGGAGATGAAGTATTTTCGGCTCGACCTTATTTAAACGATTGGGCAGGAACGTATAACAATGCAGAGCTGCCTACTGGAACCTATTACTACATCGTGGACAGAGGAGATGGTTCTCGTCCAGAAAACGGATTTGTACACATAGAGAAATAATGAAAAGATACCTGCTATACATATTACTTGTTCTCAGCACTGGGCTTACCGCTCAGCAGGAACAGCTGTATACGCAGTTTATGTTTAATAAACAACTGATTAATCCTGGGTACGTAGGAAATGAGGATGTGGCTTCTGCGACGCTATTGTTTAGAGATCAGTGGAACGGTTTTAAAGGAGCTCCTAAAACACAGCTCATAAGTCTAGCGACGCCGCTAAACGATAATAAAATAGGTGTAGGTCTAAACCTGATAAATCATAAAATTGGATTTAATAAAAGGACTACACTAGAAGGTATGTACGCCTATAGAATCAAATCCAAATATGGAACCCTGAGCCTAGGTATGCAGGGTTCGTTACGTAGTTATAGCCTAGATTTTTCTGGTCCTGATGTAATTACTACTCAGAGTATAGATTTAGATCAGACGATAAATCCGAGTAGACTCAATAAAAACATTTTCAATTTTGGCTTTGGTCTATATTTTAATACTAACCTTTATTACATAGGTGCGTCTATACCTAGATTGGCACAAGCCAGTTTGGATTTTGATGAAAATGGAGTTATATCAGAAGAGTTTAGACACATATATCTAATGGGTGGAGCTGCCTTTGTTTTAAGTCCTACAATTACCTTGCGACCACAAGCACTTTTTAAATATGTAAGTGGTGCTCCATCAGATTTAGATTTAAACATGGGACTTACATTTAGCGAAAAATATACAACAGCCATAACTTATAGAACTGGCGGTAGTAGAGTCTCAGCGGGCGAATCTATAGATTTGATATTCAGCATACAGACTAGTCCTCAGTTGATGTTTGGATTTGCTTATGACATCACCCTGTCGGATATAAGAACTTACTCTAATGGTAGTATAGAGGTAATGGCTCACTATCTGTTTAACAGGCGTAATAATCAGGAAGAAATAATAAACCCTAGATATTTTTAATGATTAGAGTAATCTACATATTGTTTATTTATTTAGGAGTTGTCACTTTTGGCTATAGCCAAATTACAGAAGAGGTAATCATAAACGTACCGACTGTAAGATTGCCTTTTAATACATCTAGTCATGAATTCTCGCCTGTGCAAACGGATAGAGGTATTGCCTATGTATTATTTAAACAAGAAAACAAAAAGGATTCTCCGACTCGAGGAGAGCGATCTTTTAATATAGTCGTACAGACTCCTCATGGTCCGGAGATGTTTGCAGAAAATCTAAACACAGATTTTATAGAAGGACCCTTTGCCATATCTAAGGATAAAATCTACCTCACTAAATCTAATGTCTCAGAAGAAGGAGAAAATCTAAGTAAGGAAAGAGCGGTCAAATTGAAAATATTTGAAAGCAATCGTAAAGAAGGAGTCTGGGCTAAACCAGAGCTGATAGAATTTCCATCAGGAGATTTTAACTACTGTCATCCTACTATAAATAGAAATGGAGACATGATGATTTTTGCCTCTGATGCAGCAGGAGGTTATGGTAAAATGGATTTGTACTTTTCTTTTAATAGAGAAGGAAAATGGACAAGACCAGAAAACCTAGGTCCTGAAATAAATACAGAAGGTAATGACTGGTTTCCATATTTCCATAATGATCAGTACTTATATTTTTCTAGTGATGCTCGTGAGGAGTCAGATGACTTAGATATTTATGAGGCAGCCTTCCTTGATGGTGAGTTTAAGGAAGTAGTAAAAATAGCTGACCCCATAAATACAGAGTTCGATGATTTCGGGCTAAGTATAAATCCTGAAGGAACGGAAATTCTATTTTCTTCTGCCAGACCTGGTAACGGAAGAGATGACATCTATCAAACCAAGCTGCTTAAAAGCCTCAATCAAAAATACATTCCTGACCACGTAGAATTTTCTATTCAGTTAGAGGATGGAGATACGGGAGCAAGACTGCCAGGAAAAGAAATAAAAATAATCCCAGTAGTGCTAGAGGATTACGGTCTAAGTCGATTCAATGAACTGCAGATTCTGAGCAATGCAAAAACTGTAAACACGACTTCCTTTGTAATAAGGACTGATGATCAAGGAGAGCAGGTTTTTAAAATGTCGACCAAATCTAAGTATACCATACTGGTAGATATTCCAGGTTATAAAGAAAGTAGATTTATTTATGACCCAGTGATAGAAGAAAACGAATGGATCATCAGTATGATTCCTAAAGAGATAAAAAATGATCAACCAATAAGATCTCTCGTTACTCGTCCGACAGTAATGCCAGAGCGAGTAATCATAGAAACCGTTCCAGAACCTGCAAGTACAGTTTATATTCCTACAGAGATCGGATCAAAGTTTGAATTTGAAAACATCTACTATGAGTACAATAGTGCTACTATCCGCCCAGATGCAGTAGGAGAGTTAGAAGCCTTATATGTTGCTATGCTAGCCAATCCTTCCATGAGGGTAAGACTCATATCGCATACAGATTCCCGTGGAAAAGACGAGTACAATCTCGACTTATCCAGACAAAGAGCCCGATCTGCTAAACTTTTCCTTACGCGTCGAGGAATAGCCACTAACAGAATCATCACTGAGGGTAGAGGAGAGTCAGAGATTAGAAACCGCTGTACCAATGGAGTAAACTGTACAGAGCAGGAGCATAGATACAATCGACGTACTGCACTAGAGGTTTTGGAAAACTGATGAATGCCTGCTCTTACTCCTTCCATTTTAAGTGAAGGCTGGGATGAGTTGAACAAGAAACACTTTGGTTCTAGACTCCATTAATAAAATTTCCGTTTATCCTAATAGTCTACTAACACAACCATTTAAACAAACATTGCATCTTAGTTTTAGTTAATTTGAATACTCATTAGAGAATAGAATCCGTTTTATTGATTCACCAACCTTAGTCAACATGAAAAATATTTTATGTCTTTTAGTTCTGTTTACGCTATCATTTACTAATGCAGTAACTGCACAGAACGATGCATTTACAACTCCACAAACTTCTATAGAATTTGATGAGCCGACTTTCCAATGGGGAGAAATCATGGAAGGAGAAATTATCCAAAACGTTTTTACATTTACTAATACGGGTTCTGAGCCACTCATTATTACAAATGCCAAAGGCTCTTGTGGATGTACCGTTCCAGAATTTCCAAAGGAACCGATTATGCCTGGAGAAATGTCTTACCTTTTAGTAAAATTTGATTCTAAAAATAAAGGAAAGGTAGAAGGAGCGAGCCAGAGTAAAAGAGTAACGATCTCTGCAAACACGGATCCTGTAAATACTTATCTGACTATAAAGGGTATGGTCTTTAAACCAGAAGTAGAAACAGAAAAATTAAAAGAGGAGATTAGCACTGCTAGAAATGCAGAAGAACAATTAGATCGAACTCAGCTGAGCCTTTTCCCTAATCCGACGAGAGGAAATCTGAATGTATCATTTAACAATATAGAATCGACTAGTGGACATATAGAAATCTATAATGGTCAGGGTCAAAGACTTTTAGAAAAGGAATCAGATGACTTAGAAAATGAAATGAATTTTGACCTCAGTCAGTATCCTCCGGGAACCTATACGGTAAATTTAAAGGTGGAAGGCAAGAATCGCATCGCAAAGCGGTTTGTCATTCTGGGATCATAAAAACAGCAAATATTAGATATAATTATTGACCTGAAGCCATTCAACTTGAATGGCTTTTTCTTTTAATATCTTTGTTGGGTTTTAATTTAAAACTTATTGAGAAATCGATTCGTTTTATAACGAATGCATAAAGAAGTATATGAAGATTAAATTTTGCGGAGCAGCGAGAAATGTAACAGGAAGTTCTCACCTTATCACCTTAGATAGTGGATATAAAATATTATTAGACTGTGGTTTATATCAGGGTGGAGGAAAGTCAGATATAAAAAGCAATAGTGAGTTTCATTTTGATCCTAGAGAGGTAGATTGCTTGATTTTATCACATGGTCATATAGATCATACTGGGAGAGTTCCACAACTTGTAAAAAAAGGATTTAAGGGATGTATCCATAGCACACATGCCACTCGTAGTTTATGTGCGATTATGCTACTCGATAGTGCTAAGATTCAAGAAAGAGAAGCAGAATTCTGGAATAAACGCCAGGCCAAAAAGAAAAAGAAAAGACGTAAGCCTCGTAGAGATCCCATTTATACTAGTAAGGATGTCTTACCTGCAATG
This sequence comes from uncultured Saprospiraceae bacterium, assembly GCA_964509175.1. GTDB lineage: Bacteria > Bacteroidota > Bacteroidia > Chitinophagales > Saprospiraceae > JAHDHU01. The sequence continues at coordinate 15,920 of CAZDWO010000037.1, forward strand.
GAACTCTTTAGATCTTATCCATATGCAGAGTGGATACATATAAATGATAAGGTAGAAATAAGATTTAATGATGCTGGTCATCTGCTGGGTAGTGCCAGTGTAAATCTGCGTATAAAAGAAGGTCGCCGAGTTATAAAACTTGGCTTTACCGGTGATATAGGTCGACCTGATAGACCGATACTTAGAGATCCACAGCTGATGGAAGAATCAGATTACCTTATCTGTGAGTCTACCTATGGAGATAAAGAGCATGAATCTACTCCTGAGCAGACAGATCGTTTTCTACAAATCGTAAAAGAAACTTGTGTAGATAATAAAGGAAGATTGCTCATCCCAGCCTTCAGTGTAGGACGGACCCAGGAGATTGTATACATGATGGATAAACTAGCTACCGCTGGAAAACTTCCTAAAATAAAGGTCTATGTGGACAGTCCACTATCTGTAAATGCGACACAAGTCTATGGTGCTCATCCGGAATGCTTCGATGATGCTCTTAACGAGTACATGCTGATAGATGATAACCCTTTTGGGTTTAATGATCTGACCTATGTAAGATCGGTAGCAGGCTCTAAGGCCTTAAATGAAACCAACGAACCCTGCGTAATCATCAGTTCCTCAGGCATGATGAATGCTGGAAGAATCCGTCATCACTTATTTAATAATCTAGAAGATCCTAAGACTACGATTATGATAGTGGGATATTGCTCTCCTGATAGTGCTGGAGGAATATTGAGAGCTGGAGCGGAGACTTTGAAGTTATTTGGAGAATGGAAAAATGTAAATGCAAAAATAGAAATCATGCATTCCTTCTCTGCTCATGCTGATCGTAAAGAGATTGTACAGTTCTTAAACCCTATAAAAAAAGGCCTGAAGTCTATCTATTTAGTGCATGGTGAGTATGACACTCAGAAGAAATTTAGAAAGTATTTGGGCAAAAACGGGTTCAAAAACGTTAATATTCCAGAGCTGGGGCAAGAAATAGAGCTTAGCTAATAGGTGGAATGTGTAAAATACGCGTCATAATTATAGACTTCCAGTAAACACACGAAATATGGCATTTTCTCATGCTTTCAAGTTTTTCATAGCGATAGCTCTGCTTGGTCTTCTAGGATCATGTACAGATTTGACGGAGGTTTCTGAGATAGAAACTGACTCTAGTGGAGAATATGCACTTCCCCTTGTAAATACCTCTGCTACTATTCTCGACATAGCAGAAAATACAAGTAGCAATGCTTCTGTAAGAGTAGATCCGGATGGGAGACTTACGGTTTTATATTCCGCAGAGCCTGTGCGACGAGAGGCAAGAGATATTTTTGCACCTGTAGAGTTTGGGCTTCCGATTTTAATATTAGATACAGTCTTTGTAGTGCCATTGCCAGTTCAGAGTTTTCCAGCTGACTGGGTTTTAAATAGTGCCGTATTTGACAATGTAAATATTAGATGGGTTATAGGTTCTGAATTGCAAGAAGATATTACTGTTCAGATATCCATACCAGAGGTTATGTCTAACGGAAGTAGTTATCAAAGCACCTTTGTGCTTCCTGCTGGAGAAACTTTTTTAAATACTCCTGATGAGTCCTTAGATGGATGGGAACTGGTCTTGCAGAATAATGACCTAACGGTAGAGTATACTGCCACTAGACCAAATGGAGAACGTATTCTACTAGATGATTTAGTCTTTCAGTTTGATAGATTAGATTTTAGTTACATAGAAGGATTCTTTGGAAGAGAAGTAAACCCAGTACAGGGAAATGTGATTACTGTAGGAGCCTTTAGTAATTGGTTAAGTGGTGGTCTATGGTTTGAGGAGCCGAGAGTAAATATCAGAGTAGAAAATTCATTTGGGTTTCCGACTAGAGCGGAATTTAATCAGATAAGATTTACAACCGTAGAGGATAATGTTTTTGATTTAGAAGGAGAGTTTATAGATAACGGAGTAGAGTTTGATTTTCCTTCCTTAGGTGAGGTCGGAGTTGTAAAGAGGGATAGTTTTGTTTTTACTCCTCAAAATTCCAACATACAGCTCGTCTTTAACGAGCGAGTAGCACGTGTATTCTTTGATATAAATGCCATTGGTAATCCAGATAATGATCCCTCTATAGTCGGTTTTATAACTAACGATAGTTACTACGAGGTTTTTACAGATGTAGAGATGCCGTTAAACATGTATGCAAACGATCTTTTACTGACAGATACCTTTGATTTAGATTTTGGAGGTTTTGAGAATATAGATAGTGCTGAGTTTAAACTTGTTACAGAAAATGACTTTCCTTTTCAGTTAGATATTCAGGGCTATTTTAGGTCAAACGGAGTTACAACAGATTCATTATTTGTAAATCCATTTAGGATAGAACCAGGGCAAGTAACTGGTGATGGTACTGTTCTGTCACGAGGAGAGACGACTACCTTTATTCCATTTGAACCCGATAGAATAGAAAATGCTACCTCAGCGGATGAGATGGTATTTATAGTTAGTATGCAGAGCCCAGGTGGAGAAGTGCCAGAGTGGATTTTTGATAATTATGCCTTAGACCTAAGGCTAGGAGCCAAAGTAAGATTAGCAGAATGAGAAAAATAGTATGGCTTTTTGTTTTTTGTTTTTGTACTAATTTGGCTGTAGCCCAAAATATAAACTGGCTAGCCTGGGATAATATCAGACAGCACAATCCATTGCTTCCTGCCCAGATGAAACAAGACGAGGGATTTACCTTGACCCTACCGGGACTAGGTTTTAGCGGTACAAATTCTGGTCCTGCAATAGGAGATTTTTTATTAGATCAAGGGAATGGAGTTTTTACCCTAGATTTCAACAATGTTATAAATGATTTAGATCCTAGAAACGACTTACAATATAATTTAGACTTAAACCTAGCTTCCTTAGACCTTAGACGTGGGTCTAATATGTTTTCTCTAGGATATGGAATACGAGCAAGATCTAATCTTGCTTATAGTAGAGACCTGATATTATTATATGAGCAGGGAAATGCAGGCTTTATAGGAGAGTCATTAGACCTAAGTCATCAGTTGGAGGTTTCTAGTTTCCATCAGGTACATTTTGGATATGTAAAAGAGCTAGGAGCTATAAATCTAGGAGCGAGAGTTAAATATATAGCAGGAATATCAGACATCTCTACACCGAGAAATGATTTGAGTTTATTTACTTCTCCAGATATCTATCAATTATCACTTACGAGTCCTACCGGGATTACTTTTAATAGTACTGGAGGTGTTGATTATAACGGTCTAGATGATGTGACAGTAGATTTTGATGCCATTAGTTTTGGAGGACTTACTGATAATAAAAGCATTGGACTAGACTTAGGAATCTATGGAAAGTCTAATAAGATAAGCTATGCTCTTTCTGCCCTAGATATCGGTAATATAAACTGGAGCCAAAATTCTACGCAGTACAGCAGTGAGGATACACTTTTATATGAGGGCTTTGATTTGTTAGATTTTTTAAATGATGAGAATGATATCGTCGTAGAAGATTCTTTACTGGCGATTTTAGATTTAGAGGAAAGATTATTTCAGTACTCTACAGGTCTAGGCTTTAGAATAAATGCAATGTTCGGAGTAGATATATCTGAGGTATATGGTCTGGCATTAGTATATAGTCAGAATTCTTTTTCTAATAGCTTAAGCACATATGGTCTGATAAATAAATTCCGTTTTGGGAAGCAACAGCTTAATCTATCACTCAGTTCGACTGCAGGTAGTTTTAATGTAGGACTAGGAGGTTCCTTCTCTGCAGGTCCGCTTCAGATAATACTTTCTGCGGATAACATATTAGGAGTACTCGATCCTGATAGTGCAAACTATTCAGCTCTTAGAATCGGTACCAGTTTGAGTTTTGGAAAATCTGCTCAGCCCATAATAGAAAAGAGCGATCTAAAGTAGACCGCTCCTCTTTTTTAAAGTTGTTCTGTGTTTCTATACTTATCTTTTTTTTCTAGTTTTTTGGTCCTTACCGTAATTCGATAAATCAAATTTGAGCCTATTCTAAGCTGTAAATGCTTCTATTGAGTGAAGAGCCTCTTTTTGTTTTGATTATTGTGAAAGAGTAACTTTGGCTTGAGCCAAAATGTGTCTTGTCTATAAATCATAGGACAGCTAGTTCACGATTTGTAAACTTTGAAGATTTTTATAAGATCAGTAATAATGATTGTGGTAGATTCCTTACTGGAACTTTTAGATTTTAAAGCGAGCTTTTCTTATACTAATTGAAAAAGAGCAAACGATAATATAGGACTATCTGTTCTTAGTAAATATAAAAGGACTTTTAACTCCTTCCAATTTAAGGGAAGGCTGGGATGGGTTGAACAAGAAACGCTTTGTATATAAACCTAACAGTAATTTAAAAAGGATACTTAACCATGAGATCGGTTGTATTTCCTTCGACGGCTTTATGATGACTGAAGACAACTCTATCTATAGAATTTTCCAAAAACGGAACCTATCTTGATTCCTGCACTTATGGCAGTATTTTCTTGTCCTCGTAAATCACCAAAGACCCAGTTTTGAGTAGAGGGCAATATATTCAAGCGGTCAACTATAAATCTTTCTGGTCCTGCATAAAAGTGTAAACCCACATAAAGGTCTAAGCAAAAACTATTTTGAAAGATAAATTGCTTTCCGACCTCTAGTCCCACATTTACGAGACGATACTCTCTTTGGATTACGTTATTAGGCTTGTCATTTTGGTAATGGAATCCTATTAAGCCTTTAAAATATGCACCATGTGCTAGATGGCCATAGTCATGGTCATTATCAGAATTAAATATTGATCGCATCTTCACTTTATATCCTATATCACCTCCTATCCCGAAATTATTATTAGAATCACCTACGATAGCTATGTTGAGAAATTTTATTCTCATCTCTACAGCTCTATCATGAGTAAGAGCTCTTTCATAAGACAGTAATAGTGATTGGCTTGCCGGAATGCTGAACGGGTTAACCTTAAAAATTTCGGGTTTATCATCGTAATAGACCTCTGGAACTTTATCTATTTGTGAGATGCCATTTTGGCTTAAGCCAAAAAAGAGTAAGGTAAACAATGGTAAAAAGTAAGTCTTCATTAAGAGTCAAATTAAGCAATTTCTCTGGTGGATCTGATTAAATCTAGGAAAGAGCTCCTTTTTGTTTTCATTATTATAGAAGAGTGCTTTTGGCTTAAGCCAAAATGTGTCAGGTCTATAAAACACTAGAGAGACACTTTATAAATTGTAAACTATCTGAGCTTTTTTAAAGGCTTAGAAAGAAAAACTAGCCGTTTGTCGATAAATAAGCTCATTTCATATAGTACTAGGTTAAATTATAGTACTATGTATTGCATAGTACTATATGTTTTACATATATTTGAAGTGTTGATTAATACAATCACCAAATAATGAAATTAGAAAACACTAAAGCACAGATGAGAAAAGGAATACTGGAACTATGTGTTTTATCCATTATATCTACCGAGGAGATGTATCCTTCTGATATAATTAAAAAACTCAAAGAGTCCAAACTAATCGTAGTAGAGGGTACATTATATCCTCTCCTTAACCGACTTAAGAATGCAGAACTACTGACCTACAACTGGAAAGAATCTAATGCTGGACCACCTAGAAAGTATTACTCGATTACAGAAGCAGGCACTACCTTCCTCACCAGTCTACTAGATACCTGGACGGAACTAAAACATGCAGTAAACGAATCTACCCAAACCATTATCACCAATTAAAAAACAAGACCAAAAGACTAAATAATTAAGATGAATAAAATAGTAAATATCAATCTGGGAGGTTTTCCTTTTACGATAGATGAGGATGCTTACTCATCTCTGCGTACCTACCTAGAGACGCTCAAATCTCACTTTTCCATGTCGCCAGGCTACGAGGAGATTATGTATGACATAGAAGCAAGGATGGCTGAGCTCTTCATGGAGAATAATTCTGGTACTAAGATTATTTCTAATAAAGACTTAGGAGATACCATAAAAATTATGGGCACTCCAGAAGACTTCGGAGCTATAGCAGAAGAATATGCGGAGCCTAAACAAAGAGCAAATAATAATACTAATTCTAACAGTTCTGCCTATACTGGCAAAAGAATAAACAAGCGTTTGTTCAGAGATGGAGACGATAAGGTAATCAGTGGAGTATGTTCTGGAATCGCGGCTTACTTTGGATGGAGTGATCCTCTATGGGTGAGAATCTTGGCTCTAGTACTGCTCTTTACAGGAGGACTGTCTATAATTCCATACATCATTTTAATACTTATCGTACCTGAGGCAAAGACCTCAGCCGATAAGCTAGCCATGAAAGGAGAGCCGATAAATATAGATACCATTGCCAAAACAGTAAAGGACGAGGTAGATGGAATCGTAGAGCGAGGTACCGGAACATGGAGTGATCTAGGATCAAAAAAAAAAGCGGTGAAGCAACCTCTTTTTCGGTCCGATCAGCCCTTTCCTCGGGGATTTCTCTTCTAGGATCGATAGTAGTAGGAATTTTTACGCTGCTAAAAACCATTGCTAAACCCTTCCTATATTTTATAGTCGGACTAGTTGCCTTTATTTTAGGCTTACTTTTGATAGTAAATATTTTCTCTTTCTTTACGGTATCACCATATGTGTCATACTTCTCAGGTAGCAGTACTTTTCTGACAGGACTAGCCTGGATAACAGGGATGGCGACTATTTTCTTATTGCTTTTACTAGGAATATTTGCAGTAGTTAGAGTCTTCAGTTCATATAGATTGAAACCTTACGTAAGAAGTGGAATGTGGATTACTTTGTTGATATGCTTTGCAGTCTTTGCACTAAGCTTTACTTCTCACATTCCTAATTATGCAAACCAAGCAACCATAGAAGAAGAAGCTACTTACACTGTAGCAGATAAGAAGATTTACATAGACCTAGCAGAGAGTAAGTATCTAGAAGATGGATACATTACTCTAGGGAATGTAATAGCAAATCGAGACGGAGTATACGGAGACAACATACGTATAAACGTGTATAAGACAGAGGATAAGGTAATCACTATAAATAAAGAAACTTCTTCTCGTGGTGCTTCTAAGGCTCAGGCTAGAAAAATTGCCGCGATGACTGCTATAGCCGAGAAAGTAGAAGAAAATAAAATTCTAATTCCAGAAGTATTCAGAATAAAGAAAGGAGATAAATATCGCCGACAGAAAATCGTCTACAATATTTATATCCCAGAGGACAAAGAAGTAATCATAGACCGAGAATTAAGAAGACAGCTCTTTAAAAACGAATTCAGAAAAAAGAGACATTAGCACGTTTTGTTTTTTTAATAATTGTATTTATTGCCCATCCAGAGAAAACTGGATGGGCATTTTTTTAACTCTTTTCGGAATCTGTCATATATGTTCTCCTTGAGGGGATAAATGGGTGGAAATTGTCTTGTTGTCTTGTCCTAAAATAGGTTTACACCAAAGTAAATCTATGTTAGGATTAAGAAACACGGATTAATCAGATTCCTAGATTCCACAGAGTTTGCTTAATCGATATAAATCAGTGTAATCCTATAATCCGTAAAATCTGTGTTTCTCACAAAAGAATAATACATTACGATTTATTTACATATAATCCGTATCCTTGCATCAGCAATTACAGCGATTATGTCCAAGAAAAAAGAAATCCTAAATAAAATAAAAATCGTCCTCACTCAACAGTTTAAATCTCCAGAGGACGCCTTTAGCTTCTTCGATAAAAACAGCGACGGTGTTCTCAATCGTAAAGAAGTAAAAAAACTCCTCAAAAAATCCAAGGTAAACTCCTTCCTACATGGAGTAGTCTCTAAAGAACTCCTCAAAAAATTTGATGGAGACAAAAGCCAGACCATTGCCTGGAGTGAGTTTAAGAAGGCGGTTAAGGATATCGCATAGATTTCCTCCTTTCTTCTCTAATTATCGACTGAAATTCCTAAAACCCATATACACACCAGGAGTTTCCTTCCTTCTAGATTTTTCATCTACATAGGCTTGTGTAGTAAATCCTCTAATCTCCAAATCAAGATCCCCACAGAAGAGCCTACCTTTTGTCTCTACATTCCATCATATAACAATTTTATATATGTATCTTTATATGTCAATTACTCAAGCTCATATACATGGCAAAAAAGAAAGGAAATAAAGGATTCAAACCTGATGCAGATACAGAAGTACAAGGGGAAGATGCTTTACTTACGCTCAACGGGATGTACCGAGAGTATTTCCTCGATTATGCTTCTTATGTAATTCTAGAAAGAGCGATTCCTGCTATCGATGATGGGCTTAAGCCAGTGCAGAGACGGATACTTCAAAGTCTAAAAGATAAGGACGATGGTAGATATCATAAGGTAGCAAATATCATCGGTCATGCCATGCAGTATCACCCACATGGAGATGCAGCTATCGGTCAGGCACTGGTAAAACTCGGACAGAAAGATTTATTGATTGATCCTCAGGGAAACTGGGGTGATGTGAGAACTGGAGACTCAGCAGCAGCTGCTAGATATATAGAGGCGAGACTGACCAAATTTGCCAAAGAAGTAATCTTCAATCCTCAGACCACAGAGTGGCAGATGTCCTACGATGGTCGTAATAAAGAGCCGATTACACTACCTGTAAAATTTCCATTGGTCTTAGCACAAGGAGTAGATGGTATCGCTGTAGGACTATCGACTAAGATTCTACCACATAATTTTATCGAACTTATAAAGGCATCCATAAAAATCCTACAAGGAAAAAAGGCCAAGGTATATCCAGATTTTCTCACAGGTGGTTTTGCAGATGTAAGTGAGTATAATGGTGGTAAGCGAGGTGGAAGAGTAAAAATAAGAGCAAAGATAGAGCAGAGAGATAAGACGACTCTAGCCATAACGGAGTTGCCATATGGGGTAACGACGACTAATCTTATAGATAGCATCCTTAAAGCCAATGACAAGGGTCAAATAAAAATCAAAAAGCTTACCGACAATACTGCCAAGGATGTAGAGATACTAGTCCATCTAGCTCCTGGAGTAAGTCCTCAGGTAACCATCGATGCACTCTATGCCTTTTCTAATTGTCAGATATCTGTATCTCCTAATGCCTGCGTAATCGTAGAAGACAAGCCGCATTTCTTAACGGTAAACGAGATTTTAGAAATCTGCACCTTCCGTACTAAGACCCTTCTGGGCATGGAACTCGAGATCAAGAAAAAAGAACTCGAGGAGAAATGGCACATGACCAGCTTAGAAAAAATCTTTATAGAAAACAAAATCTATAGAGACATCGAGGAATGTGAGTCTTTTGAAGAAGTGCTAGTTGCAATAGAAAAAGGTCTTAAAAAATATGTCGCTACTCCTTCTGATAAAGCCAAGAAAAACGATAAACGTATACGCTTACAACGTGATATCACAGAGGATGATCTTATCAGACTGACAGAGATTAAGATAAAGAGAATCTCTAAGTACAATAAGTTTAAAACTGATGAGGCTATTGCCAAAATCGAAGAAGAACTTAAACAAGTAAAATACGATCTCGCTCACCTTACTGAGTACACCATTGCTTTCTATGAGAGACTCTTAGAAAAGTATGGAAAGGGTAGAGAAAGAAGAACCATACTGACCAACTTTGAAAACATAAAAGTCCAGGCAGTCGTCCAGAATAATGCCAAGCTCTATGCAAATTTCAAAGAAGGATTTGTAGGAACAGGGATGAAGAAAGACGAGTTTATAGAGGAATGTTCTGACATGTCTGACGTAATCGGATTTGCCAAAGAGGGAATCATGAAAGTGGTGAGAATAACTGACAAGGTCTTTATCGGCAAGAATATGCTCCATGCAGCTGTATGGAAAAAAGGAGACGATCGTACGACCTATAATGTAATCTATGTAGATGGTAAGACTGGAAGAGCCATGGCAAAACGGTTTAACGTAACCGGTATAACCAGAGACAAGGCCTACCACATTACCAAAGGAACACCAGGATCTAAAATCATCTACTTCACTGCAAATAAAAACGGAGAATCGGAAAAAGTACAGTTCCAACTCTCTCCAGGATGTAAAGCAAAAAAGAAAATCTTTGAATTTGACTTTGCAGATCTTGATATAAAAGGACGAGGAGCTGGAGGAAATATTGTGACTAAGTATCCAGTACGTAAGGTCACTCAGCTAGAGCAGGGGAAATCTTCTCTAGGGGCCATTAAGGCATGGATAGATATGGACAATGGTCGTATAAACCAGGATGAGAGAGGAGAGGATCTAGGCAAGTTCGATACTGGAGATCAGCTGATTGCGATTTATAAAGATGGAACTTACGAAGTAAACGATCTAGACCTTAATAAAAAATACGATCCAGCCATGCTAGTCGAGGTTGCTCGATTTAATAAGGATACAGAAATCTCTGCCATGTATTACGAGGGAGAGAAGGGCTGGACTATGGTCAAAAGATTCAAAGTAGAAACCTCTAAGCTCGATGATAAATTTTCGTTTATCACAGAGAGTAAGGGTTCTAAGTTATATTTCGCTTCAGCGAAAAAAGGAGCTAAAGCGATGTTCTCCTACAAGACCGGAGGCAAGAAGTTTGACAAAGAAATGGACTTTGAAAGCTTCATAGATATAAAAGGATACAAGGCACTCGGTAATAAATTAGGAGAGTTCAAAATCTTGAAAATAAATAAGACAGAAGGGGATGCTCCTCAGCAGGAAGAAGAGAGTAAAGCAGCTGCCCCAGAATTACCATTGGCTCCAGCCAAACCAAAACCAAAGCCGAAACCAAAGGCTAAGGCCAAACCAGCTCCTAAAAAACCAGCAGCAAAGAAACCTGCAGTAAAAAAGCCCGCTGCCAAGAAGCCTGCTGCCACAAAGAAACCCGCAGCAAAAAAGTCTGCAGCCAAGAAACCAACAGCTAAAAAGTCCACTACTAAAAAAGCAGTACCTAAAAAGAAGAGCACCAAAAAGAAACCTGGCAAGGATTCTTTAAATACTGGAGACACTATAGAACTTGATTTTTAAATTATGAACGAAGCACAATTGCAACTGCTAAAATATCCAGTCGGAAGATTCAACCCACATTTTGAAGATGGTGCTCTTGACGGTTTTATAGTTGATATCAGCAAACTTCCAGAACAGATAGAGACAAAAGTTTCTGGACTTTCTAAAGAAGAACTTAACTTTCCTTACAGACCAGATGGATGGACGATAAAGCAGGTAGTGCATCATCTCGCAGACAGTCATATGAACAGTGTCATGAGACATAAACTAACTCTGACAGAAGAGGATCCTATTATAAAGCCCTATAATGAAAAAGACTGGTCATTACTTCCTGATGGACAGAGTGATGATCTTACAGATAGCATTAATCTCCTCAAGTCTATTCATAATAAATGGATGGAACTGCTTAATTCTATGAGCCATGAGCAGTTTGTAAGAGAGTATGTACACCCAGCTAAGCGTAGAAAAGTAAACCTGATTACCAATACTGCTTTATATGCCTGGCATGGAAAGCATCATCTTGCTCACATCGATCAAGCCTTAAAATTTAAAGGAGATTTCTCCAGTTTGTGACTTTTGGACCGATTTTCAATCTTAATAGTATAAATAAGAAACTTATGACCGCTTTAGGAATTATCCCAGTTGTGTTTTTGATAGTAGGTATCGCTGTATGGTACGCTGACTCTTCTGGAGAATTAAACTAAGAAGAGGCTTTTACCAGCTTTTACTTAAAAAATATCTTGTCTTCTTTAAAACGTAATCACTCAGATTTACGTTTATTACTCTGTATGCAAGCATTCAGTGTCATCTTCCTACATATTGTTGTTAGTTCTGCAGTAATCGCTCAGATTCCTAATCCCTATTTATTTCTGGAGTGGAAAAGCGAGGAAGATAAAACCTTATACGTGGGAAATCTGACCTATGATGAGGAATACAAAGTTGACATCGAGTACAATAAAAAAACATACAAACATGATGGCGACTCCGCTCAGAAGCATCTGAGAAAAGTAAGAGAGCATCTCAATGATCTCAAGCCAGAGAAGTGTGATCTTCTATTTTACATACATGGATTCGGAGCTCATCGAAGCTATTTTACTAAGCTTAATAACTCTGCCATCCAGAAGGACATCTCGGATAATGATGGATCGACTATAGGCATACAGATTACCTACAGCTGGAATGTAGGATTTAATTACCTTGCCGGAATTCCTAAGGCGATTGACCTGGGATATTATTACGCAGGATTTATGGCTCAGACCATCAGAATTGCAAAACAGAGAAACCCAGATACTAAGGTCTATCTGATCACTCACTCTATGGGAAATCGAGTATTCCTAGGAGTTTTTAATCGACTCAGAGAAGAGTTCGATATTCCGATTATAGATGAGCACATCATGGCAGCACCAGATATCGAGCCTACCATCTTTGAAAAAGGAGAACCATTGGCTGAGATAGGTGAGGTGGTAAAAGGAATCAGCGTCTATCGACATAATACCGATCGAGTGCTTACTGTCTCCGGTCAGCTGGCAGATTCAAAACGTATAGGACTCACAGGTTTATCAGACGATCAGCTAGATGCCATTTCTCATATGGTAAAAGTGGTAGACTGCTCCTTATTAAATGATAACGAGCGTTTTGATTTTGGAAACCATAATTATTACTATCAGAGTCCCACAGTAAGAAGAGACATCTATAATGTCCTCATGAATCAGGAAGAGGCATTACAGACTACTCGTAAACCTCTAAAACATGCTCAGCGTTTTGTCCTGCAGTTCCCTGCAAAAGATAAGAAGGAAGCGGCAAGTAATTAATGGTGGACGACTTCAGAGAATACAAATAATTACTACTCGCTTTTTTTTCATTCAGCATGACGACAGGAAGAGGAATCTTCAGTCTCGAGGAGGAAACCTTAGCCGATGAAAATCGGATATCTAAACTAAAAAGTGTAGTCTTTTGATGATAGCTTTCTATCAAAATACGAAGCCATACTTCCATTTTCTGAAGATCTCTCACTCTGTATCGAGATTAAAAAAAAGAGGTTGGTTTTGTAGAAATAACCAATAATAGCTCCAGCGGAGCGACACCTAATTTTACGACAGTTATAAATCCCAAAGGGATGAAACATTAATTGCCCTCAAATTTAAGCCGCAAAGAAACCCTGAAAGGGTGATATAATAATCCCATTTTTGCTTACTTCAATGTCTCCAGCCTAATAATATTCTCTTCCAATTTCTTAATCCGAGTCCCAAATTTTTTCTGAGTGAAGTATTCTGCTATAAAACCTAATCCAACGATGAGGATTAAGTAAATCGATATTTTAATTATTAAAGATTTAGAAGTACTAGAGTTCTCAACAAATTGATTAATCCCATATATGGATATAAAAAGAATCGCAATAATTCCCCAGAATCGCTCGAGGCTGATTGTTGATTTAATCACCCTAAGGTTTTCTTTGAGTGTAACAAGCATGGAGCCATTCATAGAATACTCAGAGTCCATTTGCTTATGCCTTGATCTAATAAAGAAGAAGAAAAGAATATTTGCCATCGTTAGTGCTAGATAGTAGAGAAATCCAGTATTGCTCTCATAAAGAAATATCTCCATTAGGGTAAACACAAAAAAGAAAACAATAAAGACAGTTGTATACTGTAGTTTATATTTCAGGCCTTTTTTTAATTCGACAATAGTCGATTGAGAATCTAATTTTATAGCATTCATAATTTCTTGTTTTTCGAGTTGACGATCTTTAAATTTTTCCGACGCCATCTCGTTCCAGACATTCTGGAGCTCTCTTTCTGAGAATGGATTAGACATAGGATTTAGTTTTAAAGTGATTTATAATATTGTTTTTTATACGAT
>CAZDWO010000037.1:29848-35388 GCA_964509175.1 uncultured Saprospiraceae bacterium
GATTAGACATAGGATTTAGTTTTAAAGTGATTTATAATATTGTTTTTTATACGATGTAGTTTTACGTTTATGTGATTTTGGGTCATACCTGTAATCTCTGCGATCTCTTGATTTTTGTGTCCATCTAGATGGAGCATGATAAGCATCCGATCTACTTCATTGAGTTGTTTTATGATTAGAAACAGTTGTTCCTTTCTATCCTCTGGTTCATTATTATTTGCAAGTTGCTTCTCTGCTTTCTCGATAGGTTCTACAGGAGTTTTGGCCTTTTTCAAAAAATTGAGAGCCGTATTCAGTCCTACTCTATAAAACCAGGTCGAGAATTTAGACTCCTTCTTAAAAGAGGGAAATGACTTCCATGCCTGATATAGAATCTCCTGCTTTAGATCTTCCTTATCCTTCTGATTATTACAGTATAACCCTACGATTTTAAAGAGTAATGCCTCATTCTGCTGAACGAGATCGATAAACTCTTGTTGATATTTTGTATCCGAGGATTGCATTCTTAATCTATTAGTAGTATTATAGGTCTAAAAATTACAGATTGGGTACATTTTTTGAAATAAATCTATCTAAGGTCCCTAGAAAATCAATCTGTAACAGACCTTAAATTGTATTTTTGTAGTCTTAATATTAGAAAAATAAAAATTAGCTATGGCATTTGATATCGGTATGATTAAAGCTCATTATGCAGCTTTACCAGGTAAGATTAAGCAAATCAGAGAAAAATTAGATCGTCCTCTAACGCTTTCAGAAAAGATTCTTTATTCTCATTTACACCCAGATTCTCCTTTACAGAATTATGGAAGAGGTAAAGACTATGTTTTCTATAATCCGGATAGGGTAGCGATGCAGGATGCCACAGCTCAGATGGCCTTATTGCAGTTTATGATGGCTGGTAAGGATAAGGTAGCGGTGCCATCTACTGTACACTGTGATCACCTGATTCAGGCCAAAATAGGTGCCGATGCTGATTTACAGAATGCCATAAATACCAGTAATGAGGTATTTAATTTCTTAGAGTCTGTTTCTGATAAGTATGGAATCGGATTCTGGAAACCAGGAGCAGGAATCATACATCAGGTGGTTTTAGAAAATTACGCTTTCCCAGGAGGTATGATGATCGGTACAGATAGTCATACAGTAAATGCTGGAGGTCTAGGAATGGTCGCTATCGGAGTAGGTGGAGCAGATGCAGTAGATGTGATGGCAGGTATGGCATGGGAGCTTAAAAACCCAAAACTCATCGGTGTAAAACTTACAGGAAAACTGTCTGGATGGTCATCTCCTAAGGATGTAATTCTAAGAGTAGCAGATATACTTACCGTAAAAGGTGGAACAGGAGCAATCGTAGAATACTTCGGAGATGGAGCAATCGGTATGTCATGTACAGGAAAAGGAACCATCTGTAACATGGGTGCAGAGATCGGTGCTACGACCTCTACGTTTGGGTATGATGACAGTATGGACAGATACCTCAGAGCAACGGATAGAGCGGATATCGCTGATGCTGCTAAGGGAGTTGCAGAGCATTTAACAGCTGATGCTGAATGCTACGAAAATCCAGAAAAATATTTTGATCAGGTGATAGAAATAAACCTATCGGAATTAATGCCATTAATCAATGGACCTTTCACTCCAGATCTATCTACCAATGCTGGTAAAGAGATGACGGATAAGGCAACTGAAAATGGGTGGCCACTAGATGTAGAGTGGGGACTGATCGGATCATGTACTAACTCGTCATATGAGGATTTATCTAGAGCTGCATCGATCGCAAAACAAGCAGTAGATAAAGGATTGACGACCAAAGCAGAGTTCGGTATTAACCCAGGAAGTGAGCAGGTAAGATTTACGACGGAGAGAGATGGAATACTTAAGATTTTTGAAGATCTAAATGCCACTATTTTTACCAATGCATGTGGACCATGTATAGGACAGTGGGCTAGATATAAGGATCCGATGAATGCTCCTAAAAACAGTATCATCCATTCATTTAATAGGAACTTTTCTAAGAGAGCAGATGGAAATCCACAGACTCATGCCTTCGTAGCATCACCAGAGATAGTGGCTGCGGTCGCGATTGCAGGTAGATTGGA
This sequence comes from uncultured Saprospiraceae bacterium, assembly GCA_964509175.1. Classification (GTDB taxonomy): domain Bacteria; phylum Bacteroidota; class Bacteroidia; order Chitinophagales; family Saprospiraceae; genus JAHDHU01. The sequence continues at coordinate 31,948 of CAZDWO010000037.1, forward strand.
TTTCAATCCGATGACAGATACACTTACTAATGATAAAGGAGAGCAGGTAAAACTAGATGAGCCGACAGGTTATGAGTTGCCACCCAATGGATTTGCAGTAGAAGATAGAGGATATCAAGAACCTGCAGCAGATGGAAGTGGGATAACAGTTAACGTTGATCCTAAGTCTGATAGAATTCAGTTATTGACTCCTTTTGTGCCGATTACACAGGAGAATATGACGGACATGAGAGTTCTCATAAAGGTAAAAGGGAAGTGTACGACAGATCATATCTCTATGGCTGGACCATGGTTGACCTACAGAGGACACCTGCAGAATATTTCAGAAAACTGTTATACAGGAGCGATAAACTTCTTTAATGATAAAGCTAACTCTGTACTTAATTATGTAAAAAATGATTACGTACCAGTACCAGATTCTGCTAAGGCATATCAGGCAAAAGGAATCGGTACAGTAGTATTCGGAGAAGAGAATCTCGGAGAAGGATCTTCTAGAGAGCATGCAGCGATGGAACCTAGATTCTTAGGAGTAAATGCGGTAATCGTAAAATCTTTTGCAAGAATCCATGAGACTAATCTTAAGAAACAAGGAATGCTAGCATTGACTTTTGTGGATAAATCGGACTATGATTTAGTTAGACAAGACGATATTGTAACCATTGTAGATTATGATCAGATGGAGGCAGGAAAGCCACTTACGATAAAATTAGACCACCACGATGGGACAAATGATGAGTTTAAAGTATCTCATACATACAACCAAGCACAGATAGAATGGGTAAGAGCAGGATCTGCTTTAAATAAGATTAGAGAGGAATTGGCCTCATAACTTGGTCTAATACAGCAAAAAAATAGGCTCCGGTGTTTAACATCGGGGCTTTTTTTATATCTAGTAGATGATAATATTTTAATCGAAAATAGACCGAATTCCCTATGAAAAGCGTCTATTATCTAGCTAATATCTTGAAGCCCCGACCTTTACATCACAGCTTTTATTATATACATATTATTTATATGTGTATCTTTTTACTATCTTAGAAGTCTAAATTAGCGACAACACAGTATTATTTAATATTAAAAACGAAAACACAATGTGGAAAGAATTTAAAGATTTCATTTTTACCGGGAACGTAATTGATTTTGCTATAGCTGTAATACTTGCAGGTGCAGTAGGATTAGTAGTTAATGGATTTGTAAATGATATCATCATGCCTGTAGTGGGTCAATTTGCTGGTGGAACTGATTTTGGTTCTATGAAGCATGTATTATCTGCTGCTGAAGTAGGAGCTGATGGTGTAGTAACTAAAGCTGAAAATGCAATTAGATACGGTGCATGGTTTAATACGATCATCAATCTATTGATTGTAGGATTTGTATTATTTATGTTAGGAAAAGCTAAGATCAAAGCACTAGGTGCTGCTCCTGATCCAGGCCCAACTCCTGATCAGTCATTACTTACAGAAATTAGAGATGCTGTAAGAAAGTAATCTCATAATTTAAAGAAAATAAGCCTCGGTGATTTTATCATCGGGGCTTTTTTGTTTCTTTGAAGCAATTAAAAAATTACGCTGATGCGAAAGATAGAACATATAGGTATAGCTGTAAAAGATTTGGCTGCAGCCAATGAACTCTATGAAAAACTGCTCGGAACAGCTCCCTATAAACAAGAAGAAGTAGAATCAGAAAATGTAACAACTTCATTCTTCAGATCTGGTCCCAATAAAATAGAACTCATAGCAGGTAAAGGAGACGATGCCATCTCTAAGTTTATAGAAAAACGAGGAGAAGGCTTGCATCACATCGCCTTCGATGTACCAGACATCGTCGTTGAGATGGAACGCTTAAAAAAAGAAGGATTCAGACTTCTCAGCGATACCCCTAAAAAAGGAGCAGATAATAAGCTCATCTGCTTCGTCCATCCTAAATCTTCAGGAGGAGTCCTTGTAGAACTCTGCCAAGAAATCTCAGAATAAACTCTACAGAGATTTCTATGGAAGACCTAAGTACCTATCAGATAATCATAGCCATCGCAGGTGGTCTACTCGCTGGTGGGATAAATACGATGGTAGGATCTGGCTCTGCAATCACACTCAGCATACTTACAGAGGTACTCGGCTTACCAGCCAATGTAGCCAATGGTACAAACAGAGTAGGAGTTATGGCTCAGTCCATCACGACCAACTATTCATTCTATAACAACGGAAAGTTCCCTGTCCTCAGAAATAATAAGTTCTACATCTTCCTAGTAGTGCTCGGTTCTTTTATCGGCGTATATGCAGCTACCATTATATCTAATGAAGCTTTTAAGGAAGTGTTTAAGTATCTACTCATCGTAATATTTTTAATCATACTTATAAAGCCAAAAAGGTGGCTGATAAAGACACAGCTAGATCATAAGATACATCCGCTGATAGCGATACCTGCTTTTTTGGCCCTCGGTTTTTATGGTGGATTTATACAGATGGGTATGGGAGTTTTCTTTCTAGCCATTATGGTCCTCGTCGCTCAGATAAACATTATAGAGAGCAATGTCATAAAGAGTTTTACCGTCCTTCTATATACCTGTATCATCATCTGGTATTTCCATTACAAGGGACTTATCCACTGGGGTTATGGTGGGCTGATTGCTATAGGACAGGCAGTAGGAGGATACTTCATGGCAGAGTTTGCCTCAAAACATCCCAAGGCAGATGTCTGGGCTTATCGCTTACTCGTAGCCGTTGTATTTCTGATAATTCTAAAAACCTTCGGAATAGTAGAGCTACTTTTTTAAAATATAAATTTCCTATCTTAACTATAACCAACTAACTAACGAAAATGAAAATTCTAAAGTATATCATATTTTTTCTCTTAGCCATTCTGCTGCTTTTCTTTTTAGTAGGATTGCTTAAACCCTCAGTAAGTTATGGACACGAAATTCTTACCGATAAATCCATAGAAGAAAGCTGGGCAGTTTCTCAAGATGTGTCTACCTATGATCAGTGGCTGGAAGGTTTTAAGAGTATGGAACTCATAAGTGGTAATAAGTATGAGGTAGGAAGCAGATATAAGGTGATTGTAAATCCCGGAGAAGGACAGCCAGATTTTGAAATGATAGAAACCCTGAAAGCCATAAAAGAAAACGAATATGTTGATATGCACTTTGAGAGTGACATGATGGATTTTGAGCAGGTAATCTCATTTGCAAAAAAAGATGGTAAGACCAGCGTAAAAACAGATTCTAAAGTTATCGGAAAAGGAATCGTAATGAAATCTATGTTTGCCTTAATGGAAATGCTGGGTGGTTCTTTCCAAGCACAGGAGACTAAAAACATAGAAGCCCTCAAGAAGCTGATAGATGGAAATCAGAAAAATTATTTTCCGGTGGAGGAGACCGCTGTTATGGAGAAAGGGTAGCCTCTGTAATACAAGTAACTGGGTAGTATATAAGTATATATTGTA